>JBCBSJ010000054.1:0-26386 GCA_039819245.1 Cyanobacteria bacterium J06638_20
GGGCGATCGCATTCAGCGATCGCCCCTTCTGTGTGTTTGAAAGAATGCTTTACCAGATAAAGGTTGATGCGTATTGTTTGTTCTCCCTGCCTTTAATTCCACAAAATACAGTGCGGCCAACCAGCAATCACACTCCATTTGTCTAAAGCAGATATTAACCCCATTAAGATACCTGGCTCCGTACATTTGAACGTTTGAATCAAAGTAGACCTCTACCCCGATTTTCTGCAATTCTTTTTTTGCATGGGAATAATCCGGCAGCCTTGCAACGTTATCAGGCATCATTTTCAACCTCTTTCAGTTTTTTCCCGTACTCCCACCCCTCCCACCCTGCACCCGTTGCATTCGGCGGACAATTTTTCCCCAGCAATCCCCACACCACGCCTGCCTCCCATAACACCCATTCTGGGGATCCAGGAACAGCAGGGTTGTAGAGCGCGTGGTTACGGGCGATCGCCACGGCGGTGGCAAATTCTTCTTTAGTCGCCATAATCTATCCACACTTCAGCAACCCACCCATCATTCGTCCTGACAATCCTGCGATCTCGACCATCGAAAACTAGGGCAGCGGCGATACAATTTGGTACCCCGCGACTCAGAGCATTCTCGTACAGTGCTAGTTCCGCCCGCTCTTGCTCGGTTAGGGGCGATCGCACCCATGCGTAAGCTTTGGGCAGGGCGGGAGTATGCCATATCGTTTGCCAGTTATGCTTCATTCTCTACCTCCCACATCTCAGGGAATGTTGCCCACCAACCCTCCTTCGACGAATGCCATTCCCCAACCTGTCGCCAGGTTTTGCCGTAGTCATCCGTCTGATACAGGGGCAATGAGTACCCAGCAGCGGCCAATTTTGCGATCGCTGGACTGGCGCCAAGGGGGTTGGCGAAGGGAGTGCCATCGCCGCAGCGGTAGAGGGGGTGGGGGTTAAGGTTGGTCATTGCGATCGCTCTCCATAATCCTGACAACCTGTTCCAACTGCTCAATAGATACCTTGTCAAAAGACTCCCTGATTTTTTGCGTCAACTCCTTTCTCTTTTGCAGCGCACGCATGTAAGACGTGTACGCATCCTCGCTGTCATAGGCTTCGCCATACCCTTCCGAATGACGCCCATTGGTGTAGGTTAGCGCTGTGCTCTCCGTCCTCAGTAAATCGGATAACTTTTTCACGCGCCTCCCAAAGTTTCGTCCTTTCGTCCTCGTCCGCCACTGCTAGCACCAGCCGCATGGTGTGGAGTAGCACTGGCAACTGCGCTAAAGCTTGCTCTAGTACGTCATCTGGCAACAGCGCTAGATCTGTCAATTCTCGCAATTCCCACACGCGATCGCTATCGTCGTTCAGGTAGTTGGCGGGCATTGGGATCGGGTGGAATTGGTTGGTTGGTTCACTCATCGCGATCGCCCTCCTTCAAAATCTTTCCCGCTCTGAATCTCAACCGATAGCACCGAAGCCATAGCGATCGCGACTGACTTTGGATATCTGCCCTGATCGCGTCCAGTTCGTCCCGCACTCCTGTCACCTCGCCGTAGTCGTTGATCTGTTCAGTTAATCGCTCCAGGAGTTTGAACTCAACTTGCAAGTCAGTCAATTGAACCGATACTGATTTGTTTTCACTCATTGTCCTCTCCTTCAAAAACCAACCTCTCCACATCCCAATACGCCACATACCCCTCCCCCGCCCGCAGTTGCGCCCAAGCCTCGCGATTGTCAGGGTTGAGTGCGCCTGTGCAGTAGAGCGCCTCGACGGTGTAGGTGCGGTTTTGTTGTGGGTGCGATCGCTGGATATCTGATAGCTAGCGCCAGATTTCTGACTTTGACGGGCACACGAAAATGGCGGGCGGCAGGGGCAAAATTAAGCTTGATCTTGCTCCCTCCAAAGAGCCTCTCGCACCACTGCCATTCGGCGCTTACCGTGATACAGCAGCCACCAAATATCTACATCTCCAGAATCAAGTGACTCCCACACTTGGGTCATATCGGAGCGGAAATCAACTATGCCTATTTCTTTTTCGCGCTCAGTAGGCACATCTAGCTGTTCAGCGTCTTCGACTGAGATCAGCCAAGCAACGGGATGCGAATAATACTCGATCCGAAAACGCTCCCCACGTTGCACTCTTCGGCGGAAATCCAGCAAAGACGACCTTAGCTCTGAAAGTGTAACTTTTTTGCGAAACTTTCCATTAAGAGGCGGATTGAAGCGCTCAATCAACGCCCGCTCAGCAGGATCCAAGAAAGCTTCAGGACATGTCACATAGGCGACATAAGGGGTCGACATGGCCTCTAAAGCTTTTTGTTTTTCGTGAGTCTTCGCCCATCGCTGCCTCAAATCTTTAGCTCGGCCAATGTACTGGACAGTCCCATCTGATAGCGCAAAGTAAATGCAGCTAACAGCGGGAAACTCTTTGCGATCGCTCAACGGCATTGACGGCAACGCATTGATGTCTACTGAGGCGGGGTCAATCATTGCTGTCACCCACTTTCACCGCTGTTTCAGCATCCATCAACTCCTCAAAAGTGCATTGATAAACACTCATAAGGCGCTGGAACCCAGACGCCGTCATGCGCGGAGCGTACTTGAGCTGATCCCAGTTATTAATCGTTGACTGTGCAACCCCTAGCTCAGACGCTACCTGCTGCGCAGTCTTCCCTGACCGCTCTCTCAACTGTTTCATGTTCATATCCTCAGAATAACCTGCTAGTACCAATCATATAACTAGTACTAGGCACTTGACAAGTACTAGGTACCTAGTAGATAATTGAGATAACAACGGAGGCAAGCCAAGTCCGGCGCTTCCACCCCATAGTCCGCTGGCGGTGGCAAAACGACCAGGCTGAGCCAACATACGCTGTGGAGTCTCGTTAATGCGGCCACCTTCGGGTGCGGGTTCCAAGCCCCTAACGCAGAGGAGCGAGTTAACCTGTCCCCGCCAAAAGGGCAGGGTTGTTGGCCGCTGACATCCGATCACGCGGCGGGCTTTTCGGGTAGCGCCTAGCAACCCGGCGTAATGCAGCCGAGGACGGTTCCAAGCCCGTGTGAATGCAGAGGACGCAAAAGGGCGATCGCCCCGCCGTAGGAAGCAAGCGATCGCCCTCAGTTAACCCCTAGCGAGGCTATGTAACATTATGACCCTGAAGGTTCGCATCTGGAGCAACAAACTCCAAAAGGGTAAGACGATCACCATGGAGCACCTGTTCGTAAGCGATCGCAAATTGAATCGAGTGATTCGTTAGCAATACCCTCAGTACTGCGTTGCTAGTTATCAGCGAGTGGAGGTGGCAGCATGATCGCGCCTATCACCCCAGATGAAGAACAACGCTTTTACGACAAGGGCAAATCGGATGCCGCCTTCGGCTTCCAGGCTCAAGAAGCGCACCCCAGATATGCCCAGGGGTATTGCGACGAGATCTTCCAGCGCATACAGCAGGGTGAGCGCTGCACTATTGTGTGGATTCGTGAGAGCCGGGGAGTGGCGTGATGGAATCAAGAACATTCAAAAGGCTTATCTTAGGTGTAATCGCCAAAATTCTAGCGACATCTACCAGATTTTCGGCGATCGCCCTTCTCGCTGGGATCCGTCAATACAAAGACGAGGTGCAGTCATGAGCCATGAAGCGTTCGATCTGGGTGTGTCGGTATTTCTGTTCTTTAGCCTGCTGCTAATTCCATGCAGTTTTGTGGAGTGAGGTTATGCGAATAATTTTCAGGACGAATCTTGACGTTCAAGAGCAGTGGCCAGAGTGGGAACATGATTGCCCGCTGCCAACGAAAGGCGATTTTGTCAGATCCAAAAGAGGGCTGACATTAGAAGTATGCAATCGATACTTCAGTCAAGGCGAGGTTGAAATCGAGCTACATATTCCACGCCACCTTGATCAATCAATCCGCGAGTTTGAAGAGTGGTATGAGCAATTTGTTGCGAAACGGCGCTATGAATAGCCACCGCGCCCACATCCACACCCCACACGGCAACACTTTCGTAGGTGAGGGGCAATCGGCGGGGGCTGCGCTGGAGGATGCGCTGTGGTTGGCGGATCTGTGGTTTGAGGTGGTGGACGACAAGTGCTTGGTTACGGTTACGAAAATCAACAACTAAACAACGAACAAACAAGGATTGAACAATGACTAATGCAGCAACTTTAGACGGGATCAATGTGGCTTATGCCATGCCCAGTGACCAAGTGGGGCAATCCTACCCTGCAATTCAAGCGACGACATATCGCCCAGGTACGATGTCCCAGTCAGTCTATCTCTGCTTGTCACAAGACAGTTTTGACCTGCTTTCACGAGAATCAGCCGAGCTTGTTGGATCAGGCGGTACAGCAGCCTGCAACTATGGTGAAGATGACGTCACCATGATGCTCTTGCCAGAATCAACACGGTTCATCCTGCTGGGTATTCCAAAAATGCTCAAGCAAAACAAAGAGACAAAAGATGTTGATTATCTGCGGCGAGGAGACAAGCTGGCAGGAACCGACTGGGTAACAGCCACCAAGCTGATTATGTGCCTTACTGTGGACAACAAGTTACTGCTAACCGATGACGGAACACCGCAAATCTTCACATTGAAGCTCACTAGCTCAAAGACAAAGCTAGTGAGTGGCGATCGCAATGATCGCGAGTTTAAGTCTGTGGCAAGCATGAACGCTGGACTGTTAAAGCACTACAAACAACGGCGTTGCACCTTGACTCATTTGGTAAGTGTGCCGATTATTGCGCGTCCTGAAAAGTTCTCTAGCCGCACCAAAAATGAGTCCTCTATTGGGATCTTGTTCACTCTAGGCGGCTCAGCGCATCCGCTGACTGAAGACACTCAGACAACGATGTATCACCTGATTAATACCGACGAGGTGAAAGATTTACTAGCAAATCCGTTTATGAGCGAACCGAAGCAGTCTGAGGAGGATGAGCCGAGTATGACTCCTGTCTCTAGCGGAAATGATCCAATGGACTACGATGACATTCCTTTTTAGGGATAGCTAACCCGCCCCGCCGGGTGTTGTGCGATCGCTGCGGGTTGGGCGATCGCGGTAGTTAGAGGAAACAGAACCATGGACATGAAATACATTTTTGAGGTTAGGGATATTACTGACGACGAAATATATTTCGTCGTTGGCTATTACTCTTCCCTGGACAAGGTTAAAGAAGCGTTTGAAAAGTCAGGCTCCAAAGAGGCTATATCGGAGAACAACGACGGAGAGGACTACGAAGAAATAGCCGTCTACCGCCACCCCGTTGATCCAGTCCCTGATCATCACAGAAGCAAGTTGATGATTACGCTGCAACGAGAGTTTGATGAATCCATTGAAGAATGGGGGTCAAAACTTACTGAACACTACTAAGAGATGTGATCGCAATAGCTTGGAAAAACCATGCCAACCAAACTAACCAAAACAAAAGAGCACCCTATCTTGTTTTCGACAGAGATGGTGCGTGCGATCCTAGACAGGCGCAAATTTCAAACCAGAAGGGTGATCACTCAGTTTCCACCCTTCAATCCTTGCGACGATGGGCTGGGCGAACATGCTCTGGTCAATGCCGAGAAATGTCCATATGGACAAAGCAAGAGACACGCTTTGGATCAGGGAAACCTGGTCACGAGATCTAGGTCAATACATTTACCGCGCCGACGGCATTTGGGATGACAACAAAAGTATCACTTGGAAGCCCTCAATCCACATGCCCCGCGCCGCCTCACGAATCACCCTTGAAGTGAAGCGTGTCTGGGTGGAGCGGGTGCAGGATATTAGCGAAGAGGATGCGATCGCTGAGGGGGTAGATGAATTCAGTGATGGCAAGCAAGGGTTGATCTACCTCTTCAATGGAGACTCGACTCGCGAGCCACTGAGAGCATTCGAATGGCCGTGGGATTCCATCAACGCCAAACGCGGCTACGGGTGGGACAAAAACCCATGGTGCTGGTGTGTTGAATTCAAAGTGGTTAAGTCATAGAGGTGTTTGATGAATAACGACGAATCAAGCCTAATCCCAAAAGCTTACTCCAAGTTCTTGGAGTGGCTGAACGCCACGAAGCCAGATCTACTCAACTTCCACACAATCCACTTTTACCCGCCCGACGACCAGGGCATAGAGGTGGTGGTCGAAGACTGCAACGATGAGGAGATACTCAACACCAACACGGCAGAAAAGGCGATCGCCCGCCTCGACCAAATGATCGCTGATGCGCGATCGCCTTACTGAAAAGCTAAAACCTAGCCACTCATAAAGCTTCGATAGATCGATCGATGAGTATATTTAAACAAGGTTTAAAGTGATACTCCTGATTTGCATTCTGCATACAAATCGCTAGACAAACAACCGGATCGTCGTGTAACAATATCACTTTAAGATTGTTTCTCTTCGGCACATTTACTAACAAAGTATCGCCGAAGATCAGGGTGCATCGTGTATTTGACAAAGCGTAAAATTAACTGCTGAACAGCACTGTTTTTCTTTGAGCTGTCGTTCCTGAATGTCTCCAGAAAATGCACCCTACAGAATCGCTCGCCTTGACAGCGATCGCTGACATTTGCCCCGCGATCGCTGTCACAATTGGCACCGATACCCCCATTTCAATCAATATCCAGATAGAAAAGGCTGACTACGAAAAAATGACGGACACCACCATGTTGTCCGTCATTGAAAGATTGAAACCCTATTTCCCTTTGGCGCGACACCTGCGCTATTGCGAGGGAAAGAAAGGGGAGAAATGCATAGGGGAAGTCCCCATCCGAATCCTTGAGAAGACAAAAGCGCAAAAAAGCTAATCGGAGCCGTCTTGCTAATCGGAGCCGTCTTCAAAGGCGTCAAGATAGGTGTCCCATTCTTGCTCTGTAAAAATGCGGCCTAAGCCATACAGCGTCTTGTGAGTAGGTGGATACTCGCCCTCTAAAAGTTTTTCGATAATCTCAGTCGGGAGATTCATCTTTTCCGCTGCCCAGTCCAGTCGGTCGCCGATGGCGTTCTGAACAATCTTTGCGGCTTCCTCTGATTTCCGTTTGACCATAACGGCAATTTTCCCGGGGGCTAAAACATTGCCCTGATTCTCTCCTACAGCGGCCACAGTGTCACCCGGTACAGATGTTTCGCCAGGATCTTGAACACTGCGCCCTGTATACGGGATCTCGCCTACCCCGTACCCATATGCCGTCCATAACCGCGCCTGATCCGCCTGCGTATCGTACGCTGCCACCAACTTTGCGAGGGTAGCCTCAGATGGGCGATCGCCTGCCAGAATAGCGGTGAGTGCGGCAGGGGCAAGGTTGAGATCCGATGCGACTTGTAGGGGTTGGCGATCGCCGACAATCTCTTTCACCAGTGCCAAGCCCTCTGGATGGGTTGGTTCCTGGTGTAAATCAGGTGGAAGAAGCGTTCCCGCCAAAATGCGAATCAAGTCCTCTACGCTGATCGGCTCCCCATCCGGCCAAAAACAAATCCCCAAATCATACAACGCCAAAATGAAAAATGCAGGGATACCCAAGGTGTCCCCCCGCCCATAGCCCTGCCAAACCGATCGATTTAACGTCCAGCCACCTCCAGCAACAGCATTAATTCTTTCCGCTGCCTCGGGGTGACTCCATCCCTGAGCCGCTTGCAACCTTCTCAGCCACCGCCCGAAGACCTGTCCAGGGGTTACCTCTAAATCCTTTGGACTCTCTTTTTTCACCATTGTTATACCCTTAGAACCCTCGCCACCAGTGTAGAGCAAGGCGCTGAATATTCGGCGGCTTACATAAAGTTTTTGTGAACGCTGAATATCTAGTTGCAATCACTGAATATCGATCTATACTGGAGAAGCCGAGAGAGAGTTATGTTTCCCTGTTCGGCTTCGCCCCAAGCCTTGTGCAGCGGGGCTTTTGAAGAAAAAGTTTTGGAGCAACATGAGCCAATGGATTCACAAGTCCACCGACCAACGCGAGCCGAGGTAGTTGCTCAGTATCTAGAGTCTGGGCTCACAAGAACGAAGTTTTGCGAAAAGTACGGCATTGCTCGATCTACGCTTCGTCGCTGGATGAATAGCGTTGAGCAAAAGCCTGGGCAGGATAAGTCCGCTGCATAGACAGAATGCGTCACCTGCCTAGTGGTGAGCTATCCTCCCTGATGCAATGGGCTTTGCAGTTTGAGGGTTAAAGATGAAACCTATCGATTATTCAAAATCTGAGCCAAGCCTGCTCCTCGCCGAGGCAATGCTTTTAGGCGCTAGCGAAAGTATTCAACGGCAAGAAACGGAAGGGCAAAAACAGTTAGTTGAATCAACTGTTTTACCTGTGCGGGGCAGAGACGGTGCATGGGATTTGTTGAGGTCTTTTGGGTGCGAGCGAGGTAAGCAGGTTGATGATCTGTTTTGCGAGGCTATCCTGCCGCCCGGCTGGCGAAAGAAGTCTACAGACCATCCTATGTGGAGCGATCTGCTTGACGAACGTGGACTGGTTCGTGGATCCGTTTTCTATAAAGCGGCATTTTACGATCGCGATGCATTCATGGACGTAAAGCGCGATCGCTTTTGCGTACGTCGAAACTATGATTGCGGCAGAGATAATCTGCAATTTGAGGTTTTTGATAGCGGACTTCAACGCACCATCAAGACGTTCGCTGTCGTTCAGTTCGGGTTGAGGAATGGCGTCCTAGGAGCTATCAAGAACGGCAATTTTTATTACAAAGCCATCGATCGCGGATACAGGGAATCAACGTTTGCGGCAATGAACGAAGACGCTGACGCTACTCCAATATCTCGCGACCAAATGTACAAGGAATGGCACCACGTAGGCGATGGCTGCTTCCCTGAAATTTACGCTACCGACAACTTGGCTCAAGAGGATGCGATCGCATATCTCGCAACATTGCCAAAAGACGCATCTCAGTGGCTGGAGAAGTGGGATCTTCCGTCCGCCGCATAAAAAAAGCGATCGCCCCTAACAGCGATCGCTGGGTGTGGTGTGTCTACGCGAGTAAAAACTTTGAAGTAATTCAATCGTACCACAATGTCTTACACAGAGATAACGCTAGAAGATGGGCAAATCAAAGCACTGCCCAACCTGATTTACAGCATGTTCCGCAGGCAGTATAGCCATGAAGAAATTCGAGACATGGTTCAGCAGGTTGAGAACAGGAAAGCTCAGCAGCAAGCCATGGAAGGCGTAGAGCAAACAATCTCGCGGTTTATGGGAGTAGCAGCATGAATAAGCGATATCGAGTGCGTTGCCATAAGCGTGGACGATCGCCCCGAATGTATGACTCTGTGCCGAAAGCGGCGGCGGGACTAGGGGTACACAAGAGTGCTGTCTACAAAGCGCTAGACGAAGGACGGACAATCAATGGGTGGAAGCTATCCAAGGTTTACCCCGAAACCCAAGACGCCAAGCGCGAACTCCGACGAGCACAAGTCACTACAGACGCCTATATGGTGCCCGATCCTGTGTTTGGGCAAGGCATGACGGTGTACCACGTCGACCCAAAAGTAGTAAGCGCGATCGCCCGCAACACCCCTGCCGGGCAGATTCCCGACGAGTATCGGGCAAAGGGGGCGGCATGACAGTAACCGCAGACTGCATCAATACCCACTCCACGGGTGGACGCAATGCAACACCATTGCCCATTATTCGAGCCGTGAAGGCGACTCTCGGAGGTATCGAGCTAGATTGTGCGTCCGATGCCGTTATTAACGCCTCAGTAGGCGCAGAACGCTATTTCAGTATTGAGAATAATGGATTCGTCCAGTCGTGGGCGACGAAGACTGCGTTTCTCAATGCACCTGGGACAACTGTCACGGGTGGACTAGCGGAGCAGAGGATCGAGTGGGTAAAGCACCAACAAGACAAGGGGTATGTGAAACCTGCCGAGTTGAAAGTCATCAAGGCCAGCGAGTGGTACTGGCGGCTATACGAATACTGGCGGAGTGGCTTGATCGACCATGCGATCGCCTTGGTTTACCGTGGCGGCTCGGTCGGGAGCCTTGGCGAAATTCTCAGCCAACCCACTTGCGCAACAGCCGCCAATGCTAGCTCCGAGGTTGTGAACGGATCGGGGCGGATTAGCTACGAGCTGATTACCGAGGCTGGCGATCGCCTCCCTCAGACAACCAATACCCAATCATCGTTATTCTTCTTGCTCACTCGCTCTGACGAAGTGAGAGGACGGTTTGTTGAGAACTTTGAGCAATTCGGGGTGGTGAAACTATGACCTACGAACTTAAAGCTCGCGCCACCACGCGCACCCCCACTGAGATGGCGGAACTGTACCAGGAGGTGTGGCAGCCCGTTCCGGGATTGGACGTGGTTCGGACGGCGTTGAAACCCCTTGGGCTTCGGATTGAGAAGTCAATGGCGAGCGATCGCGTCTACCACGTCTACGACCTGAATGTTTTGCTGCTCAGCTACGACAGCACCGACTGGGAATTGCTAAACCCAGCCTTTCCGGGGGACAACGCATATCGAGCTGATCAGGCTATTCGGCAGGCGATCGCAAATCAACCAAAGGAGGCGGGGTGATGACAGTAACAGCGACAAAAGTCGGCGCCGCTAACGAACTGGTTCAAGAGTTGACCAGGCAGGGCTTCACAGCGGCCGCCATCGACGGTCACACCGTCAAAGTGGAGTCGGACTCGCCATACACAGGCTTCTACCTGGTGTTCGACGACGGCTGGTGGAAGCCGAAACGATTCCCCGCGACACACATGGAGCTAGCGATCTATGTGATCAGGAAGCTGTTCAACGACGCCCGCCCTTCGCCAACCACCCAAACCAAATACATCGGCTCTGAGTGGCTGACAGAGCAAGGGAGGCAACTATCCGACTTAGGGCGCGAAGTTGCCGATGTTCTGGGACAGGCGTGGCAGGGTATCCACCATATCGGAGATCAAGTACTGCACAAGCGGTGCGAGTGGGACAACGAGGAGCAGATTCAGGTGATCATCCCCGGCGAGCTGACGGGCGAGGGGAGTGAGCGACTCACTTTGCTACTCATGCTCTGCCATGCCAAAAAGCTTCGCCTGGATGTTGACGGGGCGTGCAGCAAGCATTTGCGGCTGACGTTTTCGAGGCAGACGACGGATCGTGTGGAACCTGCCTTTGACCTGAAGTGGGTGAGCGAAGACGAGGCCACGTAGGGGTGCATAGCAAAACGCCCCGGTATTGCACTACCGGGGCTGACCATTAGTAAATTGGAGTCCACCAATGGGTACGAACAATGATGGCAGAAATGCTGTTACTGACCAAGGTACAGGCGATCTGGTGGGGAGTCAACCCTTGGCTCACTTTGACAGAACAAGGCTGATCTGGGATGCAAATGTATCGACACATGAAGCGTTCTTACTATTTGCGCTGAACAGCTTTGTGGATGGGTACGGACGGTGTTTCCCGGGAACCAAGCGACTGGCTCAAATGACCAAGATGTCAGAACGTACAGTGCGCAGAACAATTAGCCAGTTGTGCGATCGCGGAATTTTACACAAGCAAAGTCGATGGACAGAGGAGGGGAGGACTGCCTACACAATTAACTTCCATGCTTTACCCAAAAGCCAAGACAAAAAGCTCGCAAAACCACAATCCAAAGGCTACCGCAGGAACAGGGCAAAGGTTCTAGAACGAGACAACTATCAATGCGTTTACTGTGGCTCTACCGAAGATCTAACTCTTGATCATGTAGTTCCGCGATCGCAGGGTGGGCGGGGAACCATGCAAAATCTGGTCACCGCATGTCGCACTTGCAACAGTTCCAAGAACAATCGCACACCTGATGAATGGCGTAGAGGTGCAGCGTAATGGCACGAACTGGACGCCCCAAGAAGTTAACCCTGGATTTCTTTATCCATGACCATGACGCTCGATGCGATCGCAAGGTTCGAGGGTTGCGACGACGCCATGGCAATGACGGGTACGCGACATACTTCATCCTGCTGGAAATGCTTTGCAGTGAAGACGGATTGATCCTCAACCTGTCCGACCCGCTTGATGTTGAGACGGCAGTAGAGGAATGCGGAACACGTGACGACGCCCATCTTTACGCAATCATTCAGACCTGCGTAGAGCTAAGACTCTTAGATCGCCAAATGTGGGAGTCGGAGCGTTGCGTTTTCTCCCATGGCTTGTACCAACGGTACGAAGCTCGGCTTCAACAACGAAAAGCCGATGCGGAAAAAAAGCGGAACTATCGCAAGGCGAAACAAGTTGAAGAAAAGCTGCAAGCAATGGAGGAACAGCAAACTCAAAATTCAGAGATCAGAGATCAAAAAGAGAATAAGAACTCAGAATCATATTCAGAATTAGATCAAAGTCAGGGACAGACTGAGGACAAAACACTTGTCCCTAATGGACAAGTTGAGGACAAGTCGGGTGATGAGCAGACGATTGCAAAAAGCGAGTCATCGTCGTGGGCAGACAAGCATTTCCCGAATGCCGATACTCCGATCGCCCCTGATCATGCTTCGTATGCTCAGAAATGCGATCGCATGTTTGAGGTGTTGCCGTGGGGAAGTTATCAGCACCCTGAAGAAGACTTCTTGGACTGGCTAGCTAAATCCCACCTGTCGAACATTGACTACTACAAGAACCAAGGTGTTGTGACGCGCCACGACGCGAAGTTCTGGCTGAATAAAGCTCAGCGCAGTGAGGAGCGGCTTGAACAGGCCAAGATTCTGTACGAGAAGTATTCACAGTCCGCCCCCACGCAGGGTATTCCACCCACCCACCCCAACTACGACTGGGAGAAGGATCCACGTTCTGCGGAGTGGTGCGAACAGCTTGACGATCGCCACATTGGTCTTTGGGAGTTTTGCCACCCTGACGGCACCAATGCTGATCCTGAACGGGATGCATTTCGTGTGTGGTACGTCGATCGCATGTTTGCAGGGGGTGCAGCATGAGTTATCAAGAACGCTTGAATCGCTATAAGCGATCGCCCCAAAAACAAGAGTTAGGCGTTTCCTGCCTATGCTGCAACGACGCAGGGTTTATCAGCCGCTGGACAGCCAGGAAGTACTTACTGGATTACCTGCAGGGGGACATGCGGGATGAGTACGAAGAGTCGATGAACGTGGCGGGCACTGCCTATCCGCTCAACGTCAATCAACCCCCACTGGTTTGCTCTCGAAAGGGCTGTAAGGGTGGGGTTGAACCTCTCAGCAAGCAACCTCGGTTCCCCGATGGTTTTGGGCAAACTATCCCCCCTGAAGTTTGTCAGTGGGTGCATGAGCAGGAACTGGACGCACTGCGAAGCAATATCAAGCCTGCTGTTAATCCGCTGCCTGCGATCGCAACGCTGACAAAAGCCAAGGCGATGGTTGCAGATCCTGAGCCCGTCAATGAAGTGATTGAAGAGCATGAAGGGTTCAAGTTAGGCGATCGCGTTCGAGTTACGTTGAGGCGCTTAGAAAAGCGGGCTCAGCGGGAAATGCGACGTACTGGCGAAGTTCCTGATGAGGGTCAATGGGGTTGCATTACCCACTTTGAGCGAGTGGCGTACAGCAGGGGTGAGCGAGTGATCGTTTACGCTCGCCTCGATAGCGGGGAAACGGTAAGGCATTTGCCTGGTTACTACGAGTCGATGGGGGATGCACTATGACACTAACCGCCATCGATAAAAACAGGAAGTTATACAACCCATCGGCACAGATCGAGCTTGGTGATGATGAATTGCTGGTTGTTGAAGATCTGCGAGAGAAGTCAGCAGAGGGGCTTTATTGCCCGCATTGCTACAGACTGGCTCAGGAATGGGCGCGAGTAAGCTTCATCAATCCAACAGAGCGCCGCAAGCATTTTCGTCATATTGAATCGACGGATTCTGATTGCGTAAAAGCGTCGACTGAGTCCGAAGAGCATCTCAATGGAAAAGCCTGGGCTGAGGAGTATTTTCGACGGCAGGCAGGGGTGAAAGACGTTTTGGTAGAGGAGCCTATTTTTGACCCTGAAACGGGGAAAAAGCGAAAGCCAGACGTTTTAGTGCAATACCACAACGGGGTAGAGGAAGGGCATGAGATCCAGGTCTCCAGCATTGACCTTTTGACTATCAAGCAGCGCACTCAGGATCTGCAGGCAATGGGGGTGATTCCTGTCTGGCATCTCAAGGCGAGCACCTACAAACAAGAGGTTCGGCAATGGCTGTGGAGGAATCAGATAAGAGCTTATCTGTCGCGGTTTGACGAGGTATCAATGGTTGTCGAAGACAAACTGATTGATTCACCACCACAAGACACACGTAAGTTTGGCCGAAGCGATCGTGATTACTGCAGCAAGCGATCGCCAGAGGGTCGATACGAACAACAGGTTGATCGATACCGCCGCTCATCGGGTCAAAGCCGCATTGAAGCGATTGAAAACCGTCAGCGTATTGAAGAGTTGCGACAAGAGTATGAACGCAGTGAAGAGATAGATCGCTTCTCCAAAAAGATTGGTGCATCCGGTCATCGAGATGTCCCGTATTCGCTGGCCTTGCAGAATAGCGGCTACGAACTGGGCTCAGAGCACTTGTTAAAAACAGCGATCGCCAACCGCTCATATCCCATGCTTGGTGCTTGGATTTCCAGCGTGGGCAAACCTGATGGATTGGAGATGGTTGAGGCGTTAACCGAGGACGAACGAAAGCGGGCATTGAGCTTGTGGAAGTTTGGCATGGCTTCAGATGACATCAATGAAATGTTCAAGGGCTGGGAGGCAGAAGATTGGAACCCGTAGACCTCTCGACTACAATCGCCGCCGTTCAATGCCTATGCCTAGAGCTAGGCTACGCAGAACGAGACGGTAACTGGATTCGGATCAAAGAAATGCGGTTACTCCAATGGGCGATCGCTTGCCTTGCGAAAACAGGTAAATCCCAAGAACAAATACTCGACGAACTCAACACAGTACCAGCGCATCGCCATTGGAATCATTTGTTTTCTCAACTGCCAAACGAAGCAATTACGGCATTAGAAAACAAGCTGACTCAGCAATTAGGAAATGGGAGTGAGGCCGCATGAATTACGACGAGCATCATTTTCGGGAACAAGAAGCGATCGCCGCCTCCGACATCCAAGTAGGCGATCGCGTCCGCAGCCTGAGTTCGGGTTGGGCAGGGGGCATCGTCCGCAAAATCTACCTGAGCCAGGGCGGGGTGCTTATCTACAAAGTCTGGTGGCCGCAGAGGGCTGAGCCGCAGCCAAGCGAGGGGGTAACCACGTTGACGGCAGAACAGAAAGCGATGGCAAGGGAACCAATTATTGCCCACCGTAGAGAGCAATTGGAGCCAGCATGAACACAAATCTAGAACTTAAAGAACTCCACGAAATTTACGCCCGCCTCGACATCATTTGGCGCATGAACGAAGACGATCGCCTTGACCACCTATGGCTGTTTTTCTACTCCGCTCCATGGCGATATGAGGGGGCGTTGGTAATAGAAGCGATCGCCCACTGGCTCATTCAAAATGAGCATTTGCCCGCTAAAACTGCATGGCTATTTAACACGGCCAAACGGTGCCCGGAGGGTGAGCGATCGGTAGGATTGGCACGGGAATTAGCAATTTGTATTAAGGAGGGTTTGAAGGCATGAACATTAGCCACAAAGCGTGGGACATCTATAAATTTATCCACAACTTCAAAGAGACAAAAGACTACTCCCCATCAATTCGAGAAATTATGCGGGCAATGAAGCTAAAGTCATCCGCACCCGTTCAGTATCACCTGTACAAATTACAAGCAGCAGGGGTATTAGATTGGGTGCCGAATGACAAACGAACGCTTTATCGCCCGTTGTCACTAGAAGAGGTAGGGGCGAAAGTTTATCCGCCCCTACCCAAGCAAGCCATGCCAGTAAAACAAAAGGAGGCATAAATGGAGTTTTGGGAATATCAAAATTTTTGCCGAAAGATGGCAAATCCAGATTTGGAGGGACGGGATGCACTTACTCAGTGGATTGACAAGCTGTTTGAGGAGCTAGGTGAGGCGATCGCCATACCAGCAAAAACGGTAGGACAAGGGCATGAGTTCGATATTGAAAAGCTCAAAAAAGAGCAGGGTGACTGCCTGTTCTATGTGGCAATGATTGACCATGAAATGCGGGAATTGTACCCAGAGCAAGCTCAAAGATTTGAAGATTTGATATTTAAAACACCCGCTGTTCTTGCCTATGAAGAAGACAAGCTGCCGTATTTTACCAAGGACATGCTTCGGGGCTGTGGCTTGAATTGGGCTGCTCTAGCAGGTTTATTGATCGAAAACGATCCAGACCCGTTGTATGACATTTCAAATGCTCACGACGAAGTCTTTTTTATTTTTGATCGCTTAGAAGCGATCGCTGCCCACATTGGTACTTCCTTAGAGGCGATCGCCCAACTCAACAAAACAAAACTAACGGCGCGATTTGGCGATCAATTTAGCGCTGAGAAAAGCATTGCAAGGGTGAGGGAAACAGCATGAACAATCAACCCGTTCAATTGACTTTAGAGCAGAAATTTAGCCTGCGCTCTTTTGAGGCGCAAGTAGCGCATATGAGCCACGACCAAACTAAAGATTTCTTGGTGCAGTTATACCAGCACATGATGTATCGAGAGACGATGTATCGCCATTTCTTGAAGCATGAGTGGGGTCTAGATGCAGGGTTTCAAAGCAATGCAGGAGACGAAACCAAATGACAAAACAAATTTGTATTTATACCGATGGCGGAACGATCCGAGGGATGGATTTTGCGGCGTGGGCTTTTGTCGTTCCCCGCGCTAATGGATCTTATTTCAAAAGATCTGGGATTCTCAAGGACTGCTCTAACAACGGTGCCGAAGTCATGGCTTGTGGCTTTTCCCTTAATTTTGTGGCTAATCATTCAATCATAAGAAGCCTGGACGAAGTTCTTGTCTTCACTGATTCCCCGCGCCCATTTGATGGCTTAAATGGGATGCTAGAACACTGGGAGTCTAATGGTTGGCGTAGCAAAAACAAAAGAAAGAAAGGCAAGTATGCTCGCACAATTAGAGAACTTTCAGAGAAGGACTATTGGATTTACCTTCTAAAGCAAAAACGATTGGTTGAGTCCGTAGGGTGCGCAGTCACTCCAGTAAAAGTCAAAAGTCATTCCAACAATTACTGGAACGACTGTGCCGACCGCATTGTTAAGCGTGAACTAGCGCGGCATTGCCAAAGGATTGACGCGGGTCGCATTGATGTTTGGAGGTACTGCTAATGATTTGCCTTGACGCTGGGGCGATCGCCCACCACCTCACGCCCTGGGCACCCCTCGCCTTCATCTACTGGATGGCCAGCGGGATTGCGATCGCGGCTCTGCACACTCACCACACAGGCGGTATCTCAGGTAAGGCGCTGGCTCTGTCAATGCTTGGCGGGTGGGTTGCGTTGCCGGTGCTGCTGCCAGCGTTGGTAGTGCGGGGGTGGAGAAAGTTTTGGGATTGGTGCATCAAAAAGGTCGTGTTGTTTTGGATGCATGGGAGGTAAGCCCCAATGGATGATCTATTACTACAAAAATTGACAACTGCGATTGAGAAATCCAATGCCCTCCTAGAGCAGGCGCAAGATAGAGAGGATAGATTGACTGCCGTCCTGGAACGCCAGAACGAGCTATTCGAGGCTTGGCAGAAGGGCGAACAGGTGAGCGATCGCATCGACAAGCACGAAGCGGCGAAACTCCTGAATGTCCACCCTGGGACGCTCCAGCGATATCGCAGTGAGCACTGGATCGAGGGTATTCATTATTTCTCTGGTGCCAAGATTACCTACAGTCGCTTGATGATACTGGACTGGCAGGAAAACCGATACGACCCAGCGGCTCATCTGCGCATGGTTGAACTATTTGCCCAGCAAAAACAACAACGAATGCGAACCATGCAGCGGCGTTCGGCCTAGTCCCATCCCAGATCTGGGACTTTAGGACTAGACTGAATGCTGCCTGCGTACTCTCGGTACAGCGTCTCAATATCGTGCCCTGTCAGTTCGGCAATATCCGCTGGGTTCATGCCCTTGGCGAGGCAGTGAGAGATGAACGTAGAACGGGTGTTGTAGGGTTTTCGATATTCAACGCCAGCTGCTTTTAGGCAATTTGTCCACGCCCGGTTGCGAAAATTATGATCGTCGATCGCTCCACCCCTGGGGGACGGGAACACCAGATCAGCCAATGGCGCTGCTTCATCTCGACGGCGCAATAGCAATTCTTGGATAGCGGGGGGCAACGGCAGAACCCTGGACATGTAGTTTTTGGTGGGCTTGCGGACACCACGGCTGAGCATTTGCCCAATCCATATTTGGGCGCAATCGTCGGACACATGCTCCCATCTCAACCCGATCGCTTCTCCCGTGCGAACTCCGGTAGAGAACAGGAATTCAACATAATCTGAATAATGGCGATACCGCCCCGACCTAAACGCCTCCAGGATGCGATTTACCTCATCCCGCGTAAAAGGCTTGGGTTTAGGCTTGGGCGGCACCCGGATCTTAATGTCTGCCCATGGGTTCTCAGTGACCATTCCATCACGCGCTGCCCAATTCCAGCAGGCATTGAGCAGTCCTATTCGTTCCTTGACGGTGAGCAGTGCCAGATCCTGGTCATCAATCAGCCATGCCTGGAATTTTTCAGCGTCCCGCTCTTTGATCGCCCGTGCTGCTTTGTTTTTGAAATAATCTTTCAACTTTATTCGCAAGCCCTCATATTTCTCCAATGTCCGGGCATAAACGCGCTTGGCTTTCCAATTCATGAACGACTGGAATAGCTCATGGGCTGGGGTGCGATCGCTATTCCCGGTTGTATCTTTATACTTCCGCAGGGTAGCGTCAAAATTTCCAGTAACGCAATCGCCCTCTATCTGTTTCGCCTTGGCCTCACAAACTAAGCGGTTCAGGGGTGTGTCGCTCAATCGGGTGTACAGGAAATAGCGCTGCCCATCCCACCGCCAAACGAGACGGAGACTCCCCTTGGATTGCTGGATCTTGACTTCACCTTGTGCCATGCCCGGAGTGCTGGCGCTCCACTGGCGCTCCACTGGTGTATTAGATTATTGCATTTTCGTATTCGATCGTATAAACGGAGCGCCAAATAAAACAGGCCAAAAACGCCAAAAGCCAATCTTCTCAGGATTTAGGATCGGCTCTGTTGCTTGATTCTAAGAGGATGGACGTAACTGGACTCGAACCAGTGACCCCCACGATGTCAACGTGGTGCTCTAACCAACTGAGCTATACGTCCGAGCTTGCTAACGAGTCATACAAGGTATGACCAGCAGTAGCATTTTGTGCTGTGGCCTTCAATAATAGCACAGCGCTTCCTGGGAATTGAAGCCGTCTTTGTGCCCTTTACCCTCGACCCCGGCATAATCGAACGTCCAAAAATTATTACCCCTTGAGGGCTACGATCGAGGGAAGAGACGAGGATAGGTGATGCCAGTTTTCGTGTTTTGGGGCGAGGATGACTATTCGATGCAGCGTGCGATCGCCGACTTGCGCGATCGCACCCTCGACCCCAACTGGGCAAGCTTCAACTACGAAAAGATTCCGCCAGAGCAAGACGATGCGGTAATTCAGGCACTCAACCAAGCCATGACACCACCCTTTGGCATGGGTAAGCGGTTGGTATGGCTAGCCAACACAAACCTATGCCAGCGTTGCCCCGAAGATTTACTGACAGAGTTGGAGCGTACCTTGCCTGCGATTCCAGAGGAGACGGTGCTGCTGCTCACTATGGCAAGCAAACCCGATGGACGCATCCGCTCGACCAAATTGCTGCAAAAGCATGCAGAAATTCACGAGTTTGGCTCCATTTCTCCCTGGAAAACGGATTTACTGGAAAAGCGCGTGAAGCAGGTGGCGCAGGAGATTGGTGTCAAGCTATCGCCGAAGGCCATCACACTGTTGGCTGAATCCGTGGGCAACAACACGCGGCAACTCTACACAGAGCTGGAGAAGTTGCTGCTGTTCGCCGAGTCGCAGGGGGGAACGGTGGATGAAGCAGCGGTCGTGGCTTTGGTGACAGCGACAACGCAAAATAGCCTGCAACTGGCGGAGGCAATTCTGCAAGGGAATACAGGACGGGCGATCGCCCTTGTCTCCGATTTATTCAACCGCAACGAACCCGCCCTTCGGATTGTGGCAACGCTGGTGGGGCGTTTTCGTACCTGGCTCTGGGTCAAGCTGATGGTGGAGTCGGGAGAGAGGGATGAGAAGGCGATCGCCAAAGCGGCGGAGGTCAGCAATCCCAAGCGCATTTACTTTTTGCAGAAGGAGGTGCGCCCCGTTTCCCTCAACAGCTTACGCGAATCGCTGCAGGTGCTGCTAGAGCTGGAAGTGGGATTGAAGCGGGGAGCCGATGAGCGTATCTGGATGCAGAGTAAAGTGATTGCCCTATGCCAGCTATTCCAGCGAGTAGGAGTGCGCTAGGAATTTACCGTCTTAAAGCATTTAAATCCTCTTCCATCAGCGGTTCTTCTGCCGTAATGTATCGCGCCCCTTCCAGACTAGATACAAAGTGCAGGTAGTAGGCCACTTCAGTATCATTTTCAACGGCAAAGATGCCCGCAAAATCCGGATTGACGCCAACTTCGCTGGTCACTTCCCGCAAGGTGTAGCCTTGGGCGACGAGGTCAGCTTCCAGCGTTTCACGAACAGTGCTCCAGCGGCGGGTATCCGTTTGCCAGCAAACATCTTGCCCCCCACAACCCGCCGTTGCCCCTTCGATATGGGGGAGATCCGTCCAGGGGATCTCTGGCGGAGTAGCCGTTGGTGACGGAGAAGGAGAAGGAGAAGGAGAAGCAGTCGGGTCAGGGCTTGGGGATGGATCTGTCGCCGTTGGTGACGAAGACGCGGCAGGTTCCGGTGATGGCGTGGGGGAGGGTTCTGGGGTTTGGGGGATAACGAGCTGCTGGGGCTGCGGCTGAACTTGCGGCGCTGGGGCAATCGCCTGAGGCGGCGGCTCCGGCGCTGGGGGCGGAGCAGAAGGCGGGCTCGGTGGCAGCACACTTGCCTCCTCCTCGGGGGGCAGGGGCAACGGCGTCAGGCTTACAGCCTCCGGCTCTGGCTCAAGTTCTGGAAGCTCCTCTCCCGGCAGCAACGGTAGCCACAGCACAACCCCATGCAGTATGAGTGCCAACAATAACCAAGGACGCAGGAAAAAGCGCACTGGAGCCGGAATATCTTTTTGCCAGCTGGGAATCGTGTTGGGGGCGATCGCCCGGTGCTGTTTTGCCAAAGCGGAGCATCCTTGAAAAGCTTTGAAGGACAGGATTTGAAACTATACACCGGATCACGCTGCGACCGGAATAGCCGTGAACATTATCGGAAAGCTATTGAAAATATCTTCTGTAGACTTATTACTCGATGACGTATCAAAATGCGTAGAGGTTGAGGTGTTAGGCTAAGCCAGCCTCGACATGACATAGTTTTCGCGAAATCTAATGTATTGTCAACTCTTCAACTTGCTAAGAATAAGCCTGGATAAGCTGGAAAAATTATCAGTTTAATTAAGAAATACTTTCATTAGTGTACAATACTCCCGTGTCTGAAACACAATCCCCCTCCATCGCTATGGGGCACGAAACCCATGCCAGTCGGGCAACGGCTGGCGTAGGAATCTGTCGCATCGAACCCATAAGTACCAGTCAAGCCTAGTACGTGTAGGTCACGCCTAGCTGCCCCACGTTGCGTATGGGTGAGAACCAATGTGAGTCAGATACCTGTAGATCGCTTTATGCATTCATGTGACAGGAGTAAATGCACTGATGAGAAAACTGACGCGACGAACGTTTCTAGCAGGAAGTTCGGCATTAGTAGCAGCAACGGCAACCCAATGGGGTCGTCCGCCCCGTGCTACAGCACAAGCCCCTGCCCTCAACCTCTACACCTCTCGCCACTACGATACGGACGATACACTGTACAGCAGCTTTACTGAGGCGACAGGCATCCGCGTCAACATGGTGGAAGCTTCAGCAGATGAGCTGATTGAGCGGATCAAAAGCGAGGGAGAGAGTAGCCCAGCCGATATCCTCATCACAGTAGATGCCGGACGCCTGTGGCGGGCAGAGCAGGATGGTTTGTTCCAACCGGTTGACTCTGCCATCCTCAACAGCGCGGTTCCAGAGTATCTCCGCCACCCGGATGGGCAGTGGTTTGGCTTCAGCAAGCGGGCACGAGTGCTGATGTACAACAAGGATCGCGTTAACCCAACCGAGCTATCGACCTACGAGGATTTGGTTGATCCCAAGTGGCGCGGACGTCTACTGACGCGTACATCCACCAACATCTATAGCCAATCGCTAACGGGCGCATTCATCCACCATTTAGGTGAAGAAGTCACAGAAGAGTGGGTACGAGGATTTGTTGCCAACTTTGCACGGCCGCCCGAAGGTAATGACACCGCGCAAATTCGAGCCGTTGCAGCAGGTGTTGGTGATGTGGCGATCGCCAACAGCTACTACCTAGCTCGGTTGATGAAGTCGGATGATCCGGCAGATCAGGCCGTTGCTGAGCAGGTTGGCCTGTTCTTCCCCAACCAAGGAGAGGGCGAACGCGGAACCCACGTTAATATTAGTGGCGGTGGTGTCCTCCGGAGTGCAAGCAACTACGAGGCAGCCGTTCAGTTCTTGGAGCACCTTGTTAGTTCGCAATCGCAGCAGTACTTTGCAACAGGAAACAATGAGTATCCGGTTGTGGAAGGCACTGAGATTGACCCCGTCCTGGCTAGCTTTGGCACGTTTAAGGAAGATGACATCGATGCTCGCATCTTTGGCGGCAACAATGAAGCCGCATTGAGACTGATGGATCGAGCCGGTTGGTTGTAAGGACGTTCTGGTACAACGTCCCTACTTTGCCGTGGAGCGGAATCCTCAACATCGCTGATATTCCGCTCCCTCTCTAACTATAGCCTTGCAGATTTAGGTGAGATCGAAGGATACTTGAAAGCCACGCGTTGCGTGGCTTTCAAGTATCCTTCGTTTCAAGGCCTAACAAAATTCTGAGTGATGGTAGGTGACACCGCTGCGCTACGAGCGACTGTCAGTCAACCAAGGTTCTAGGAGAGCACCTGAGCAATGGCGGCTTTCCAAGCTTCAGGTTGGCGCACAGCCCACGTAATTTCCTCTTCTTTGCCATCCAAGGTATAGGTGACGCGCAGCAAGGGATAGAAAATTGACTTGCCCAGGAACTGCTGAGGATGGTCGATCTGCTGAATCGTCTGGAGCGGTACAGCGAATTCTTTTTCAGGAACCGCCCTTAGGAAATAGAGGTACTGGTGCGTGAGAACCAACCCACCTGTTCCACGAATTTGCTTGTGCCCCCGCGATCGCACGCCAAAGAGATTGGCCGATAAATCTAGCTTCAAGATCTCGGCTTCGGGGAATCGCATTCCAATTTTGCGCATGAGCCGACGCCGTATCCGCATGACCTGGAAACGCAGGAGCAGAACCAGGGCAGTGCCGATCAGTAACGTCAGGAGGGCGAGGGCGATCGCAGGATGCATAGGTCATTCACCGCCAACGGTGCAGCAAGAGGCAACGGTGCAGGAAAATTACAGGGAGTCGCATACCAATCAGCCCACTCTGACAGGGTCATCCAAGCACCTGCCAAAGCATTGGCCTTAGAGCGGATAGTCTTCTTCAAAAGACTCACGGGTCATCGGCTGATCGACGATCAACCCTTCACCCCCCAGCAACTTGAGCGGGGTTCCATCAACGGAAATCCAGACACCTGCCTCGGGATCGAGCGTCGTTGCAGTATAAATGACCTGCCCCAAACGTCCCATCATTGAGGCGCTACCCCCTCCGGATTCAAATTCATCTGACAAATCGATATGAACACCATCCTCTCGGATGTCCAGCATGTTCAATTCGGTGTCATCGGGAATGGAAGAACCCATATCCGCATCAGCAGGGCCTTGCATCAATTGTTCAAAAACCATCGTTAGCGTTTCAGCATCCGACATTTCCTCATCCAAGCGGACATCGACAGGCACCAATTCCAGATTAGTTCCGGTGTCCTGCAACCAAAAGAGTTGAACATCGCTCTCTGTTGCATCGGGAGCCTGGGCAATTGGTTCCTGGGGCGTTGCAGGCGCTTCGGAGGGGAGTGACGGCGCTGGCTCAATTGGCGTTGTGATGATTTCGTTGTCTATCGGCGGGGTCGCAACGCGATTGGTAGTGATGGTTTGCCACGTCCACCAGGCGGTCGCACTACCCGTTGCCAGCAGAACAGCAGCTAGCGATAGCAACAAGCGGCCAGGCATCTGAGCCAAAAACGAGCGTTTCTCGTCTTTTGGCTCGTCGGGGGTTGGGGTTCTCAAAGGTTCGTCTTGCATAGTGGCTTAAGTGAACAGGAACACGGGGAGCCGTGGGAGGTGCGATCGCGCCAGGAAAAAAGCGGAGCAGGCAGAAGTCCGGAGGGCGTTTTGCCTGTAATGGAAGCACCAGCAATGGGAGCACCTTGGCTCCAGACGTCATGGGAGCAAAACGGCTCTAGACATAATGACTTCTAAGATAATCGCAGTGTTTCCTGACAATTCTGAAGGTTTGCGGCCTGATACGACCTAAAGTTTTGCAACCCATGTCAGGCCAGACAGAGATCAATTCGCCGGAAAATGAAGGGAACTGCCAAATCACCCGCCAGAGAACTTGGTGCTCCGCGATAGGCACTGCAAGTACGAGGTTGGGTTGGAACTCAGCGATCAGGCGGTATTTGCACCCAAGCAGCGATCGCCATTGCATCGTCTTCTACTTCTAATTGTAAGAGGCGGATCAATAATTCGTCGCCCATCCAATTCTGTATATCAAAAGTCTGCTGCGTTAAAGGTTGCAACAACTCCTCCGGGACGTCCTGCCCATCGATGGTGATCGCAGGTTGCACGAGCTGCACCGTACGACTGCTCACCAGGGTAAAGCCAGATTCCACCACAATATTGAGCTGGCGACGATTACGGCGTTCTTGCAGCGTGACTCGGAGTTGGAGGCGATCGCCCTCCAGCAAATCCACTTGCGGGTTTACCCATTCATACCGCTCAATGCCCACCGCCTCTGCTCCTGGCACACGAACGCTGGCTTGCTCCAACGCATTCACCACCACCGGAGATTGGAGTGCTTGGTTGAGGTCAGTTTCCGTCAATACCACCTGGGCTGCCACATCCAGGGGGGCGGATAAATCAATGGAGCCACGGCGCAATTGCCCTGGCTCCACTGCAATGGCTTCTGCCTCTAGATTGAGTCGCTCAATTCGCACACCGTCTAGGGGAACAATCCCTTCTCCAGCGACCCGCACCCGTTGTACCCGCCCTTGTAACAGACGATAGTTCGGTGCATTGTCGATGCGGATATCAATATCCTCTGCCGTCTCTAGCTGCCGCCGTATCGCATCTTCGGCCAGGCGATCGCTCACAAAGCCCACTGGCGAAACGATACCCATCAAGGCAATGAGAATAACAGTCAGAAGTTCCATCGCAGCAAGCTTTTCCGAGTTATTCCGCAGGCCGAGGCAAACGTGCGATCGCCCCTTAGCGCGGCGGCTGTTCTTCCAGAGCCTTGCGGATGTGCTGCAACTCTAACAGAATTTGCCGCAATAGCGCCTGGGTCACCGTTTCTTCTGGCTCCCGTTGCTCAATCCGAACATTCTTAATGCCCAACACCTCACGGGCAAACCGCGCCACTTCACTGGGATGAAACTTCAGCGGATCATCCTTATGTTCTCGCTTTTCTGGATTGAGCCGCTTGGGATTCCATTCCGCATCCAGCACATCCGGATCGGTATTGGCGTAGCGATAGACCGAGGCACGGGAGCGATTCAACACCTTCTGCACAGCTTCGATATCCATATACCCCTGGGAATTGGTGGCAACGGTCATATCGGTATCATTTGTAGACATAGGGATTCCGTGAGAGGGTGTCGAAATAGTGGGATTGACGCCATTTGTCGATCCGCCATTCATCCGGTTAGGGTCTGGGACGACACGATCCTGCATAGGATCGGTTTCTTGGATTGCACTGTTTTGAATTGCACTGTCTCGCATGATGCTCATCTTTACAGTCACCTTAAAAATAAAAATTGAATAATTGACCTGCGACTTGGTTCTGCGATCGTCGCGTTTAATCAACCATCACTACCAGGGGGTGGAACCAATCGTTGATTCGCATATATGTTGATGAGACCCTGAGATCAAAAACGCATTCAATCGTCAGCAAGCTAATCCTTCACAGCATTGCTTGAAGCTTTAACCGAGCAGAATAAAGTGCAGAAGAGGGGGATTACTGCTAGTCGGTATCACCCAGAAATGGATTGTCATCGCCTCGATCAATCAAGAGTGTGGACTCACTTTCAGATGCTCTCTTAATTCATCCATCAACAATCCTGCCTCGATCTCAGGGCAGACGACTAACCTATTTCGAAAATTAAAAGATTCTTTAAGGAAAATTCCTAGACTTCTCAATCCTTGTTAAGTAGCTAGCCATATGA
>JBCBSJ010000055.1:0-26156 GCA_039819245.1 Cyanobacteria bacterium J06638_20
GCCAGTTCTGACCAACGAATAGCTAAACTTCCTGGCAATAGGGGTTATATCAATTCTACGAAAACCAAAACCAGATTATTTTTTGAAAGCTGCGCGCCGCGCAGCTTTCAAAAAATAATCTGGAGTGGGTTCTTAGCGAATTGGTATTAAACCTTCTGCATAGGATCGGATCCGATCTGGAATTTCTCGGGTCTTGTTTTTTCGCCCTGCCCCTAGGCATCCGGCTTCCGGCGACGAGACGATGCATCGGCGGATGCGATCGCCGATTGCATGGTATGAATTTCTGCTTCGATTTCTTTCAATAGATTGCTTAGCGTAGGCAAAACTTCCAACCGAGCACCGCTGAGGGAGGATTCGGCATGGGCGCGATCGCGCAACTCACCCAATTTCCCTTGCAACTGCTTGGCAATGCCCAAGGCATCCCGCTCCAACAGCATCAGCTGCTGCTGTTGATAGAACCGCAATGCAGCGCCCCGCAATACCTGAAGCGTGGCCTCTTCTCCATGTTCCGAGGGCATGAATCGGAAACGCAGGAGGATGCGATCGCGTTCAAAAATACGTTCAACATCTAACCGCTGGGGAACATGGATCGGTTGAGCTGGAAGCTCGGCAACCTGCTTGAGTTCATTGATCAGTGCCTCAAAGCGATCGATGGGCAGCGCCTCCAGCACCGATTGCACGACCCCCTCCTGACTCCACAACACACGTCCACTGTTGGCCTGTCGGTCGAGATAGAGTCGGCCAATGCCTCTGTTTAATACCCGCCCTAGCAGCTCTTGCACCAGCTCCGAGGGTGGTAAGGTCGCGAGTACCTCAACAGGACTAGCGAGGTGGTTCAGCTCCAGCGTCAGCGTTGGAATTGGTGGAATGAGAGGAGGGACATCCGGCTGACTGGCCGTGTTTGCAGAGGCTACACCAACCTCAGCAGTCACTTCAGCGGCAGGTGAAGGCAACGGCACAACATCCTCAGGTTCAGCCGTAACAGGCGAGACAACCGCTTGGGACGATGAGGTATTGGGTTCCTCATCATCCACGACCTCAGATTCCGCAGATAGTGCAGGCAAGGGAACAACCACATCTGCTGGGCTATCTTGCTCTACTGTGGGGGCAGCAGAAGCATCCATAGACACAGAGGGTAGTGAGAAGATTTGCTCACCATCCATTCCTGCTTCTGCATTATCAGGGTCTGCATTTTCAGGTACTGCTCTATCCGTTTCTAGCCCACCGATTGCCGCATCATCAATTGCTACACCGTCACTATTGTCTGCACTGGAGAGAGCATCCAAGGGGATGTCCGTTGACTCAGACGCTTCACGAATCGATTCTTTCTCCTCCGCTTGAGGAAGATCAGAGTCTTCTGGTGAGAGAGATTTTTCTGGCGCGGATGGTTCCGGTTGGGTCGGTGAGGCGTCGTCTGGGAACTCTGTTTCTGCCGTTGTGGGTGGGTCTGATTGCAGAGCGTCTTCCAACTTTTCTGGACTATCGACCACTAGGGTTGGCTGCAACGCATTATCGAGCGGCGGTTTGGAATGCGATCGCCGCAAGACATGGGGTGCAAATTGATTGGGAACCCGTTCTAGGGTCTGGTGCTGACCTGAGTAATTCAGGTAGGCAGAAAGAGCTGATTGCAAAGCTTCAGAGCTAATCTGTCGGGTCGTGACCGTGTAGTGGTGGTAACTGATCAGCCGCCGCACATAGCTAGATGCCGAGCGATCGTAGGGACTGACCATCCCCAAAACCAGACGGCTACCCTCCACATATAGGGGTAACACTTGGTAGTACAGGCACACTTCGAATGGCAAAATACCTTCGATCAGAACGAACATTTGCTGAAAATCAATCTGTCCAGCTAGATCATCCTGAAAGTGCTTCAAAACGGAAGAGTAGAGTGGTGCAAGATTGTCATGTTCCTGACCACCTGAAGAACGCATCATAGATTTTGGAAAGAAGCGCTAGTGATGAATGATCCCCATGAAATTATGGGTTAATGAAATGTTACGAGAGCCTTGTGGAGCTAAGGAAACATACCCTATTCCTAAAACCTAGCCCTTAAAAAAGGGGGCTTATCGCAAGGGCATTTGAGGTGGTTTTCGATGATCACACAGAACCCATGAGATTCGAATTCTACAGCCTATCATCAAGGGGGATCAGAATCAGTAGATGCACTGCGCAAAGCATAAGCTTCTAAACAGAGTTTAGTCCATTCACCCTTGAGTATACTTAGCTTTTGGTTGTGCAGCTGGGCCACAGTGGCCAGATCTTGATGGGTTTTCATCTGCTCTAGCAACTGCTTTTGCCCGTCTGTGCAGGCCGCAAAAAACTGCTGCCATTGGGTTGTAGATAGCCCAAAGTTTTGCTCAGCCGAGGTGCCCAACCAAGTAGCAACCAGCTCTGGTTCCAGTTTAGTCGCAAAGACATTCTTGGCGTGATATGCAATTTTTTCTCGCAATCTGTAAACTTGCTTAATCTCTAGATCGAGCCGCTTGGCGATCGCCTCTTGAGTATGCCCCTGCACATGGAGTTCGAGCCATTGCGCCGCATCCTCGCCAATTTTTTCGGTCAAATAGTCCTTGAACTCTTGCAACACCGCACCCCGTAATCGGTGCTGCTCATCCAGATCTTGCTGCTCTTGATATTGCTCAATCGCTAGAAAATCGGTCAGGCTAAAGGCTCCATCTGCATCTTCGTGCTGCAATTCTTCAGACACCGTGCGAATGATGTCGTTGGCGGGAACCTGCGTCAGCCCACTGCGTTGGGTGCGCCGTAGATAGTTGACAAAGCGATAAACAAGCAGCGGCTGGTTGCGAATGGGGCGTAGGCAATATTCCTCGACACTGGCCAACAACAGCGCATTGCGTAGACGGGCATTCTCCTCCGAGCACTGAGCAATCCATTCCATTTGTTGACGGATATATTTATCACTCTGGATTAACTCCTGTACAACCTCTTGCAGCACATCCATCACACTGCGCTGGCGATCGCGCGAGAGCGACACCCAGGTCTGTACCTTGCTCCGCACTAAGGAAAGGCTAGCCAGCCGTTGCAGCAAATTGCGATAGGCTCGCTCAGGCGAAACCCCCACATATCGTTGCCGCAAAATCCGATAGCGATACTCGATTGCCTGCTGAACAACCATCCACTGCTCGGGTGGTAAGTCTTCAAACCGTTCAGTATCCGCTCCAATCAACCAATGGAGAATACCGTCACGCACAGCATCCGGCTGAGCGGGATAATCCGCGCTCAGCCGCGCCTGCCAATCTCGTGCCAGTTTCTCAGCCCGTGACATTACGAGAGTCCCCGGTGAATCGTACATGGGTAATGATCAAACTTAGATCGATTTTGGATAGTTGTAATCCCGTTTGACAAAGTTTTTCTGGTTTTTGCGCTTTATTCTTGCAAATTCCCCCGCGCCTAGACAGACATATTGGGCGATCGCCACACCTTGTATCACTCCAAGGTCGCCGAAATTTGCTGCAACGCCTCGATCAGCTCAGACATCTGCTGACGCAGTTGTTCCATCGCCAAATCTTGATTCTCAGCAAGGGTCTGCACGGTCTCCCCGATGGCAAGAATCTGATAGCCCTGCTGCTGCACTTGTTTCGCCAGAATATCCAGATGCTCAGCTAGTTGTTCCACGGTTTCCGTGGTGGCAACAACCGCTTCACCAACTTGCTGCATAAGGGCTTCAGAGTGCTGAGTATCCACAATGCTTCTCGAATTAGATTCTATATGTAATGACGCGAACAAGATGATGACACAGATAAGACCTAACACGGGCACAGGGCAGGTTCCTTGAGGCTTAGGGACACCCCTTTTTCAGGCTGGAATTGACTGTCCCCTATCTGTAACAGCCGATCACCGTTACAATCCTTCACATTCACAAGCATGCATTGCGCTATCCGCAAAACAATTGCTCAAAAAGATCCAAAAGGAACGTGGGAGACATTACGGTGGGACAACCTTATGTTACGGAACCTTAGCGAGTCAGCACCCTAAGCAATTTGGAAATCGATTGCATTCAAAACCGATACAAAGAGAACCAAGGAATGTCTTTATATCGCTCCCGATATTTGACGTTATCCGGATTAATTTGTCAAAACAATTGATCTTCACACCCCAAGATGAACAGCCCTGATTTAGCTCATATCAATGATTCCAGATACCCCTTGCTGCAATCTGCCTTTTCATCATGATGCAGTTTCCATCGGGTTTCCATCCTGCTTCAAAAATCGAGGCACAGGGTCAAAAAAGCAGAACCCTGCTAGAGTCCTTCATCACTGGTTGGGATAGACGACATCCGAGTCCTCCAATCATGAAGGAATCTTGGCTTGCATCCTAATACTGAGTTCAAGAATATAACTTCAAAGCTCACGTAGTTTGATGATTTTTGAGGCAATCTGCACCTCAGAAATCATCAAACTCCTTTGTTTTGCTTAAGTCGGTCCGTATAGTTAAAGCTCACATCCTAAAAGCCTGTGCCGCCTGCTGCGCAGGCTTTTAGGATGTGAGCTTTAACTATGTCGAGGTACTTACTACCTGCTTCAGTCCGACTCATTCTACCCATGACAATTCGGTCAGATCACCTTCAGCAAACTCTGCTCTGACGGGCTTTCAAACAACTACTGGTTGTCACCTAACCACGTAACGCTCTCAGTACAGGACAAAAAATTAAACCCCTACTGAAACCCTTGATTTTATGTGGCGCGGGCACCGCCCGCGCCACATAAAATCAGGGATTCCTTGGGTTTTGTCCTGTACTGAGCGTAACGCTATACATAGCCTGGGGTGGAGATTGCTCGCCCACCGAGCCAACCCCTTCATTTAATTTGGCTGGACATCACCCAAACTGTGAAAGATTGGGCAAGACAGGGAGATAGCGAAGGCAAGACAGTAGAATGGGGACAACGATCGCCCCTCCATCCATCTAGTTTTAGGATGCTTGGCGATCAGCTACCCGCTACACGCCTCCCCTCTGGCATTCGATGCAATGTCTCTGATTAGATTTCAGGGGTTTTGAGCATCCACCAGAAAGTGAGCCATCAACACATCTGGGCGGGATACGTTTCTCAGTGTTCTATTGTGTTCATTTTTACCCAACGGGACTATGACAACTGCTACACCCACCAAAACTCATTACGAAGCCGTGATTGGGTTAGAAACGCACTGCCAACTCAGCACGGACACAAAAATCTTCTCCAATAGCTCGACACAGTTTGGCGCAGATCCCAACTTCAACATCGATCCCATCTGCATGGGGTTGCCAGGAACTTTACCCGTACTCAATGAAAAGGTATTGGAATATGCAGTGAAAGCTGGGCTGGCACTCAACTGCTCCATTGCGCCCTACAGCAAGTTTGATCGCAAGCAATATTTCTATCCCGACCTGCCGAAGAATTACCAGATTTCGCAATACGACCTGCCCATCGCCGAGCATGGCTGGTTGGAAATTGAGCTGGATGATGAAGCAGGCAATCCTCTGCGCAAACGGATTGGGATTACACGTCTGCACATGGAAGAAGATGCCGGGAAGCTGGTGCATGGCGGGAGCGATCGCCTCTCGGGGTCGACCTTCTCCCTGGTGGACTACAACCGGGCTGGGGTACCGCTGATTGAGATCGTGTCGGAGCCCGATTTGCGATCGGGGGTAGAGGCTGCAGAATATGCCCGCGAGCTACGCCGCATTGTGCGCTACCTCGGCGTTTCCGACGGCAACATGCAGGAAGGCTCCCTGCGTTGCGACGTCAACATTTCCATCCGACCAGTTGGATCTGAAACTTTTGGTACCAAGGTCGAGATCAAAAACATGAACTCCTTTAATGCCATTGAACGGGCGATTAACTACGAAATTGAGCGGCAAATCAAAGCCCTTGAAGAAAACGAGCGCATCGTCCAGGAAACGCGCCTGTGGGAAGAAGGCTCCCAGCGCACCATCAGCATGCGAACCAAGGAAGGCTCCAGCGACTATCGCTACTTTCCAGAGCCTGACTTGGGGCCGATTCAGGTATCCGAGGCACAGCGCAATGAGTGGCGATCGCAACTCCCCGAACTCCCGGCCCAGCGGCGCAAGCGCTACGAAACGGATTTTGGCTTGTCGCCCTACGATGCTCGGGTGCTCACCGACGATCGCACCATTGCCGAATATTTTGACGCCACGGTTGCCGCAAATGCCTCGGCCAAGCCCGCCGCCAACTGGATCATGGGCGATATCAGCGGCTACCTCAACACCGAAAAGCTCAGTATCCGCGATATTCCCCTCAAGCCCGAAGAGTTAGCGGAACTTGTGGGGCTAATCGACGACAAAACGATTAGCAACAAGATCGCCAAAGACATCCTCCCCGACCTACTCACCAAGGGTGGCTCACCCAAGGCTCTGGTCGAGAGCAAAGGGCTGGTGCAAGTGTCTGATCCCAAGGTCATTGAAGAGGCGATCGACCAGGTGTTGACCGATTATCCCGATGAGCTAGAGAAATATCGCGGCGGTAAAACCAAGCTTTTGGGTTTCTTCGTTGGACAGGTCATGAAACGCACCAGTGGTCGAGCCGATCCGAAGCTCACCAACCAACTTCTCAACAAGAAGCTGAACGGCTAACGCCCCAACCAAACCATCAAATAAGTCAAGTAAATCGAATAAGTCTCAATCATCAGAAATGAGTATAGGGTGAGGATATTTTTGGTAATAGGGGGTGACACCCCACGCTCCCTTGATGTCATAATATGATAAGTAGATGCACCCTGATGGTAGGGAGAGTTCACAAGGCTCTCCCTTTTTTTCTTTCTACAACGCCACGATTTTTACTCTTTTAGGCCTTACGCATTAGGTACGAAAACCCAGAGCAGTTTGATGATTTTTGGGACGCACTGCATCCCAAAAATCATCAAACTGCGTAAGTCTCGTCTTTCGCAAATTTCTGTTTGTATCGTCTTTACGCATGTCACACCGTTTGCTCGGTTATTCTTTGGCGCGATCGCAATTAACACTCGATCCACGAACTCCTAGAATGGAGGGAGTGACTAAATCGGCAACGCGGTAACACCCACACTATGTTTGAAGCCTTATCGGATCGACTGGAAGGAGCCTGGAAAAAGCTTCGGGGTCAAGACAAGATCTCAGAATCGAATATTCAAGATGCCCTGCGGGAAGTCCGGCGGGCGCTTTTGGAAGCCGACGTCAACCTCCAGGTGGTGAAGCAGTTCGTTGCCGACGTGCAAGAAAAGGCACTCGGAGCCGAGGTCGTCCAAGGGGTAAACCCCGATCAGCAATTTATCAAAATTGTCCATGATGAGCTCGTCGGCCTCATGGGCGAAACGAATGTGCCCTTGGCCGAAACCGAAGAGCTGCCAACCATCGTGCTAATGGCTGGCTTGCAGGGAACAGGGAAAACCACTGCCTCCGCTAAGCTCGCGCTGCATTTACGGAAGCAAGATCGCAATTGCCTAATGATTGCTGCCGACGTCTATCGGCCAGCAGCGATCGACCAGTTGGTGACCCTGGGTAAGCAAATCGATGTCCCAGTGTTCCAACTGGGAGCAGATGCCAAACCCCTCGATATTGTGCGACAGGGTCTTGATCAGGCCAAAGCCGATGGCATCAACACCGTCATCATTGATACGGCTGGGCGTTTGCAAATCGACCCCCAGATGATGGCGGAATTAGCCCAAATCAAAGAGCTGTCCCAGCCCCATGAAGTCCTGCTGGTCGTGGACGCCATGACGGGGCAAGAAGCCGCCAACCTGACACGCACCTTCCACGACGAAATCGGTATTACAGGTGCTATCCTCACGAAGCTAGATGGGGATACCCGGGGTGGGGCGGCCCTCTCAGTTCGGCAGATTTCTGGGCAACCTATCAAGTTTGTGGGGGTTGGGGAAAAGGTCGAAGCGCTGCAACCCTTCTACCCCGATCGCATGGCCTCCCGTATTTTGGGCATGGGCGATGTACTCACTCTAGTCGAGAGAGCTCAGGAAGAGGTCGATTTTGCCGAAGCAGAAAAGCTGCAACAGAAAATCCTGGAAGCCCAGTTTGACTTTGACGACTTCCTGAAGCAGATGCGTCTGCTCAAAAATATGGGGTCTCTGGGCGGCATCATGAAAATGATCCCTGGCATGAATAAACTGTCGGGGGATCAGTTGGAGCATGGGGAAACCCAGCTCAAGCGGGCAGAGTCGATGATCAACTCCATGACCCGCCAGGAGCGCAAACAGCCTGACCTGCTGGCCGGGTCGCCCAGTCGCCGTCGTCGCATTGCACAGGGAGCTGGAATGAGGCTGGATGATGTCAGCAAGCTCGTCAGCGACTTCCAGAAAATGCGGACACTCATGCAACAAATGGGGCAAGGGCAATTCCCCGGCATGGGCGGTATGGGCGGCATGGGCGGCATGGGTGGACTCTTCGGCGGTGGCGGCGGTGTCCCGGCCATGGGAGGCGGAATGCCGGGTCAGCGCCCTGGCTTTCGTGGCTATCAGGGACCAGCTCCCTCAAAGAAGAAAAAGAAGAGCAAAAAGAAAAAGGGATTTGGCGACTTGTAAGACGGTTCACTTTGTCATCCACAGAAAATCGATAGCGCCTCTATCGACTTCACACTGAGATGTGTTAGCATCGTTTTTCGGGTGTAGACATACACCAAAATGACTCCTGGATTTTTGGTACACTAGGGGGCTGAGCTAGCTGCTTTAACCATTGATTGGCAGATCTGGCGATCGCCCAAAACGCTTTTCCGGAATCTGATGTTTGCGCTGGTGAGATATTTTCCCTCGAGTCTTCCAATTCCTTGTTGTCAAAGGTTTTCGTTTCCTCTCATTGCCCATCTCCCGTTGTTAAGTTTAATTTTGGAGCAAGATTTTCAGGCATGGTCAAGCTACGTTTAAAGCGATTTGGTCGTAAATTTGCCGTGAGCTACCGGATTGTTGCGGTGCAAAGCACCTCTCGCCGGGATGGTCGTCCCCTCGAAGAGTTGGGATTTTACAATCCCCGTACCAACGAATTGCAACTCGATGTTCCCGGCATTGTGCGTCGTCTCCAGCAAGGGGCTCAGCCCACAGATACGGTGCGCCGACTGCTCGAAAAAGAAAACGTTTTTGAACAAGTAAACGCCTGATTGTCCTGTGTCTGATGTAACCCCTCCTGTCAGCTCAACTCCCGAAAGCGCCCCCTTGGACTTCCAGAAACTCGTTACGTTTTTGGTTGCACCGTTTCTAGAATCGCCAGATTCATTGCGGGTGGATTGTGAAGTGCGTGCCAACCGCAAGAAAGTTTTGATTCGGATGGCATTTGAAGGGGAAGACAAGGGACGCGTGTTTGGACGAGGCGGGCGCAACGTCCAAGCTATTCGTACCGTGTTGCAAGGCATCGGTAAGTTGTCTGAGTACGACGTTTACCTCGAAGTCTTTGGCAGTCCTGCAGGGGGACGAGACAATGATTCTTCAGGTGGCGGTCACCGTTCGTCTCGGCCTGATAGGCGATCGCGTCCCTCTCGTCCTCGCCCCCGACATTAGGGTGCCCTATGGCAACGGCCCAAACCATTCCACTCCACAGCCTGGAAAATGCGATCGCCCTTGCCGGACATCGCGAAGAGAATTTGAAGCAGCTCGCTAAACTGACCGGGGCAACGCTTGTGTTGCGCGGTCAAGATCTGTTTGTTTCAGGCACCGAGTCACAAGTGCGCCAAAGTGAGCAGTTGGTGCGATCGCTCGAACCTTACTGGAGCGAAGGTCGAGCCATTACCGGGGTAGATATCCTAACGGCACGGCATGCCCTCGATACCCATCGCCAAGATGATCTCCAGGCACTGCAAAAGGATGTCCTGGCCTACAACCGCCGAGGCGACCCGATTCGGGCAAAAACCTTTCGCCAACGGCAGTACATCGAAGCCGTTCGCACCCACGATCTCACCTTCTGCATTGGCCCCGCCGGGACGGGAAAAACCTATCTAGCAGCGGTGGTAGCCGTTCAGGCGCTGCTATCTGAAACCGTCGAGCGCCTCATTCTGACGCGCCCAGCGGTCGAAGCGGGGGAGCGTTTGGGCTTCCTTCCCGGCGACCTGCAGCAAAAGGTGAATCCCTATCTACGACCGCTCTACGATGCCCTCTACGAATTGATCAGCGCTGAGAAGATTCCGAGCTTGATGGAGCGGGGCGTCATCGAAGTTGCGCCCCTGGCCTATATGCGTGGACGGACCCTCAATAATGCCTTTGTGATTTTGGATGAAGCCCAAAACACCACCCCGGCTCAAATGAAAATGGTGCTGACTCGACTGGGTTTCAGATCACGCATGGTGGTGACTGGAGACATTACCCAGACCGACTTGCCACAGCATCAATCATCGGGTTTGGCCGCTGCCACCAAAATTTTGAAGAACGTCGAAGGCATTGCCTTCTGCCATCTCAGTAAAGCCGATGTCGTCCGCAATCCATTGGTACAACGCATTGTTGGTGCTTACGAAGACTACGAAAGCTAAATGACCCAACCAAGATTTGGCACGAGTTTCCGCTATTCAACCTGAGTAATCGATCCTTTAGCTCCGTTGGTAACGCATACCTGGCACTTGCAGTACCAGGCCCATCAACTCGAGCTGAACCAAGGCGCTGAGTACAGCATTGGTCGCCATGCCCGTTTCCTGCACGAGTAGATCCAACGATGTGGCCTCTAGTGGAACGGCTCGAAACACCTGGCTGAGTTCGGGAGAGAGCGACGGGGGTTCCGGCGGTAGCAGGGCTAACTGACTCTCGGGACTGGTAGGTAAATCGAGATTAGGCAGATGCCCCAGAGATTCAAGGAGATTCACTTCGTCGAGAATCAGTTGAGCCCCCTTCTCAATGAGTTCCAGGCACCCACGACTGGTGGGATTGTCGATGGAACCAGGAAGGGCATACACTTCGCGGCCATAATCATTGGCAACACGAGCCGTGATGAGCGCTCCTGACTGACTCCCTGCCTCAATCACGATCGTGGCGCGGCATAATCCAGCAATAATGCGGTTACGACGAGGAAAGTTGACACGATCCGGGGGCGTGTTTATTGGATATTCGCTAAGTACCAAGCCATGCTCGATGGTGCGCTTTGCGAGGTGAAGATTCTTGCGAGGATAGATTTTGTTGACGCCCGTTCCCATCACACCAATAGTGCGGCCTCCAGCATCTAGGCAAGCCTGATGAGCGATCGCATCCACCCCCTCAGCCATCCCCGATACAATGGTGAATCCTGCATTAACAAGCGCCTGAGCGAGACGACGGGTCCAGCGGTTACCATAGTCGGTCGGCGATCGCGTCCCCACAATGCCAATCATCGGCCGCACCCCTTGATTCTCTGAGGCATCTATTACCCCTCGGTAATAGAGCAGTGGTGGCGGATCGGGAATCTCCAGCAGTAAGCGTGGATAGTCTGGCTCTGCAGGCGTCCAAAACAGCGGATTGGCTTGCTCATGCTCATGTAACAAGGCAGCTGGATCCAGTGTCATGATTGCTTTGTGGGCGATCGCCCCAGTTTGCTCTCCAATTCCTTCAACCGCCAACCAGTCTGCTAGCGACGCCTGCCATGCCTGCTCCAAGCTGCCAAAGTGATGATAGAGCCGCATCAAAAGGGTAGGCCCCATTCCCGGCACCTGCGACCATGCCACCCAATACGCCCGCTCTGCGACCGACCCTTGTACGACCAAGCCCTCATCTCCCGCTGCACCCTACGCCCTAATGTGCCCAGCGATCACGTTACGCGCTCAGGAAACCCTTGGCTGCTTACGAATCTATGCCCTGCTGCATGAAATTCCCCGCACTCTGGTAGCCTAACCACATTCCCTAGTTTGTTCCTCTCACTTCAACCTTGTTATGAGCATTGCGATCGCCACCATCAACGACACAGAAATTCGCCCAGTTCTCACGCCCGCAGATCAGGAATTGTTTCTGGATGTCCCACAGCGGGTCTATGCCAACGACCCCAACTGGGTTCCACCGCTCCGCAGCAGTATCGCCAAGTCCTTCAAACCAGAAAATCCTTTCTTCCAATACGGGCGCCTACAGCAGTTCATTGCGACCCGCTCTGGGAGCAAGGGCGTTGAGGCAGTCGGACGCATTGTGGCATCGGTCAACGATCGCTTGATTGAGCGAGAGGGGCAACCGATTGGTTTATTCGGCTATTTCGAATGCATTGATGATGGGGCGATCGCCCAGGCTCTGTTTGCAGCCGCTGGGGGTTGGTTACGGGAGCAGGGCATAACAACGGTGCGGGGGCCCATTGACCTGACGACGCACAATAGTTGCCTGTTTCTGGCCGATGGCTTCGATTCACCGCCGATGATTATGATGCCCTACAACCCAGCCTATTACTTGAAGTTCATGGAGCAAGACGGTTGGCACAGGGCCAAAGATGCCTACGCTTACATCCTGGATCTGAGCGAGGAGCTGAGCCAGCAATTCAAAAAAGGGTACGACATTGCCATTAAATCGGGCATCACCTTCCGCCCCATTCGCACCAAAGGTGAAGGGTTTGAGCAGGACTGCATCAGCCTCTATCACCTTTTTACTGAAACTTTTGCACCCAACTGGAGTTCTACACCCCGCACCCAGGAAGAATTTCTGGAGGAAGCTAAGTCTCTGCAATCTCTGGTGGATCCAGATGTGTTCCCCGTTGCTGAGTACGAAGGCAAGATGGTGGGCTTCTGGATGGGTCTGCCAGACTACAATATCCCCCTGAAGCGGGTGAATGGAAAATTGGATTTGCTCGGAACGCTAAAGTTTCTGTGGTTCCGTCGGAATATTGACCAAGGCCGTGTGATCGCCATCTGCTCCTTGCCGAAATACCGCCGCAAGATGGTGCCCCTCGGCTTGATTTATCTGGGAATGCTAGGCGGCATCAAAAAGGGCAAGCCTTACAAACGAGCAGAGTTGTCCTGGGTATTTGAAGACAACATGGCATCGCGTAAGCTAATCGAAGCATCTGGGGGCAAAATCTACAAAACCTACCGTATTTATGAAAAATCGTTGGTTTAGTAGTGCATCTAGCGAAATTTACTGGGCAGACGCGGTGAGATTGGTGAGAAACGCATTGACTGCCGGGGCGATCGCTTGCAAGACAGGCGACAAAATCATAACCGAAGCGGCTGCCACAATGATCGTGGTCGTTAAGCGCACTAGCTGATCCGAAGCGCCTTGGTAGGTGTCGAATTTATAATCTAGCTTCTCAATATCGGTCTTTAGAGTATCGACATCAGTCTTGAGCGCATTCACATCAACTCTCAGCGCATCGAAGTCTGCGCTGAACTTGTCGAGGCGACTGATCACTAGTTGCTGGAAATTGTCAGAATCGCTGGCTTGCATAGTTGAATTCTGAAACCCAGAGCTCTAGTTTATCAGGAAGAAAATAGAGGCAATGCGGTGTCCTGGTCACCCAACACCGCCTTAGAGGCAGTGACCTGATAGAGTTTTAGGGTTTGTGGATGGTGAGGACATCATGCTAGAGACGCCAGTGGGTTGGGTATTGCTTCTGCTTGTTGGAAGCGTTACGGGAGTGCTGTCAGGCATTTTGGGCATTGGGGGCGGGATCTTGATGGTTCCGGTACTGACCTTTTTCGGCGTCCCCCTCGTGCAGGCAACGGCAACCAGTCTCGTCGGGGTGTTGCTAAGTGCCACATCGGGCAGTATCCGTAACTTCAGCGTAGGGGAGCTGAACTGGCGTAACTCTTTAGTCATCGCAGTCTTTGGAATGCTCACAGCACAGGTTGGGGCATGGCTGGGCGATCGCCTCCCCGATCCCATCCTGTCCCTGGCCTTTGCCATTTTGTTGGTCGTCACCATCCAGCTCATTGATTTGAAGCGATCGCTCCAGCTCAAATCATCCTCCGATGCTGAGGCATCCGCTCAGGCTGTATCTCAAGCATCATCCTCTTCCCGCCAAATGCAATGGCTCCCTGTTATTGGGATTGGTTTGCTGGCGGGCTTTTTATCGGGGATGTTTGGCATTGGCGGTGGGGTCGTGATGGTTCCCCTGCAAATGCTGTTGCTGGCAGAACCAATTAAAGCTGCTGTGCGTACCAGTTTGGGGGCGATCGTCCCTATTGCCATCTCGGGGCTGACCCAGCACACGCTGAACGATAACGTCCTGTGGCTGCCGGGGCTGAGCCTGGGTCTGGGCGGCTTGCTCGGAGCGCAAATCGGCACAAGGATGCTGCCCAAGCTGGGCGATCGCACCGTTAACCGTTTGTTTCGATTATTCCTAATTGCCCTTGCGGTTTACATGGTCATCCGTGGCATCCGTGGCTTGATGTAAAGCCGCCCAAACATGACTTATGGAATCATTCCTGGACTCATGCGCTGGGACAAACCGGAATTCTTATCACTCGTTTTGTAGGAGGTATTACGTTCGCTTCTTGGGAGGCTAGGCTGGCGCAGGTCGGAGTTCCTAAATGTCTATGCGCCATCGCCTCCTCCCCTGTAATTCTCTTATTGACGAACCCCATGCCTCAGCCCCCATCGGATAACCTCCAATTCCACTCGGTCAAGCCAGAACAGTTACAGAAAGTCACGTTGGAAGATGTTGAATCAGGAAATTTGTTTCCAGATCTCGTCGTTGATGATTCAGTTCCCTTAGCGCCGCCATCACCCCAGGTGCATCCGGGAATGACGCATCAGGATTTACTCATGCTGGAAGCAGCAGCAATACTAGGTGCTCAGCTAGACGGCTTTAGTGGCCTCGATTTCACCGACTAATCACAAATCTGTTTGCAGGAACCCAACTATCGTTTTCGCCCGCTGCATTGCAGCGGGCGAAAACGATAGTTGGGTTTTCTGGCTACTGAACGGACTGTGATAAACGGATTGGAACGACCCCAGTTAGCAAGTAAGAGTCGCATAGAGCGAATCCTCGATTTGCTCCAGGGCAACTTCCAAATCGTCGTTCACAATCGTAATATCGAACTCATGGGAGGCTTGCATTTCGATGCGAGCACGAGCCATGCGGCGGTCGATTGCCTCATCCGACTCGCTGCCCCGTCGCCGTAGACGTTGCTCTAGCTCGTCTAGGGATGGTGGCAGTAGCAAAATCCGTAGCGCGCTGGGGAACGATTCGCGGATTTGCCGTGCGCCTTCTAGTTCAATTTCGAGAATGATCGTTTCCCCCTGAGTAATGGCGGCTTCCACGGGCTGGCGAGGGGTTCCATAGAAATTGCCTGCGAATTCTGCCCACTCTAACAACTCTCCCTCTTCTACCATGTCCATAAAGTCCGAGCGGGTGAGGAAGTAATAATGTTGTCCATCCACCTCACCGGGACGCGGCGATCGCGTCGTGACTGAAATCGAGAGTTTGAGGTCAGAATGTCTTCGCCGCAGAGCTTTGAGCAGCGTTCCTTTACCGACACCACTGGGTCCTGTCAATACAACGAGTTTGCCCTTGCCCATGCTCCTTAATTCCATTGCTCCCACAAAGCGTAGTGTTGTTAGAAATAAGACCTTTATCGTACCGCAGGATGATTGGATTGCTTAGCCCACCCTTCTGCCATCTGCGCTGCCGAGAACTCATTGATCAAGGAATATGAAACAGGCTTAGGATTCCTCACTGCTGTGCAGTTCCTTGCTGGAGAGGAAACGATTGGCGACAGTTTCCGGCTGAATGGCAGATAATACAACATGCCCAGAATCGGTCACGATCACTGCACGGGTGCGCCGCCCATAGGTGGCATCGATCAACTGATTCCGATCGCGAGCATCGGTGATGATACGCTTGATAGGAGCGGATTCGGGGCTGACGATCGCAATCACCCGGTTGGCTGAAACGATATTCCCGAAACCAATATTTATTAGCCGAATATCCATAAAATGCCTCAAATTTCGGGCAGGATCTTTCCAAAGATCTTGCTTTCATGGTATCGGCATTCTTTTTGAGCTACAAGATACCCTAAACGTAGATTCAAGCGTCGTGCAATCCGTTGACTTTACAACGCTGGCAGCCCTCTGTGCAGAGTTGCGATCGCAGTGGTTACCTGCCCGGTTGGAGCAGGTCTATCAGCGCGATCGCCACACCATTGCACTGAGCTTGCGCACCCTGGAAAAGCGGGGCTGGCTCACCGTGTCCTGGCATCCCCAGGCCGCCAGGATTTGCATCGACGATCCACCGCCCCGCACCCCGGACACCTTTACCTTTAGCCAGCAATTGCGCCATCAACTCAATGGTTTGGCGCTGGTAGCCATTGACGCGATCGCCCCTTGGGAACGCGCCCTAGACCTGCAATTTTCTCGGCGTCCTGGCGATCCACCGCAATGGCATTTGTATGTAGAGGTGATGAACAAATACAGCAATGTGGTGCTCACCACCGCCACACGGCAAATCGTCACCGTGGCGCACCAGGTTAATGCGCAGCAATCTAGCGTGCGCCCCCTACTGACCGGACAGCCCTACGAATTTCCTCCCGCTCTCACCGAAACCATTCCCCGCCTGGAGGAAGATCAAACCTCCTGGCAAGAGCGATTACAACTTGTGCCCATTTCCCTGCGGCGGGCAATTTTGCAAAACTATCGCGGGCTGAGTTCGGCGCTGGTGCGCGAGATGGGCGATCGCGCTGAAGTGGATGTGGAGCAGCCGACCGATCAGATCAGCGATCGCGACTGGCACGCGCTCTTCCAAGCTTGGAAAGACTGGCTCACCGCCCTGGCCAACGAATCGTTTCAGCCGGGTTGGAAAAAGAAAGGCTACACGATGATGGGGTGGGGGAACGGCCAACCTAACGATTCTGTGCAAGCGGTTGTCAGCATTTACTACCGAGACCAACTCAATCGGCAGGAGTTTGAACAGCTTCGTAACCAACTGACCCAGCGAGTGGAGACCCACCTACGCAAACTACGGGAACGGGTAGCCGATTTTCAAACTCGCCTCCAGCAATCCGATGATGCCGATCGCTACAAAGACCGAGCAGATTTGCTCATGGCCCATCTTCACCAATGGCAGCCGGGGATGGATCGCATCACCCTGGCGGATTTTGAGACTGGAGAACCGAAGGAGATCCCGCTGGATCCGGAAAAAAATGCGGTCCAAAACGCCCAAGCTTTCTACAAGCGGCACCAAAAGCTGCGGCGATCGCGGCAGGCTATCGAACCCTTGCTCGCCGACGTCCAGGGAGAGTTAGCCTATTTGGAACAGGTGCAGGTGGCGATCGCCCAAACTCCGCGCTACCAAGATCCCGATGATCTGGAAGCCCTCCATGAAATCCGCGATGAGTTGATTCAGCAAGGCTACCTCGCCGCCAACGACAATCGCAGCCGCCCCACCGCCGAGCCCACTCCCTTCCGGGAATATCAAACCCCCAGTGGCTTTAGCGTCTTAGTGGGACGCAACAATCGCCAAAACGACGACCTCACTTTCCGCCTCGCGACCGACTATGACCTCTGGTTCCATAGCCAGGAAATTCCCGGTAGCCATGTCCTCCTGCGTCTTCCCGCCGGAGCCGCCCCCGACACCAGCGACCTGCAATACACCGCCAACCTGGCCGCTTACCACAGCCGCGCTACCCAGAGCAACCAGGTTCCCGTGGTCTACACCGAACCGCGTTATGTCTTCAAACCCAAAGGCGCAAAACCTGGCATGGCGCTTTACAAAAACGAAACGGTGATCTGGGGCAAACCCCAAACTGCTAATCAATACCAACCGACCTCCGATAAGGGCACAGGGTAGCAATTTTGGATTTTAGATTTTGGATTTTGGATTTGAGGTCGCCTCGTTCTCTCTCACTCTCCGTGCCCTCTGTGCCTCTGTGGTTCACTTTTTCCTCAGACTTTCATGACGCAACCCCCTGACGCCCGCCAATTTTCTCCTGCCACCCAACGCAACCGGGAACCTATCCTCGTCGTCCTCCAGCACTTCCTCCCCCCAACCGGAACCGTGCTCGAAATTTCCAGCGGCACGGGCGAACATGCCATTTTCCTCGCTCCTAATCTTCATCCCCGACAGTGGCTACCCTCCGACCCTAACCCGATCGCCCGCGCCAGCATCACTGCTTGGAGCCATGAGTGCCCTGCCGAAAACTTGCATCCACCTCTCGCTATCGATGCACGGGAAAAGACTTGGGCGATCGAACAGCCTAAGGTGCGCGATCGCTTATCCACGTTGGATCTAAAGCAGCATCCCATTCAGGCGATCGTCAACATCAACATGATCCACATCGCACCCTGGGCTGCTTGTCTCAGCTTGATGGCAGGAGCAGAACGCCTACTCCCCAGCGGCGGCGTCCTCTATCTCTACGGCCCTTTCAAGCAAAATGGCCAGCACACCGCCCCCAGTAATGAAGCGTTTGATGCTAGCCTGCGCTGGCAAAACCCGGAGTGGGGTGTGCGTGACTTGGAAGACGTGGTGGCGATCGCCCAGACTCATCAATTGGCTCTTACAGAAGTCGTCCCCATGCCAGCCAATAATTTTTCGGTCGTTTTCCACAAAGCTTGATGCTTGGGACAAGATGGATGCTTATTCCACTGTTGCAAATACCAAACCTCACCAAAAAACGGGGACAGTACGGCCCCCGTTTTTTGAGTATTCAAGGAGAACAAGAAAACCGCAAATGCAAGCTCTTATCCATCCTCAAAAGCTAATTGCTTTGCTGGCGTTTCGACAACGGGTAATTCCCTATTTCTACGGCATTGGGTGGAACAGAAGATCCGGGAAAACCCAGTTGAAGCCGATGAGAATAGCCGCCGTCACAGCCATCCAGGCAGTCGCTAGGACGGGTGCCGTCGAAAGGTACTTGAGAAAATCTTGCATGGTGTACTCCAAAACCAATTACGACCAGGACATTCTTTGAGCAGGCAGAGAGCAGGCTTGGCTGAGGGCGATCGCCTAGCGAGGCGAAACGGTGATTTCGTTGTCCTTAGCTGTCAGTTCGCCAGAGGTGAACTCCTTGAGAGCTGCCACAGGCCACAAAAACCCGGTGGACATAATCTGCAGAGCGCGAGGAACATCAATGATGATTTCGCTCATCTCAGGAGACTTATCTTTCTTAGCCGAGATGATGTACGCCCGACCAACCCAACCAATCCAACCGGTGATGTAAAGGAACAGGATGCTCGGAATGATGAACTCGCCCAAATGAGCGAAGCTGCCATCTACGATCAGGTGAGGCAACCCATCTTCGCCACACAGAACTTGAGAGTAACGATCGAACCGAGCCTTAGCCTGATCCGTTGTTGCTTGTGCCGCTCGTTGCTGGAATGCAGGACTGTCGGCACAGGGCGTCAGGTTGTAGGCGGAGGCGGCGGGGGCAAACCCAACCCAGAGACAAAGTGCCAGGACAAGAGCAAACAATTTGCGCATAATGGAATTGTTTCCCTTTATTACGAAGTTCAAAGTTTTTTGTAGAAAAGAAGACGTTAGTTTGTATGAAGTCATCAAAACTTCAGGGCTATCATACTCCGCAGAGGATACCTCGTAAAGTTAAGCTTTTAGAAGTTTCAGAGGCAGAGATTGCTCTGGAAAATCGTGATCTGATTGCGGACATAGCGATCGCCTCGACTCCCAAAATGATTGAGAGAAAAGGCTTTCAGCGATTTAATAACACCTTATATCCAGCATTATCCTAATAGTTAACCTAGAAGAATTGGTAACGAATGAATCGTTTATTTTGTCAATCGATTGAAGACTCAATGTTTAGTTTTGTGAATTTCCACTCGCGCTTCACATCTTCTTCTTTCGATGCGGCTGCTACCCAAAAACACACTAGGGGAAAGAGTGAAGATGGATTCGCTGGAAATTTATGCCTTTGAGGCAGGGCAAATCTATACAGCCCGACGGTAATAAGTCTTGGTAAGCGTTTATGACGACAGTTTTGGCCATTGAGACGAGTTGCGACGAAACAGGGGTGGCAGTTGTGCGCGATCGCCATATCCTTAGCAATGTCGTCGCCTCTCAAATCGCAACCCATCAGAAGTATGGCGGGGTGGTGCCAGAGGTAGCCTCGCGGCAGCATTTGGAGACGATCAATGGTGTGATCGCCGCCGCCCTAGAGGAATCCGGTTTAGGGTGGTCAGACATTGATGGGGTGGCCGCCACCTGTGCGCCAGGTTTAGTCGGCGCGTTGCTCATGGGACTCACCGCAGCCAAGACCCTGGCCTTGCTCCACAACAAACCATTTCTCGGCATCCATCACCTGGAAGGCCATATCTATGCCAGCTATCTAAGCGAACCCGACTTACGCCCTCCCTTCCTCTGCTTGCTCGTGTCGGGGGGGCATACCAGCCTGATTTACGTCAAAGACTGCGGGCATTATGAAACCTTAGGACAAACACGGGATGATGCAGCTGGGGAAGCTTTTGATAAGGTGGCTCGGTTACTGCACCTAGGCTATCCCGGAGGCCCTACGATCGATCGTCTCGCCCGTGACGGCAATCCCCACGCCTTTCCCCTACCGGAGGGACAAATCTCCTTGCCCCAAGGGGGTTTTCATCCCTATGACTCCAGCTTTAGCGGATTGAAAACCGCTGTGCTGCGTCTCGTGCAAAAGCTGGAACAAGACCATTCTGAGCTACCCACTGCGGATATTGCCGCCAGCTTCCAGGAGACTGTGGCGCGATCGCTCACCAAACGGGCGATCGCCTGCGCCCGCGACTATGGCTTGAGCACCATCGCCGTGGGTGGTGGGGTTGCAGCCAATAGCAGGCTGCGGTCACACCTCACAGCCGCCGCTACAGATCACGATTTCCGTGTGCTGTTTCCCCCACTCAAGTTCTGCACCGACAATGCCGCCATGATTGCCTGTGCTGCAGCCGAACATTTGAGCCGAGGACGGCGATCGCCCTTAATCCTGGGCGTCCAATCCCGCATGAGTCTGACGGACGTTATGACCTTGTACGAAACCTTGACGTAAACCATTCATGCTTGAGGAGCTGTCTGGCGATGGCGCGTCAGGATCGTTTGGATATGCTCAACGACGCTATCCGTTCGCTCCAGCATCGCCAGATGGCCACAGTTGGGGATTTGGATGACGTTGCTGCCTTCCGACTGAAAGAGATGGTGGAAACTAGCGAGGTGCTGCACATACTGCGGTTCCATCACCGTATCTTTTTGCCCAGTGATGAAGTAGACCGGCTGTTGTAGCCGAGACACCACTTGGGGAAGGCGATGAACCTCGTCTTCCGTCGTCGATTCGAGCAGGGCACCAAGGGCTGCATCACGCTGGGCGACTGTCCAGTCTAGCAATCGCTGCCGTCCCCAGGTACGGGGGAGCGGATTGGCGACATTCATCCAAGACATCATCACATCCAGCAATGGCAGATAGCACAGCCAGCGTGGGCGGAGCTTCACCAGTTGTTCTCCAGCGGCACGAAACCGTTCAAATTCTTCTTTGAGATAAATCCCACCACCCGAGTTAACGCAAATGACGCCCTGGACACGGTCAGGCATTTGCTCTGCCGCCCACAGGGAAATGCTACCACCGAGGGAATGTCCGACGAGCCACACGTTGTCGAGCTGGAGGTGCAGCAAAAGTCCTGACAGATCTTGCGCATAGTCAGCCGGTGTATAACCAGGACAATCTTCTTCCGCATCAGAAATGAGCGCAGGAGAAGAGTTAAAATCAGCGTCCTGGGGTTTCTGAGAATCGCCAAATCCACGCAAATCGTAGGTTAGGCAGGAAAAATCATCAGCCAGTCGCTCGACTACAGGCTGCCAATAGGCACGACTCAAAAGCCATCCATGCACAAACACCAAGGTTGGCGAAGACTGGATGGAGGTCGTGAGTTCGTACGTGTGGGGACATCCCCCAACTTCGACCGTATGGGTTGCTAGATTAGCCATGTTTCTATGGTAGCCCGAAGTGTTGCTGAAAATGGGATACACCCTAGTTTGCATACACTCTGGCGTTTTCTCTTGCTCTATTTTTGGTCAGGAATCGTAAGCAACTTCACTGCCTCAACCTGCAATTCCCGGTAGAATCTGCATGGTTGTTTTTCTTTTTTTGGGTGTTGTTCTCTGGTTCACCTGTCGCTGCGTCGTTCACCGCACAACATCCGTTTTCTGGCCGTCATCGTATAAGGAGTAGCTCAGTGATGGATCTGATGGGGTCTATCCTGTTGAGTGTTGCGGCGAGGGCAGCATACACAAGTTTGACAAGACAATTTTGACACCTCTGACCACCGACCATTCGGCAATGGACTGCTCTTTCAATATCTGACCGATCCATCACCTGCCAATTGTTCTGGGAGACACTGCATGAGCGTTAAAGACTTCGCGACCATCCTTCATCCGGCGATCGCCGTTTTCTACGTATTCCCCCTCATCGGAATTACCACCTACTACGCCTGGCAAGCCCGCCAGCGCCGTTTGCAAGCCAAAGATAAAGGCAAAAGTAAGATTCCCCCCAGCGCAGGGCCAGAACACCTGAAAGTTGGGAAATGGCTGAGTTCTTCTGTGGTTGGCATTACCCTTTTGGGCATGGCCCAACCCATTCTCAAAAAACTCGTCATTGATTCCCAAAACTGGCCTGCCAATTCCATCCGATTTTTTATTATCGTGGGCTTTTTTGCTGCGACGATTGCCTCTTTGGTCTTGCTCTATCGCGCCAAAACGCCCCTCTGGCGCGGCATCTTTGCAACGCTGTGTGGCATGGGTCTGGTGATTATCGGTTTCCAAAACTTCCAGGCAGGAGATGGGAACTTTTACCCCCTCGTCTTTCGCCGTGATTTTGAGTGGCAGGTCTCCCACTTCTATTACGGGTTGGGAGCCGCCATGTTGATGATCTTTTCCCTGGCAATCGTGCCCGATATCTACAAAGATCGGCAGCATCGCTGGCGCAAGGCTCACGCTCTGCTCAACGTCGTGGCTCTACTGCTCTTCATCGGGCAGGGCTTCACAGGTGCGCGGGATCTACTGGAAGTACCACTGAGTTGGCAACAACCCTTTGTCGAACAGCTCTTTATCAACGGTTGCCAGGAGCAACCCTGCCAGATCATCGTGCCCGAAGCCACAGAGGAAGCCCCTGCGGAGTAGGCATTTCACATTGGAAGGCGAGACGCAATACGGAGCTTGGCCGAGCGAGAGCGGCTGTTTTTAGCAATTTCGGCCTCATCAGCCGTAATGGGCTTTTTGGTGACGATGGCTAGCTCTGGGCGATCGCGAAATGCCTGTTTCACCTTCCGATCTTCCAGACTATGAAAACTAATGATGACAAGGCGTCCATTGGGTTTGAGCCAGGTGGGCGCTTTTTCTAGGAACTGGTCAAGGACATCGAGTTCCTGGTTAACAGCGATGCGCAGCGCCTGAAACACCCGGGTGGCGGGATGAATGCGGCCATAGCGATACTTTTTGGGGACGCTGTAGGCGATCGCCTCGGCTAGCTCGGTAGTGGTTTGAAAGGGGCGCTGTTCCACAATCCGTCGGGCAATCCGGCGCGACAACCGCTCTTCACCATAGGTGTAAAACATGTTGGCCAGCTCCACTTCATCCCCATGATTCACCAAGTCAGCCGCCGTGAGGGATTGGCGATTGTCCATTCGCATATCCAGCGGGGCCGTTTGGCGAAAGCTAAAGCCGCGCTCGGCCTGGTCGAACTGCGCCGAGCTGACGCCCAAATCCGCCAGAATACCGTCAAAGGTTGCTCCTTGGGGGGCAAAATCCGAAAAGTTCGTGTGATGGAACTGGATGCGATCGCCAAACTCCGCTAGATTCTCCTGCGCAGCGGCGATCGCCCGGGCATCTTGATCCAACCCGACCACTTCTACCTCCGGGGCGGCTTCCAAAATGCGCCGACTATGCCCACCACTCCCTACCGTTGCATCCAAATACCGACCCTGGGGCTGAATGGCCAAGCCTTCCAGTACCACATCCAGCAATACAGGAATATGGTGAAACGTGGATTCGGAGGTATCCGCCAAATCTGCTGTAACGGTCAGATCATCTGCAGACGACGAATCAGTGGGTAAAGAATTCACAAGATGCGGTGTTTAAAGCAGTGTCATCGCAATCCTAGCCCTTTCTCCCGCCATAATGAACATGCGATCGAGCCATCTCACCTGCCGGACCTATGCTGAAATCGCTGCTGTCTATTTTGCGCGCCGTCCTCACGATGATTCTCACGCTGTTTGTCTTTCGGCAGCGGGTCCCATCCGAGAAGATTAACGAACTGCGGCGCGCGTTGTTCGGAGAAGCACGGCTAGAATCCAGTTTCGTTGCCCTAGTGGTGGGTTCTGGGCTGATTGCGACGTTTGGGTTGCTCAACAACAGTGCCGCGATCATCATTGGCGCGATGATTATTGCTCCGCTGATGCGGCCAATCCGGGCGATGGCCTTTGGCATTTTGGATGGCAATCTGGCCTTACTCCAGCGCAGTCTGCGGTCGATTCTTGTTGGGTCAGTTATCACGATCACCCTAGCTGCCGTGGTGACCTCGTTTCTGCAGATTACCGAGTTTGGTTCGGAGGTTATGTCACGCACCGAGCCTAACTTGCTGGATATGGGAGTTGCCGTCGTTGCAGGTGCTATTAGTGCTTATGCCAAGGTCGAAGAAAAAATTGGCGATGCGGTCGCAGGAACGGCGATCGCCGTTGCCCTTGCCCCACCCCTTTGCGTGGTCGGGTTGGGACTCCCCTCTGGCATCACAGACAATGGCTGGAACATCACCCAGGGGTCGCTCCTGCTATTTCTCACAAACTGGCTAGGCATTACCTTCGCCTGCATGATCGTCTTCATCATGGCGGGCTATACGCCCGCCAATACGCCCCGTACCCGCCGGGCTTTGTCCGTTACCGCTGGGATGACGTTGCTCCTGATGATTCCCTTGGGTCTGAGTCTGAAACAATTGCTCCAGGAAACAATACTGACCCAAAAAATCCGCACTATTCTGAATGAAACGGAAACCTTTGGAGGAGAACAAGTTACTTTCGACGAGCTTAAGGTGAATTGGCGGAAGCGGATTCCTGAAGTGGACCTCTCTGTCAGCAGTATCACGCCCCCTACCCCTCGCCAAGTGCGTCTGGTGGAACAGTTCCTCTCCGATGAGATGAATCAGCAGTTTCACTTGATTGTCTATGTCATCGAACTCCAAGAGGTACGCCCCGAGGAAGATCCTGTTGGTTGTCTATGTCATCAAACTCTAAGAGGTACGCCCTGAGGAAGACTCTGAGGAATGACATTGACCTGAATGATGACACTTGGGCGATCGCCCTTTAGTAGCCAAGGAACCGACAATGAACGAAAGCGATCTACAAAAGCTGAGCATGGCAGTGGAGTATTTGTTGCAGCAAGACGCCTTCTCCAGAACCATTGAGCGCTTGCAACAAGACCTGGCCCACTCCAAAGAAACCTTTGTTTGGTCAACGGTTGAGTTGGATGCAATCCCCACGGTACTGCCTGCAAGCATCAAATCCGGCTGGATTTTCCATCTCAGGCAAGATGTTCCTTCTGGTGCTCACTACCACCCAAACAGTATCCAACACATGATCATGGTGAGTGGAACAGGCACATCGGTCGTTGGGGATACACGGAAGCAAATGATCCCGCTCGCCGCGCCAGACTACTCACTTGCCGACAAGTGGTATGTCATCGACCAAAATGTGCCGCATGAGTTTTTTCCTGAAGGCGAAAACATGACGGTCATTTCATTCCATACCTGCTTTGCTAATGAACTTGAGGAAATTGCTTGCGAGACGGGTGGCAAACGCTTGTATGAAGGCTCTAATGCCTAAGTAAGCTTGAGATTGGTAATATTCAAAATAGGGATGATGGGCGATCGCTCATCAAAGTACAGTAGGCATTGAATCTTCAACCAAAATCGTTTTCAGAGGAAGCAATGCTCAGCTAATCAGCACTTTGCTAATTTTTGCTCGATTGGGAAGTCGCATCTTAAAGACGATTCATGAGTCTCACAGTCGGTGCATAATTACTGCATTCTTGGAGTGATTCTTCCAGTAATTTCCAGGTACCTGTACCATCCTTTCCCTTCAGATGACTGAGACTTTCGTTATACAGTAGCCCCGGATGGCGTGGGTATTTTTCTCGTAATTCGGCATAGATAGGACCCGCCTTTTCATACTTCCCTTGTCTGCCTAAAGCATTGACTTTTGTCAGCATTTTTAAATCCTTGTGGCGTCCTCCTAAAGACTCAATTTTCATCCAGAGTTCGGTAAAAATTCCTAAGATAAAAATCAAATTAATTATTCAGGGCTTACGCAATTTGATGATTTTTGGGGAGCTTGCTCCCCAA
>JBCBSJ010000056.1:0-25616 GCA_039819245.1 Cyanobacteria bacterium J06638_20
CCCCAGTCTGATGACCGCTGCCGAGGCCAGGGACAGTCAATATTGGCTCACTTTGCTTGACAATCAAGATAATCGCTTCTCCCACAAGGAGAGAAGGGGAGTTAGAAGGTTATAGGTACTGTCAAAGCCCTTCTCTCGCTCTGTGGGAGAGGGGTTTGGGGAGAGGGAAAAAGGGTTGCCTATCAACGCGAGTGACAGCACCACTCTACTTCTGCCATTACCTTCCTTAAAGGGCTGAGATAACTTCCTCTGCCAGACCAAAGGAGAGAGTCATGCCTGCACCACTGAGCGCATTCACGATGGTGACTCCAGGATCTGGATGGACGATGAACTCGGTTTTTCCCGGTAGCTTTGCATAGACGCCGTTCCAAGTTTCGGCAATGTGGAAGTCGGGAACCTGCGCGAAGCCCTTAAGGTAGTCCAGCACATAATTGTTGATTTGGGCATTGTCAAACGGTTTGGGGTTGAGGCCGTACTCGTGGGAATCGCCGATGACCAGTTCGCCCAGAGCATTTTGCGACACCATGACATGGATGCCCCATTGCGGAAAATGAGGCGTTTCTTCCTCAATGCGGGTTTTCAGCGCACCCAGGGAAGGGCAATCGGCAAAGGCGGCATAGTGGGTGAGGGTGAGACCTGCGCAGAGCGCCGGACCAATGGAGAAGCTGTTGGGTTGGGGGGCGGTGCGCATCATTTGCAGCTTGACCTTGGTCAGGTTACTCGCCGCATACACTTGCGGGTACAGGGTTTCAAAATCTGAGCCGCTGCAAACAAAGATGCGATCGGCGCTCCAGGGTTGACCACCCGCTATCAACTGGGGAGCGTGAATCTCTGTGACGACATGGCCAAACTTGAAGGTCACGCCGTAGGTGGTTTGTAAGAAGCCGGGTAATTTTTGGATGGCTTCTCTGGGGTCGACGATGATTTCGGTGGAACTCCACAGGGCACCCAGTAAGCCATCGGTGACGATCGCCCCACTTTTAGCCGCCGCTTCTTGGGGCGAGAGGAGTTTGACCGTGTCACTTTGGCGGAGGGCAACAAACTCCTCCAAGACCGCCAATTCATCTTCCCGATAGGCCAGGTGTAGAGACCCACAGGGGTTTGTGTGAAAGCCCGCTTGAGACGCAATGTCTTGCCAGAGCGATCGCGCCTTCATCGCTCGCTCCAACAGCGAGCCCGTGGGCTGTCCGATGGGCCAGACCATGCCAAAGTTGCGAATCGATGCCCCGACCGCGTAGGGATTGCGCTCAAATACAACGACGCGATGCCCCCGTTTGGCCGCCGCCAGCGCATGGGCTAAGCCCACAATTCCAGCACCCACGATCGCCACATCGAAATGCTGCACAGTCATGACAACTCACTCCTGATGAACTCTTGATAGATGGATCAATTGATGAATGGATTACATGGAGCATTGATGAAAAACACCGGGCATTTCCTCTCAAACACCCGGTGCCGAAAAGCGCTACAGGTTCGCCAGCCGATCCTTTAACTCTGCCAAGGAAGCCAGCAGACCGTGGTTGGGGTGGGTTTCTAGCTCGGCACGGCTGTGGCTGCCGTTGGTCACGCCCAGGGCGTAGCGGCAGTGGGCGTTGATGCCTGCGGCTAGATCAGACGGCGTATCCCCGATCGCCACCACCGCTTGCGGGTCTTTAATTCCCAGCTTGTACATGGCTTTTTGAATCATGTAGGGAGCCGGACGCCCTTCGCTGTTGTAGATTTCAGACGGCGTGACCGACACTTGGATGGGGGTATCGGGAGTGCCAATATAATCGGTATTCAGTCCCTCATCCCATCCCAGGCGATGCAGAATAATGTCCGTTACTTTGCGATAGAAGCCAGTATTCAGGGCGATCGCAATTCCCTGAGCCTTGAGCCAGGTAAAGGTTTCTAAACAGCCCTCCGTCGGCTCAACGGGTTGGGTGCGGTAATGAGTTTCGAGGCGATCGCAAAACTGCTGAAACGAGGTTGCGACCTTGGTCTCATACTCGGGATGGTTGACGCCAAGCTGTGCTTGCCATAGGGTTTCAAACACGCGCCGCTTTGACCAGCCCATCATGCTATTTACCTGCTCCGCATCGGTAACCAGTCCTGTCGCAGCCGCTGTTGCCATGAAGCAAGCTTGAACTTCTCCGGTATCCTTGACGGTTGTTCCCGCCATATCAAACACGACTAGCTGGATTGTGCCCATAGGTTTTCCTGCAACGACACCATGATCTCCATTCAAAACCTTTCGATCCGATCTAGATGTCTAGACACCTGGGCAAAGAATATCGAAACTCAACATAATTAGCAAGAAGCCCCCAAACATTAGCTGATCACCAATGTTTCAGTCCGCCTTGCCGATCTATGTCCAAATAGCGAATGACCTGAGGCGTAAGATTCAGCAGGGGGTTTATCAGGTTGGCGACAAGCTGCCCAGCCAGAAGGAGTTAGGGTCTTCTTTGGGGGTCAATCGCCACACAATTCGTCAAGCGTTTGATGTATTGAAAGACGAGGGGCTGCTGCGGGTCGATCGCGGTTTAGGCGCTTTCATTGCCGATGCTCCCATTCGCTACCCCATCGGTAAGCGGGTTCGCTACAACAAATCGTTACAAGCTCAGGGGCATACCAGTAAATATCAGTATCTCAGGGCATTTGAGGCCAGCGCCGACGATAAAGTGGCGCATCACCTTGAGGTTGCCTTAGGGGAGGCGATCGCCCAAGTTGACTTAGTTGGATTTGTGGATGATCGCCCCCTAATCGTCAGCACCAGCTACTTCCCGCTGCAACGCTTCCCCGATTTGTTAACCCACATTCCCCAAACCCAATCCATTTCCCAATTGCTGCGCGAGCAGTACGACTGTGATCATGTGCGACGATGCACCTATGTTTCAATCCGAACGGTGCGTTCCCACGATGCCAGACTATTGCAAATTCCTCTCAATCAGTCGATCTTGCTGGTGCAGGCCGTTAACGCCGATCAGCATGGCCGGGTGATTGAGTACACCGTGACCCGCTTCCGGGGGGATGGCGTGGAACTGATGTTTGACCATTAGGGGCGATCGCCATCCGTCAGATGATTCAAGGGAATGGGAGAAACCTCTTCCCCGAGGGGCGATCGCCATCCGTCAGATGCTCCAAGGGAATGGGAGAGACCTCTTCCCCGTTCTTTGGTCAAACTTTAACCCTATCAACCGCCCAAATTTAACGCTCGGTTAACCCGTGGCTTTTGGGAGGTAGCGTAATCTGTTCACGAGTCTAGTTGTCTAGACAAGTGTGTATCGCAGATATCTTGCTTTTTCAGCATGTGCTGTGCATTGGTTTGCTGCTAACCCTCACGTGGGAAACATGCTCATGACGATGAAGGTAATGCTCATCCTTTTAGATGGCCTGCGCTGGGATGTTGCGCAGACATCGATGGGGTACCTTGCTCATTTGCTGGAAGTGCAGCAGGCGAGTCTCTACAAGGTTCAAGCCGAGTTGCCGACCCTATCGCGTCCGCTGTATGAAGTGCTGCTCACGGGGACACCCGTTTCGGTGAATGGCATTGGAGCGAATGATGTGGTGCGGCTGTCGCGTCAGCGGAGTGTGTTCCACCTCGCCACAGCAGCGGGACTGACGACGGCTGCTGTCGCCTATTCCTGGTTTAGCGAGCTATACAACGGGGTGCCCTTTGAACCCTGGCGCGATCGCGACCAGCACCAGCCCGATCGGCCAATTCAGCATGGTCGCTTCTACTGGCAAGATAGCTACCCCGACTCGCACCTATTTGCCGATGCCGAGATGTTGCGACAGGCTCATCACCCCGACTTCATGCTGGTGCATCCCATGGGTATCGATGATGCCGGACACCGCTATGGAGCCGACATGCCGGAGTATCGTGGCAGTGCTTTGGCAACCGACAGTCTTCTTTCTCACTATGTCCCCCGCTGGCGCGAAGCGGGATACACCCTCTTGGTTACCGCTGATCACGGGATGAATGCCGATGGTCAGCATGGTGGTGTGCTGCCTGATGTGCGAGAGGTTCCGTTGTTCTGTATTGGTGATGCGTTTGTGCCAGGAACCTATCGAGAGGGGCTGTCGCAACTGGCGATCGCCCCGTTACTGTGTCGTCTCCTCGCGTTGCCACTGGCGGATGCGATGCAGGCGCTTTCCATACCGGGATATGAACCCCAGGGGGCGGACACTGTCGTCTTGCCCGCACAGGTTGACCCTTCAACTCCTCTAACTGTTGCCGAAGTCTCTATTTCATAACGCTCTATAGTCACTATTCACGAAGGAAGGCGATCGATGAAGTCACTTGTTCGGACTCAAAACGTCATTGCTACGCTCCTGGCCTCATCTCTGACGGTCATCAGTTGCAGCCCAACTCAGACAACCAGTTCGGGTGAAACAACCACAGCGGCCGGTAGCGAGAGTAGCTGCCCCGCTGTAACAGTGGCTGATGCCCAAGGCGTCGATGCTGGCAAGTATCCCCAACAGTACGATCTGACGGAATACCAGGAAGCGGCGGGTTGCGAAATGACCTTCTCCGCGAACCCAGAGATTGAAACCTTCAACGGTCAAATTGATGGGAATGCTGAACTGCCAGCCCTGGAAGAACGCCTGCCAGCGGAACCTCTGGTGGTTGTGCCCTACGAAGAGATTGGAACTCATGGCGGTGTGTTGACGGGACTTTCGAAGGCGACGGAGTCGGGTACCTCGGATCTGCTGTCGGTGCGTCATGTGAATCTGTTCCGCTACTCCGATGACCTGCAAACCATTGTTCCCAATATTGCCCGCGACTTCGAATGGAATGATGACTACACGGTGCTGACGGTGTACCTGCGCGAAGGGCACAAGTGGTCGAATGGTGAATCCTTCACCGCTGAGGATGTGGCTTTCTGGCACAACGATGTGTTGGGCAATGACACCCTCTACAGCGAAGGTATTCCCGATCGCTTCTTGATTGGGGGCGAACCGATGCAGGTCGAAGCCGTGGATGAAACCACTGTTGTTTTCACTCTGCCCCAGCCCAAGCCCGGTTTGGTTGCTCTGTTTGCCACCGACTATGCCCAGCCTTTCCTGCCTATGCATTTCCTGGGTCAGTACCACCCCGATGTGAATCCCGATGCCGAGGCCAATGCGACGGAAGCCGGGTTTGCGAGCTGGGATGAAGCCTTCAACTTCTACTACGGCAGCAGCGACTGGAAAGATGTTCCGTCCCCCCTGTTGAAGGATGCTGCCAAGGCGGAGAGCCTGGATCGTGCGGTCATGCCGACCTTGGAATCCCACATCTTGATTTCCGACACGGCTGAAGGTCGGCAACTAGTGGCCAACCCCTACTTCCACCAAGTCGATACCACTGGCCAGCAATTGCCTTACATCAGCGAGATCGACGAACTCTATGTGCCTGAGACGGAAGTTCAAAACCTGAAGCTGTCCAATGGCGAGGTCGTATACAAGTCGCAGGCGGTGTTTGGGGAAGATCTTCCTGTGCTGCAACAGAATGAGGAGCAGGGTGACTACACCGTGGATGCGATCCCTACTGTGGGTGAGTCCATGGTGGCCTACTCCTTCAATGTGAACCACAAAGATGAAGGCTTGCGCGAAATCTTTGGCGACTTGCGCTTCCGTGAGGCCGCGAGCCAGGCGATCAACCGCGAAGAGATCAACGAGCTGGTGTACTTTGGACTCGGAACGCCCGCGCAATATACCGCGTTTGACCCTAACACGGTTGATTTTGTCACCGATGAGCAGCGCAACTACTTGGCGGATTACAACCCCGATCGCGCAAATGAGCTGCTGGATGAGATGGGTCTGGTGGATGCCAATGGGGATGGAACGCGCGATCGCCTCGATGGCAGCCCGCTGGTCATCAACCTGCAATTCGCCAGCCAGGGTGGGCCGGTCAAGCTGCACGAACTCTTTGCCCAGTACCTCAATGATGTGGGACTAGACGTGCAGTTGAGAGAAGTGACGTCGGATGAATATCGTGCGAGTCAGGCAGCGAACGACCTGGATATCATGACCTGGACGAAGGCTTACACCTCTGCCTTCGTGGCCGGATCCCGTGAACCCCTGATTCCGCCCTTTGGCGATTACTTCAGCCTCACCAACGGCCACTTGTGGGCGAAGTACATTGAGACGGATGGTGCGGAAGGTCTGGAACCCCCTGCCTGGGTCACAGAGCTGGATGCCAAGTCCACGGAGTACCAAACCTACACCCTGGGCACCCCAGAATCCAGTGAGCTGGGTCGGGAAATTGTGGATTTGGTTCAGTCCGATTTGCTGTTCATTGGCATAGTGGGTAACCCCGCTGAGCCGGTGTACCACCGCAATGATCTGGTCAACTTCCCTACCTTTACGGCGAAGTCCTACGACTACTACTGGGCGTATCCGTATCGTCCCAGCCAGTGGTTCTTGCGATAACGACTCCAGAAGCGCTAGAGCGGTTACTGGGTTGCCGTCAGGCTGTTGGTTGATCTCAGTTCTAGGATGGTTTCTTTCTTTGAGTCCCTTAGTTTGATCCCCCCTTAGCCCCCCTTAAAAAGGGGGGGACGAGCTTAGAATCTCCCTTAGTCATGGGAGAGAGCGACTTCAAAGTCCCCCTTATTCAAGGGGGATTTAGGGGGATCCGGCAAGAACTATACGGATCAACCGCAACCTGTTCATCCAGTAGCCGAGGGGCAGGGCATCAAAGAACCAGTTTCTAAAGATATCCCCATTTGATTGACCTCTGATTGACCTGCCCCTTTGCGCGATCGCCCCCGTCCGTTGTCCCGCACCCCCTGCGAGCCATGATTCTATCCACTGCCTCCTCTAGCCAAGCGAATGCTGCCTTCTGGCGGTTCGTGGCAACCCGCCTGCTGGTGTCTCTGCTGACTCTGCTGGCGGTTTCCTTCATGATTTATGGCCTGATCGAGTTGATGCCCGGCGACTATGCCGAGCGCGAGCTGTTTCGTAAATACTCTGGCACGGGCGTCACCATTACCCAGGCCGAAATCGACCGCGTGCGAGCGGATTTGGGGTTGGATCGCCCCTTTTTGGTGCGCTACGGCGAGTGGCTGTGGAATGTCGTTACCCGCCTCGATTTCGGCCCCGCTTTTCGGGTAGAAACCTCGGTCAATGCCCTAATTGGAGACAAGTTCTTCTACACCTTTGTGTTGGTGGTCGGGGCGATGCTGCTCTCCTACATCGTGGCGATTCCCGTGGGTATTTGGGTGGCCTCGCGCAAGTCCGGAATCGGCGATGGGGTTGTGACGCTATTGTCCTACTTGGGATTGGCGTTGCCGAATTTTGCGATCGCCCTTGTTCTGCTGATGCTCAATGCCTTTGTCTTCGACCTGGATGTTACCGGGTTGGTTTCCCAAGAATTTCGTGACGCACCCTGGTCGATGGCCAAGTTTCTGGACTTTCTGGGGCATGCCTACATTCCTTTGTTGGTGCTGGGTTGGTCAACCACTGCGTTTCAGCTACAAACCATGCGGGGGCTGATGAAAGACGAGATGGGCAAGCTTTACGTCACGGCGGCGAAAGCCCGGGGCTTTTCTGGTTGGCCCATGTTGATCAAGTATCCCGCCCGCCATGCGGTAATGCCCATTGTTTCGACGATCGGCTTTGACTTTTCCCGCTCCTTCAACGAACTGCCCATTGTGGCCTCTATTTTGGTACTGGGCGAGCTGGGGCAAGAACTGCTGCTGGCGTTTCTGGATGCCGACCAGAACACCGCAGCGGGAATTTTGGTGTGCATCACCAGCGTCATCATTGCCGCCAATTTTCTTTCGGATTTGTTGATTGCGGCGCTAGACCCCCGTGTACGCATGAGAGGAGGACGCTAAGCCATGACCGACATGACGATTACCCATTCGGCGCAACCCAAAGAGCGTCAAGAGAATTACTACACCGCGTCCCAATGGCAATTGTTTTGGTCGCGGTTTAAGCGCAACCGTTTGGCGGCGTTTGGTGGTGCGGTGCTCAGCCTGTTTATCTTTATTGCGCTGTTTGCCGAATTCCTCGCGCCCTACTCCGGCCAGGCGGATATGCGGAACCCCGATTATACGGCGGGGCCACCCCAGCTCATCCGGTTTTGCGACAGTGCCGGGTGCCAGCTTTGGCCGTTTGTCCATGACATGACCAGTAGCTACAGCGTGCTCGAAAAGAGCTATCAGGTGGAGGTACTGGAAGAAAATGGTCAGCCCCTACGGCGTCCTCTACAGTTCTTCTATCCCGCTGGGGAGTACAAGCTGCTGGGGTTGATTCCGAGCGATCGCCACCTCTTTGGTGTGGAGCAAGGTTTTGTCCATCTCTTTGGCACCGACTCCAACGGCTTGGATTTGTTCAGCCGTGTCATGTATGCCACTCGCACGTCTCTCTCGATCGCCTTTTTGGGCGTCATGCTCTCCTTCATCCTCAGCCTTTTATTTGGCGGTGTTGCGGGATATATCGGCGGGTGGGTCGATACGGTCATTCAGGCATTTACGGATCTGGTACGCGTGATTCCGCCGATTCCCCTCTACATGGCACTGACGGCCATGTTTCCCCGCGACTGGTCCAACACGCAGGTGTACTTCGCGATGACCCTGGTGCTGGGACTTGTGAACTGGCCTACCTTGGCACGGCGTATCCGCTCCTATCTGCTGGCCTCGCGGGAGGAAGAGTATGTGCAAGCGGCGCGATTGGCTGGAGCCAGCGGTTGGCGCATCGTGACCCGGCATCTGTTACCCGGTTTTGCCAGCTACATCATCGTGGAACTGGTGATTAACTTCCCGTATCGCATTTTGGATGAAACGGCGCTATCTATCGTCGGGTTGGGGTTGCGGCGACCCACCATGTCCTGGGGCGTGCTGTTGCAGGAAATGACCACTGTACAAGCCATTCAGCTCACCCCTTGGTTTTTCATTCCGCTCATTTTCTTTGTGGTGGCGGTGCTGTCGTTCACGCTGCTGGGCGATGGTCTGCGCGATGCCGCCGATCCCTACTCTGGCATTCGACGATAGGAGACACCGATGGCGACCGATCCTTTGCTGACTGTATCTAACCTGTCTGTTCGCTTTCACACTGACGAAGGGCTTGTCACGGCAGTAGACGACCTCTCCTTCACCCTGCAACCCGGCCAAACCCTGGGCATTGTTGGGGAATCGGGGTCGGGGAAGTCGGTGTCCACGAAGGCACTGATGCGGTTACTGCCCGACTATGCCGAACTGGATGCTAATTCCCACATCGTCTACCAAACCAAAAAAGGGGCGTATGTGGATATTGCCCGACTCGATACCCGCAGCAAGGCGCTGAAGCAGGTGCGGGGCGGCGAGCTTGCCATGATTTTCCAGGAACCCTCGGCGGCGTTTTCCCCGCTCTACACTATCGGCAATCAAATGATTGAGGGCATTCGGCTGCACCGGGATGTGAGTCGCAATCAGGCGCGGAAGCTGGCGATCGAAATGCTCGATCGCGTCGGCATGACTAACCCCGAACTGCGGGTGGATCAATATGCCTTTCAACTTTCTGGGGGTATGCGTCAGCGAGCGATGATCGCCTCGGCCCTGGTAATGCGCCCCGCCGTCCTCATTGCCGATGAACCTACGACCGCTCTGGACGTGACCATTCAGGCGCAGATTTTGGACTTGCTCAAGGAACTGCAGCAAGACTTCGGCATGACCATCATCTTCATTTCCCATGACCTGGCAGTAATTTCCCAAATTGCCGATGACGTTTTGGTGATGTACCTGGGCAAAGAAATGGAAACGGGACCGGTGCGGCGCATCATCCGCCATCCGCAGCATCCTTACACTCAGGGATTAATTAATGCCATTCCTCGGCTAGAGGAGCTGGATCGTCCCTTGCTACCGATTCCAGGCGACATTCCCAGTCCGCTGGAACGTCCCACGGGTTGCGTGTTCCACACCCGCTGTCCCCATGCGGCGGATCACCCCCGGTGCCATACCGATGTGCCCATCCCTGCACAAACCCAGCCCAATCATCTGGCGGCATGTCATCTGCTGACCGAAAAAGTTCTGGAGGAAACCGTATGACTGGCTCCATCGTTTCTGTGCGTAACTTGCAGGTTCATTACCCCATCGGTGGCGGCTTCATGAAGGGCAAACCCCAAACCGTGCGTGCGGTGGATGGGGTCAGCTTTGAGATCTACCCAGGGCAGATTTTTGGTTTGGTAGGCGAATCCGGCTCGGGCAAAACCACGGTCGGTCGCGCCATCCTGAAAGCGGCTCCAATTACTCACGGCGAAGTTACGTTGCGCGTGGCGGACACTGCCCTGCATGTGGATCAACTCCGGGGTGATGGCCTCAAAGCTTTGCGCCGCCATGCTCAGATGATTTTTCAAGATCCCTACGCCTCCCTGTCGCCCCGTATGACTGTGCGCGATATCATTGCCGAGCCGCTGGAGGCCATGAAGCTCACCCGCAATCGCGAGGAAACCGATCGCCGTGTCCGGGAAGTGGCCGAAAAATGCCGCCTCAACCTCGAACACCTGCGCCGCTTTCCCCATGCTTTCTCCGGCGGGCAACGCCAGCGGATTGCGATCGCCCGCGCCCTCGTCTCTAACCCCAGCTTCTTGGTCGCCGACGAAGCGGTCGCCGCCTTGGACGTTTCCATTCAGGCGAATATCCTCAATCTGCTCAAATCCTTGCAGCAGGATATGAACTTGGCCTTCATGTTCATCAGCCATGACCTATCTGTGGTGGCGCATTTCTGCGATGTGGTCGCGGTGATGTATTTGGGCGAAATCGTCGAGATTGCCCCAACCCACAATCTGTTCTCGCAACCCGCCCACCCCTACACCCAAGCGCTGCTGTCGGCGATCCCGCCCCTCGACCCCGATGCCAAGCGCGATCGCGTGCAGCTCTCTGGAGAAATTCCCTCGCCCGTCACACCGCCGACGGGCTGTCGCTTCCATACCCGCTGCCCCGTAGCACAACCCGCCTGCCAAACCATCAAACCCGAATGGACGCAGATCAGCAGCGATCATGGCGTCGCTTGCCATCTAGTGGCCGATCCTATAGATGGCACAACGGTTCCAGAACATCTCCACGCGCAGAGCAAACAACCGGTGTAAGGGCTCTGCCGGGACGCTAATCCTTGCGTTCACCCTTGGCGATCGCCCTCATCCCACACGCGATCCATCGACTACCGCTGAGGCAGGCTCTTCCGCTGGCAACGGAGGGGCATTGTGAGGGAAGAAGCGGAAGTTGACCTGGCTGAGGTCGAGGCGGACGGGGGTGCCGATGGGAATTTGGATGCGGCTTGAGGTACGAGCGCGGAGAATTTGACCCGAGGGCGTCTGGAGGGTGTAACCATATTCTCGACCAAGGAATTGGCGATCGCGCACGACGATCGTCCCCGACTCGTCCACCACGGGCACTAGGTCTTCTTGCCGAATCATCAGGTCGCCCTGTACGGCGGGATGCGAATCTTCGCTCCAGGGCGCATTGCAAACACACTGTACCCGCTCCATACCGAAGGAACCGATCTCGGTTTCCCAATATTGGTTGTGTTGATGGGCGGTGAGGAAATTTGCTTGGGTGACAAACTCGGCTACGAACCGCGACGTGGGTTCTTGGTAAAGGGTTTCGGGTGTGCCTTGCTGCTCCAATTGCCCCAACCGCATGACGGCCACCTGATCGGCGATCGCCATCGCTTCCTCTTGGTCGTGAGTCACGAATACTGCCGAGGTGCCTGTGGCTTTCAGCACCTCGCGAATTTCCTGGCGTAGGGCGACCCGCACCTGCACATCCAGGTTACTCAGGGGTTCATCCAGCAACACCAGATTGGGGCGTGGAGCTAGGGCGCGTGCCAGGGCGACTCGCTGCTGCTGCCCGCCAGACAGTTCGTGGGGGTAGCGTTGATCGTAGTCCTGTAAGCCAATGAGGGCGATCGCCTCCTGCACCCGTTCCTCGACGACTGCCTTGCCCAGTCGCTTCAGCCCAAAAGCTAGATTTTCAGCCACCGTGAGGTGCGGAAACAGGGCAAAATCCTGAAACACCATGCCGACCGATCGCCGCTCCGGAGGAATGCGGATAGTGCGGTTGGTGACCAGGGTTCCGGCGATCGCAATTTGGCCGCGCTGGGGCTGTTCAAAGCCCGCAATCAACCGCAGCAGCGTGGTTTTGCCGCAACCGGAAGGCCCCAGGAGCGCCAGAATATCCCCCGGTGGGAGTTCCAGACTGACATCGGCAACCGCCGGAACCGGACAACCCGGAAACTGGTGGGACACACCTACCAAAGAGAGACTTGCGGGCATTGTGGATTGAGAGGGAGTTGAACGGGCAGCCAAAGTCATAATTTCATTGCAAAGCATTGCTAAGGCAGTGGTTGAGGCACCTACGATTCGAGGAAGAACCCCCCGGTTTCTCATTAGCAAGCAACGATGAAATGGATGTCATCGCTCCTACAAAACGGGTTCGACTGGAGGATTGAGAGCAACGCAAAGAGCGCATGCCATAGCCCTTGATCCGTGCCTCTTATCAGCTTATTCTGATCCGTCCTGCTATTGAAAGCAAAAATCAATAAGGTGATTGTATGCTGTGGTTGGGCGACGCCCATGTTCCTTAATGTTTCTATCATTCTATGCGTCAGGTTCCTGCATCTTCTCCCCAAACTCCGGCTCATCTTCTGAGGGACTTTTTCAGTAAGCTGGGTCAATTTTTGGGATACCTGAATCTGTGGCCGATCGGCGTAGGTGCGATCGCCTTCCTGATCGCTTCGCCTGTCCTGGTAGTGCTGACGGGTTTATTCACCCCTGCCCATGATGTTTGGCAACACCTGATAGAAACGGTTCTCTGGCGCTATATTTTCAACTCCCTGGCATTAATGCTGGGAGTCGGCGTGGGGGTTGTCGGCATTGGTGTGTCAACGGCTTGGCTTGTAACGATGTGCCAGTTTCCCTATCGCCGCTGGTTGGAATGGGCATTGCTATTGCCCTTGGCTGCTCCAGCCTACATTCTGGCCTTTACCTATACAGAGTTTTTGGAATACTACGGGCCAGTGCAGACGATGCTCCGCGCCTTATTTGGTTGGGAGTCGGCCAGCGACTACTGGTTCCCCGGTATTCGCTCCCTGGGTGGAGCGATCGCCCTACTGACGCTGGTGCTCTATCCCTACGTCTACTTGCTCACACGGGTCGCGTTCCTGGAACAGTCAACCCGCACCCTAGAAGCCAGCCGTATCTTGGGCTGTGGTTCCTGGCAGAGTTTTTGGCGGGTGGCCTTGCCCCTGGCGCGTCCGGCGATCGCCGCAGGGACAGCCCTGGCTTTGATGGAAACCCTGAGTGACTTTGGTACGGTGCAGTATTTCAGCGTGCCGACCTTCACCACTGGGATTTACCGCACTTGGTTTGGCATGGGCGAACGCATTGCGGCCACTCAACTGGCGGCGCTCCTTCTGCTGTTTGTGCTGGGGCTGATTTTGGTCGAGCAATGGTTTCGCCGTCATGGTCGGTATTACCAAACACGCCATCGCACGGTGCCATCCCGTTATCCGTTGCCGCGCTGGCGAGGGTGGATCGTTCTCCTGGTGTGTTTGATTCCGATCCTCTTTGGTTTTCTGTTGCCTGCTGTCTTGCTGGTGATTGAAGGAATTCGCCACTTTGCGGAAATCACCAATCCGCAGCTGTGGGCCTATGCCCGCAATAGCCTGATGCTGGCAAGCTTAGGGGCGGTGTTGACGGGGGCGATCGCCCTCTTCCTGGCCTATGGCCTGCGCTTGCAACCGTCGCGTCCGATGCAATTGTCTGTTCGCCTAGCTGCTATGGGATATGCCATCCCTGGTTCCGTGATTGCTGTTGGAATTCTCGTACCCCTTGGGCGTTTCGATAATGCTCTCGATGCGTGGATGGAGGCGAGATTTGGCATTTCCACTGGACTATTGCTAAGTGGCACCATGCTTGCCCTGCTCTTCGCCTATCTGGTGCGCTTCCTGGCCGTTGCGTTCAACTCCGTCGAAGCGAGCCTCAATCGCATCAAGCCCAGCCTCGATGATGCCGCGCGCTCCCTAGGACATAGTCCAGCTTCGACCCTCCGCCGTGTTCATTTTCCCCTCATGGGCAGTGGCTTGATCACGGCACTCCTCCTCGTGTTTGTGGACGTGATGAAGGAGTTGCCCGCCACCATCCTGATTCGCCCTTTCAACTTCGACACCCTTGCCGTGCGTGCCTATCAGCTGGCCTCAGATGAACGCTTGGCCGAAGCGGCGCTGCCTGCCCTGGCGGTTGTCTTAGCCGGACTCCTTCCCGTCATTCTGTTGAGTCGCCAAATCCAAAAAGCGGATTCAACCCCGTCTTGATGGTGAGGGCGATCGCCCCTTACGAAATTTAGTGATTGTGGGTTCTTCGTCCCCAATGCAGAAGTCCTATCAGCGAATCAACGATGCCCGATCCGGATGCGCCATAATGAAAAGTCTGACGAGATCTACCGAGAATTTTGATCATGCTCCACCGCTCAACGGCTGCTGCCGCCCTCTTTAGTCTGCTGTTTCTGGTCACGGCCTGCGCCGAACCTGACCCCCGTGAATCCTTTGCAGAAACGAAGGAATGTGTGGAGTGTGATCTGAACACCGAAGATTTCAGCGGACAAGATTTGAGTAATGCGGTGTTGAACCGTGCGGATCTGAGCGGAGCCGACCTTAGCCAATCCGACCTCAGCGGGGCGCTGCTGGATAGTGCCAACCTCAGCCAGGCCAATCTGAGTGGAGCCATCCTCGAAAAAGCTACCCTCGCGTCTGCCAATGTGACGGAAGCCGATCTGAGCGGAGCCAACCTATCGGGTGCGTTCCTGCGCAATACGGACTTTACCAATGCCGACCTCAGTAATGCCGACCTCAGCAATGCGGATCTGAATGGTGCCATGCTAGATGGCGCCACGTTAGATGGCGCAAACCTTGAAGGGGCGATGCTTCCCGACGGTACGGTTCAAAACTGAGCGCGATTTTGCAGAGCAATCATCATTATGACTCGGAGATAGCGTTGGTGTCGTCGTCCGGTAGCGAAGGGGCAGAGTATGGTTCCCACTGTTCTCCAAAGGCGTATAACCCAGCTAGAATCAGCCAGTTAAGCAAGTGAACGCGCCCGTCGTAGAGCGTCACGTCGAACAAGGCGTAGAGGAGACAGCCGAGGAACCCCAAGAAGTAGGCTAATAAAGCGCCATTGGCGGCAGGAGAGAGCTGTCGACTGAGCCAGAGGCGCATGGCGCGGTAGCAGAGATAGCCGACAAACAGGGTCGTGAGGAGGGTGAGGATGAGTCCCCCTTCCGTGGCCAGCATCAGCCAGATGTTGTGCGGGTGAAACATTTTGGGATAGTTCACCGGATCGAAGGTGCGGGTGGGAAAGAGGAGCTTGAAGTTGCCTAAGCCCCACCCGAGCCAGGGGCGTTCGCGGATCAGGTCGAGGGCGATCGCCCAGGTCGCTATCCGTGGGTCATCCGTCCAGTCGCCGGGGGTGAGCGATCGCCCGCCAATTCCAAACATAGCTGCGCTGCCCACAACCAAAAACATGCCTGCTAGACCTCCCAGCACCAGCCTCAGGTTGGCCCGAGCTAGCATCATCAGCACCACGGCTCCAAGCTGGATCAACGCCACCAGCAGTCCATTGCGAGATCCGGAGGTAAAGATGCCGAGGAGGCAAGACCCCGTGCCGAGTGCCAAGGCAAACAGCCGCGACTTCCACCAGGGGGTAAGCTCATGCCTGATTTTCTGAGGTTGGCTTAGTTCACTCACCAGCAAGCCCAGTCCCAACCCCAGAATCATGACGAGATAGCTAGCAAAGGCATTGGGATGGTCGAAGGTGACCATGGCGCGTCCCCGGTGCGGCGCGAGGCGAATCGCTTCAATCCAGGGAATTTGCTGCCAGGGTGCAGGGAGGAAGGGCGATCGCAACCAATAGTGTCCAACGCTGGCTAGGTTGATGGGAATGATTGTGATGACCAAATCGGTGGCGACCTGCTGCCAGTCTTCGATCCGCGTGAAAATCAGCGGTATGACAGCAAAGAAGAAAAAATAGGGTAGAAAATTTCCCAGTTGCAGGAAGGCTTCAGGGCGACTGTCAGCAAATGTGCAACTCAGCACCATTAAGCCAGTGATGCCCAACAACATCCAGCGGACACGCGGTGAGAGCGCCGCTCGCTTTGCCCGAATGCGAGCGGCCACTGTGACAATCAGTACGCCCAAAAAGCCGAGATAGGAGGCGTAGGGCAGTGCGACCAAGCTACCGCGTAATCCAAGTTGAAGAGACGGAAACGGACCAGTCTTCGTCTCCATAACGGTTAATAGGCTCCTTCACCGGATAGAACAACCCAAATCGTTCGAATGAGGATGTAGACATCCAGCCAAACCGACCAATTGCGCACATAGTAGGCATCCAAACTAACACGCTCTTCGTAGGCGAGATTGTTACGCCCCGATACCTGCCACAACCCCGTCAGCCCTGGCGTGACTTTGGTATATAGCCCAAATTTGTCGCCATATTTCTCAACTTCCTCGTCAACAATGGGACGTGGCCCCACCAGACTCATTTCCCCCCGTAAAATGTTCCAAAGCTGTGGAAGTTCGTCTAGACTTGTTTGCCTCAGGAAACGTCCAATCCGCGTTACACGGGGATCATTGCGTAATTTTTGATTGGTCACCCAGTCCTCTTTTAGCTCTGGGTGGTTGACCAGATAATCCTTTAACGCCTTGTCGGCATTTACAACCATCGAGCGAAATTTCCAGGCTTTGAAGTGCTGTCCGTTCTGTCCGATACGGGTTTGTCCGTAGAAAATAGGCCCCGGGGAATCGAGTCGAATCAGGATGGCAATCAGCAGAAATAGCGGAAAAACAAGCAGCCCCCCGACCAGTGTTGTAAGGCGATCGATCAAAAACTTAACGAGGCGTGGCCCTGGGAGGAGCAACTGTTGACGAATTTCCAGTCCCAAGACACCGCCCATATCCTTGGCGACGACCCAGAGGCTCGAGAACCCAAACAGGTCAGGGATGATCAGCAGGTGGGCAAAGGTTTGGCCATATTGTTCGAGCAGGTTGAGGAGGCGATCGCGCGGAACCCCTGGCATCGCAACGATGGCGTAGGGAATATTACGGGAACGGGCAATCATTGGAGCTAGCTCCAAGCCTCCCATTACTGGTATACCTAACAACGAACCATGCTTTTTGGGGTCATCATCAAGTAAGACAACGGGCTTCAAACCGATGCGGGGACGGCGCTGTAGCGTTCGAACTAACATCTCCCCGGTTTTTCCAGCTCCCAACACAATGACGGGGTATCCCCACCACCGCTGATCGGCAAACAAATGGCGAGTCAAGGCACGGCAGGCCAGCACCATGCCGATCGATAGCAGCCACGCCATCACAAAAATGCCGCGGGAGTAAAGCTCCCCGCCTCCCCGCAGGAAAACCGTTGAACCCAGGACAAAATAAACCAGGCTGGACGAAATACTGACGCGGCGGAGTTCAGCAACCGGGCTGATAGCCACACCGGGATAGAGGCCAGCGGCGGCGTAGGCAACGATGAACAACCCGGAAAGGGGCAGAAGCTGCCAATAGAGCGATGGAGCCAATTGCCCATTCAGCATCAACCGTGCCCAATAGCTCACCATTCCGGCAATGCCCAGGGCAAGAAGATCCGCCAAAATTGTGATGATGACTGTGGGCACCGAGCGGGTCGACACGCTCAGAGCCGACAGAGTTGGTCGGGATACTCGGTTTAGCTGCATCAGGATCACTACTCCTCACGCTAATACTCTGCCACGGGTTGGCAAAATTTATCCCATTGATGCTCAACAATTTTTAAAAATTCCTGATGGAAGCACTCCGGTGCAAATCGTTCAGCATTCTGTCGTAAGACATGAGGATTTACAATCAATCCTCCGGACTCAAAATACTGTACGGCTTCGACCAACGATTCCACCGTCTGGGTAGGGAAGAGGATTCCGGTTTTGCCAGGAATGACCGTCTCCGTTGCCCCTCCCTTGCCAAAAGCAATCACCGGAGCGCCCGCCGCTTGGGCTTCCACCAATGTAATGCCGAAATCTTCTTCTGCAGAGAACACAAAAGCTTTGCACCGTTGCAGATAGTCTTCTACAACGGCATCCGGTTGCCGTCCGAGTAGCGTCACGTTGGGCTTGGCGATCGCCTTCACCCGCTTCCAGTCTGGCCCATCCCCAATCACCACCAGCGGCAATCCCAGTTGGTTGAAGGCTTGCACAGTTAGATCTACTCGTTTGTAGGGCACGAATCGGGAAATGGTGAGGTAAATATCGTCGCGATCGCTCCCTGGTTTGAAGCGATCGATCGCAACCGGCGGGTAGACGACCTGAGCTTCGCGCCGATAGGTCTTCCAAATCCGGCGTGCAACAAACTTAGAATTGGCGAGAAAACAATCCACCCGATTTGCTGTGGCTACATCCCACAGGCGCAGGTAGTGGAGGATGGCCTGAGCGGCGATCGCCTTCACCCCGGTTTGTAGTCCCGCACCCTGGAGATACTGCTGCTGCAAATCCCAGGCATAGCGAATGGGGGTGTGCACATAGCTAATGTGCAACTGATCGGCTCGCGTCACCACCCCTTTGGCGACTGCATGGTTGCTCGACAAAACCACGTCGTACCCCGATAAATCAAACTGCTCTACCGCCAGGGGCATCAGCGGCAGATAGGCACGAAACCGCCGCCGTGCAAAGGGAAGATTCTGCAAAAACGACGTGTGTACCGGGCGCTGCTGGATAAACCAGCGCAAGTCCTCGGGCAAAAAATCCACCAAGCTATACAGATCCGCTTCTGGAAACAGGTGCAACATCTGCTCGCACACCTGCTCCGATCCGGCATAGGTTACCAGCCATTCATGGACAACTGCGGTCTTCATGGGACTATCCGTGGAATGCCAGAGAGAAGCTTATCCCAATTCTATGAAAACCAAAACTCAATCGTTTGTTTGAGCGCTTCATGCTGTGAGCCTTGCAAAAAGAAGATTGGGTCTGCTTCAGTGCACAAGCACTATGGCGGCATTGGGTTCAGAAACGAATACGGGACAAGATAGAGCGCTGGGACGATTCCGACTGCTCAAAGAGCGGCGGATCGCTCAGGGGATTGAAGGCCAACGGTAGGGGGAACGCATCTAGAAATGTCTCGGGCGACCAATCGATCGGTGTCCAATGTCGGTCAATAGCTTGCATCAAGGCCTGCCAGGGAGTTTGCTCATCCGGCATCTGTCCAAAAATGAAGCGCTGTTTCACCCCCAAACCCAAGTAGAAATCGCGCATCCGATAGTCAACCGCACTCGTTTTCTTGATCATCGAAACGGTTTGCCCCCGACCCGCCGCGTAGGGTAGGTAAACGCAAGGAATGCCATAGGCTTCTGCCAGCACCAAGCCATGCAAACTCGTACTGGCGATCCGCTTGCAGGCCGTAATTTCTCGAATCTGTGCCTCGATACTATCGAGTGTTGGCTCGGTCAGGGTCGTCAAAAGTTTTACCTGTTCCTGCCGCGCGGGATCCATCCGATATCGGTTAATTTTTGGGATGTGGGGCACCCCGTTCGGGATTCCACCGTCATAAAGCTCAGCGACATGTAAGATGACGCCGAGCTCATACCGTTTTTCAGTTGCTGCCGGGAAAATTTTTGGGGTAAACCAAACAGGGTCTCCATACACCTCAGGAACATCCAATCCACGCCGCCGCAGATGGTTAGCGCTGGCGGGGCCGCGCATGGCATGCAGCTCTAAGGTGGTATCCGGGGGCAACTCATAGCGTCCCGGAGTGTCCATCACGCCCCGCCACGGATTGAGGCCTGTTCCCCAGAAGTGCACTGTGCCACCAGCAAACTTGTGGGCAATGGTTCCAACGGCTGCCATGCGTTCACGGCTGGACTCAAATCGATGGTAGGCAATAGGTAATCCTGATAGCGCGCTGACCACGATGGGGCTGAGGGCATCTCCCAGGTTGGCATAGGGACACTGCGTATGGGTTCCAGCCCAGGTGAGGGGCACGACCCAATCGTTATCTGCCAGGGGAGGCAATGTCCTAGATGTTTCCCCCGCTGGAGCCAGAGGTGCCCGGGGATTCAACAAATTGGTGACATGTTCAACAACCACCCGTTTGTGAAGGCGTTGGAACGGCGTTTGCATAGCCAGTGGTGCTGTTTAGCTGAGCGTTTAGGATTCGATGCAAGTCGATTAGGGGTATGCTTCGTTAGAGTAGACTATCATCTAGATTCTGGTTTCATTCGATACAGAAGAATCAGACTGGCAAAATTGGCTCAAGGTGAGTCAACTTTTGTCTAAGGGAGAGTCGGTGAAAGAGTTAGACGTTTCGTGTCACGAGAGGCAACAACCAAACACATGCTTGGGATTTCACAAGGAATTTCACGTTTGAACGATCGCCGTAGCGTAGAGAGCTACTGGGATCTCCTGGTTCTTCTCGTCCAGAAAGATCTAAAGGTGCGCTACAAGAAAAATGTGCTGGGCTATCTTTGGTCGATTGCTAGCCCCCTGACCTATGCCCTGGTCTACTACTTCGCCTTCCAAATTGTTCTGCAAATCCGTGCCGATGGCTATGGCATCATTCTCATCTCGGGTTTGTTCCCTTGGCAGTGGTTTGCTAATTCTATGGCATCTTCCCCAAACTACTTTATTGCAACGTCCCAGATGCTCCGTAAGGTGCGATTTCCCCTCAGTATTGTTCCGTTGGCAGCTAATTTGAACAACATGATCCACTTTCTGCTATCGCTGCCTGTGTTGTTATTCATGATGTGGGTTTATGGAAGAACACCGAGCTGGAGCTGGTTCTATGGCATTCCTATTCTGGTTCTATTGCAGTTGATTATGCTGCATGGCATCTCACTCATTTTTGCTTCCCTCAACGTGTTCCTTCGGGACATTGAGCGGGTTGCCCAAGTCATCACTCAGTTTGCCTTCTTTTTTACCCCCATCATCTATACGGTAGATATGTTGCCACCAGAATATCTACGCTGGCTCCCCCTAAACCCTGCTGCGCCACTCATGGTAAACTGGCGCTCTTTAATTTTGGATGGGACGATGGATTGGGTTTATGTTCTATTTAGTGTGGGATATGCCCTGCTGTTCTTAGTGCTGGGTATCTGGGTATTCAACAAATTATCGTCTCGGTTTGCGGAAGTGGCATGAAGAAAGAGCCAATTATTGCATTTGATCAGGTGAGCAAATCCTATCCGCTCTATCATCATGTGCGAGGCATCAAGCATTTGATGTTCAACTTTAGCCGCAACATGAAAGAACTGCAGTCCAGCCAATACGAAGCGCTACGCGACATTTCCTTCGAAGTGTATGAGGGCGAACAGTTTGGCATCATTGGGCATAATGGCGCGGGCAAAAGTACCACCCTGCAACTGATTGCTGGCGTCCTCAAGCCCACTTCTGGGCGCGTGATAGTTCAAGCGCGAGTGTCACCGTTGCTGGCATTGGGGGCTGGCTTCCACCCTGACCTTACAGGGCGAGAGAACATCGTCTTCAACGGAGTGCTCATGGGGCTGACCCGGCGCGAGGTGCTGGATCGCATGGATGAGATTGTTGAGTTTTCGGAATTGGGCGAGTTTGTTGATCGCTCCGTCCGCTCCTACTCCAATGGAATGTTGGCTCGACTCGGCTTCTCCGTTGTGGCTCACCTGGATCCCCATGTTTTGTTGATTGACGAGGTGCTCGGGGTTGGCGACATCCGTTTCCGACAAAAGTGCGTCGACAAAATGATGGAGTTCAAGCGTAATGGGGTGACGATGGTGTTGGTCACCCACTCCACCCAGAGCGTGATGCAGTTATGCGATCGCGCCATGTGGATCCACAACCATAAGGTCAAAATGATTGGTAAGTCTAGACGAGTAGTCGAGCGCTACTGTGAGGCATCGGGTGTGCCGATGCCCAAACGCAACCGAGATGGGAAGGCTGAGATGCTGGATTATGTCGAAATCGAAGCCCCGACGATTTAGAAATGACTGGGCATTCTCAGTCTCCCGATTCCTGTTATAACGAAACTGCAACATCGAGATCGGGATGAGAGGATCGGATCCCTCAGACCTCGGCTCGGGTGTCTCCAACTTCAGCGATCGCCCTCTTTTTATGAGAGCTTTGGTCGGGTATGCCAGTGTCTTTTGCTCTCCTCCCAGCCCTCCCGACTTACCCCCTGACGATGGGTGGGTTAGGATAAGAACAATCAATGTGTCTGTCCTGTTTGAACGGCTACGGAACAAGCGCGGCTAATTCGTTCACACTGGCAAGAAATCGAGCGATATCGCAGGTAGAGGAGCTTATGGGCTTATTCGATCGCATTGGGCGAGCCATTCGCGCCACCTTGAATAGTTGGATCAGCAAGGCGGAAGATCCAGAAAAAATCATGGAACAAGCCATCATCGATATGCAGGACGACTTGATTCGTCTGCGACAGGCGGTGGCTCAGGCGATCGCCACCCAAAAACGGAGCGAACGACAACAGGCTCAGGCAGAATCGAATGCGGCTGAGTGGTATCAACGGGCGCAACTGGCACTGCAAAAGGGTGAAGAGGAATTAGCGCGAGAAGCCTTGACCCGCCGTAAGACCTATCTCGATACAGCCACCACCCTAAAAGAGCAACTAGGACAGCAGGTCACGATTGTCGCCCAGATGAAGAAGAACATGGTCACCCTGGAAGGCAAGCTGGCGGAAGCAAAAACGAAAAAAGATATGTTCGTGGCTCGAGCGCGATCGGCTAAGGCCTCGGAGCAACTTAATGAAATGCTAGGGCAGAACACAACGAGTAGCTCGATCGCAGCTTTTGAACGGATGGAGGAGAAGGTGCTGGATCTAGAAGCTCGGTCAGAGGCGATCGCCGAGCTAAATGCTGACACCGTTGAGGGACAGTTTGTCGCGTTAGAAGGCTCAGATGTGGATGCCGAGCTGGCGGCCATGAAATCGGAACTCATTAGTGGTTCTACAGCGGGGAGCCTGCCTGCCAATGCTCCTGGAACGGTTGAGGATGACGATCCTGAATTGGCAAAACTGCGAATGCAACTAGAAGAAGGAAGCTGATATATCCTTGGTGCAGTGGTTCCGTGGGTGATGCTGGTCAAGGTCGAGGCTTGCACAAATTTTGTACAAGTCTTTACAGCATGATGATGACAGCTTAGGCAGCAGTTTCTAGCCAATCGTAGATTTGATCGAGTTGTTCCAGGGTGACCAAGCCATATTTCCATAGCACCATTGGAAATGGCCCCGGATCCTTCTCACAGTGTCGTCTGGCGATCGCAATCGACTCATCTGGAACATCCAGCTCGTCTCGCAAAAATTGAATAAGTTGACCATAGGTTGTTGGAGTCATCGAACCCTTCTCCCCGATTAGTGTGTTGAGTGCGCGTGTGTTGAGCGTGCATGATGTCGACAAATCGGTTGCAGAGCAACGTTAATGCCGTAAGTACGAGTTGTTTCGTTATTTTGGATGACGAAATTTGAGGCGGCGCAATGAGCAGCCACTCTTTTGACCGTCCTAATAGTGCCGGAATCGACCCCTATAGGCTGACGCGTTGAGATTGGGACAGGTAATTTTCTGAAAACCCCACAGCGCAAGCTTTCAGTACAGGTCTTTCAGAAAATTATTGATGTTTACCCAAACGCATAGCGCTATCCAAGCTGTGGCTGGCGCTTTCACTGCTTTGACAGAGCCAAAGTAGTGTCATAGACCCGATGCGCAGGCCACAGGGCATCTGAAACAGAAAGGGGCAGATTTCAATCTGTCATAGCCTTCAGGCAATGCTCTGATGCATCACCCAGAGGCTTACATCGAATAGACATGACCCAGAGTAAAGGAAAAGAATTGTGTCGCAGTCCGCGATAGCACTTTAATTTTTTCTTCCAAATCCTGGGGAGAGCCCAATTTCCCGTAAATTCCGAGTCCGGAGAATTCGCTAGACGCCCAATCAGGACTCTGGAATTTGCAAGACGCCACGCCGCACGACGAATTGATAGGCCGGAAGCGCGAGCCCTGACGCCGTGAGTTCGATCGCCTCGGCTTTGGTCGCAAGTTCTGTGTTGTGGCGCATCAGGCGGGTCATGGCTTGCTGCGTTAGCAGGATCTCTCCAGGGCGTGCTAGGTCTTCCCCTAGCTTCGATGCCAGGTTCATCTCGCTGCCAAAGACATCACAGTCTTCAATCAACAGTAAGTCTCCATATCCAATGCCAATCCCTGCCTGCACATCTTCGGCATCCGGCAGGGTTACATTTGCCGCTTGCAAGGCCTGAAGGATGGCGATCGCTCCCTGCACTGCCATCTCCACCTCTGGAAAGGTGACAAACAGATTATCTGCTTCTTGTTTGATGAGCGTGCCCCCGTAATTTTTGAGGATGGGGTAGGCGATCGTCCGTAGGCGTTGCAATATCCCAAGAAAATGCACAATCCCGTAGCGTAAGGTCAGGCGAGAAAACCCGGCTAAGTCCAGCACAAATACGGCACTCGTCATGCCAAATCGTTGATGGATTTGCGCTTCAATGTCTAACGCTCGCTTTGGCTCGTCATTCCGACGTTGCAATAATTGCTCTAACTCTGCTTTTGTATTCGTTGCAGTCATGCCGTCAACGTTCTGCTCGATGGGTTATGGGTCAAAACCAATCGATGCACCCTTGTCAAAAATCCTACGTTCTCCGTCTCCGAACATAGGTTTCTCTATAGCTCCAAAATGGAATTCTCTATAGAATAGCAGCGACAGGCTCAACCAACGTTCACATGGTATTGCTGAGACCGAGTATGAATTGAGGCTCAGTTCAGGGCAAAAAAACAAAGAACCCCTGATTGGAGGTGCGCAGGCATCCAAAATCAGGGATTTTAGCAAGAGTTGAACTTTTTGTGCTGCGCTTAAAAAGTGAGGCGTATCTGAACTGGAATGCAGCTCTAGTTCAGGTACTTACCTAGCAACGTGCTTTCAGTCGATAAGACATCACTGGTAATACCAATTCTACGAAATCCAAAACCAGATCATTTGTTGAAAGCGGCGCGGCAAGCCGCTTTCAACAAATGATCTGTAGTGGGTTCTTAGCGAATTGGTATAAGGCCTTTAGAGACGCGATCGCAGATGTTCAACCAACTGATGGGTTGGCATAGCACCTTCAATCCGATCGACGGGTTGCCCATCTTTGAAGAGAACCAGGGTGGGTAGGGCATGCACCTGATAGCGAGATGCAATGGCTGGGTAATTGTCCGTATTGATCTTGACGATTCGTAGTTGGGATTTGAGTTCGCTATTGACCTCTTGCAGGATCTTGGCCATTAGTTGACAAGGGCCGCACCAGGGGGCGTAGAAATCTACCAGGGTGGGCAATTCAGAATTAGCGATTAGTTCGTCGAAGTTCGTAAAGGCTTGCGTCGTTGCCATAGTGACCTCGTGTGGAGAGTAGGTAGGAAGAGAGCGCAGACGACTTTAGCGCTCTATAGTTATATCGCTATGTTAATAGGAGATATTGCGATCGCGGCAGGGCACAAAGGGGTGGAATACCGTCCAGGAAATGGGTAAGAAAGTGTTGCGCGGATATAACAGGACGCTCTGCCAAAACCCTGTCCAAAAGTTGGAATTGCAGAATCCAAGGATATTTTTTGTGGGATAGGGATGCGATCGCATCCCTATCCCACAAAAAATATCCTTGGATTCTGCAATTCCAACTTTTGGACAGGG
>JBCBSJ010000057.1:0-25192 GCA_039819245.1 Cyanobacteria bacterium J06638_20
GCGGCGCGCACAAAACATATTTGGGTTTTTTAAGCGGATTTGATAGTACTAGCGGTTGAGTACCAGGCGTTTCCTAAAATGATAGAAACCCCTGAAAGCGTTAACTTTCGGGGGTTTCACTTGAGTAAGCGGGCACGCGGAATCGAACCGCGATCATTAGCTTGGAAGGCTAAGGTTTTACCACTAAACTATGCCCGCAGGCTTTTTATCAGCTTTCCTAGCTTAGCATAGCTATCAAAAAGGAGAAATGCCTGTCGTAGGCTTTTCTGAGCAGGAAACCCGGTGACTGGGGCTATCGACACCGGGTTTCTAGGGCACTGCCTTAAGTCAGGGCAAAGTCGCTCATGCCGATATTGGCAGCGTTCTCCAACACCGTTAAACGTTGGAATTCGTTGCCCGTATCACCTGCTGTGTTGAGCAGCACGACGGTACGCACACCCTTCTCGCGAACCCTAATATAGCGATCGAAGCGCTCTTGAGCTGCGGTTGCGCTGAAGAGGGATTGGTTGTTGAAAATCGATGAGAGGTCGAGGATGTCGACGCCCGGCTCAAAGTCGAGGATACGGTCATCGCCATCGGTTGTGCTTTCGTAGAGGAAGCGATCGCTCCCTCCCTGTCCAATCAACGTATCGCGATCGCCGCCGCCACTCAGGATATCGTCGCCGCTATTGCCGGTCAGTGTATCGCGATCGCCAAGTCCATACAGCGTGGTGTTCTGGCCAGTCGTCGCCAGCAGATTATCACGACCCTCACTTCCCAGAATGGTTGTGGATGAGGCATCGCCTGGATCCGTGGGATTGTCTGGAGTATCTGTATCCTCTGGAGGGGTATCTGGGGTGCCATCCGATTCGGTCAGGATGAAATTGGCAGCGGTTACCCCAGTTGTACCTTCTAGAATCACGAGCTCTCGGAAAAAGCCAGGTTTTTTATCTCCCTTGAAGTTCCCTTCAACAACAGTGTTTCCGCCATCTTCGGTCAATCGAATGTAGTCGTCAAAGGGCGTACTGCTGTTGTGCTTGGAGGTATCAAACAGGGCAAATAGGTCGAGTTGATCGGCACTGGGATCGAAGTCGGTGATAGTGTCCGTGCGATCGCTATACCAAGGCCCTGTGTAAGCAAAGGTGTCGCGGCCTGCGCCCCCAGTTAGGGTGTCGTTACCGCCAGCTCCGATGAGGCGATCGCCCTCATCACTACCCACCAGAACATCATCATCTGCCGTACCCGTGACAGTTGAACCATTCCCGGGTTCCCCTCCACCATTACCGGGACCACCGCCATCGCCTGAATCACCGCCGCCAGGGTTGCCATCACCAGAGGTGTCATTATCTATGATTGTCAGGGTTGTCGTGGAGGGATTGCCCAAGGTAGCGCCAGTGACATTCTTCAGGCGGATATTCACCGTCTCATCAGCTTCCACATGGGTATCATCCATGATTGGGATATTCAGGGTCTGACGGCTGACGCCATTGTTAAAGGTGACTGTTTTGGAGACATCGCGATAGTCTTCCGAAACGGTCGCGCTGCCGTCGGTGAGTTGCACATCAACGCTCACCCGCCCGCTGTTTCCACCATGCCGAACGAGGGTCAGCTTGAGGCTGCCATCATCCTCCGCTACCGTGTAGGACGAGCGATCGAGAGTAATAATACCCGGAGAAGGGTTTTGGGAATTGTTCGGAGACTTTGCCCGATCTGCGGTCTCTGCGATAAAGGTGAGAAAGGATTCCTGGTGCCGGGTGACAACATCTTTGTAGCTCCAGGGCGAAACGTAGTAATCGACGGACGAATCGGGTTGGGCATAACGTCCACCCCAATGGTCGGCAAGTGGATCGTTGTAGTCTCCCCGCATGAAGTAGAGGTAGGTTGACCCATCAGAAAAGTCCACGCCGCGCGCGCGTTTTTTACCAAACCCGTTGGAGGGAAGTTTAACCCTTGTAGCAGCAAAATCACCCAACGCTCCATGTCCATCAATGTATTGCTGTGTGAAGGCTTCAGCGGATAGTCCGTTTGGATAGTTGTTGGGATTGGGGTTCCCAAAGTCACGGAATTCAGCAAAATACAATCCGTTATTCTGGGATTGCTCATAGAGAAAGTCCCGGCCTCGTGGGTCTGTATTCGTATCGTTGTAAAGATCCGGGCTGCCGTTCATAAAGACCCGGATTTTTGGAATGATGCTGGGATCCGCTCGCACAGCTTCTGCCACTTCGGTTGCGCCCCCCCACAGCAGCACGTTGAGTGGGCGATCATCGGATTTGTGAGCGGCTTCGATTAGGAGCTTGGCACCAGCGCTGATGTTGCGAGGATCGCGGGCACGGTTGGCATCAAAGGTCTGAGATGAACCGGCTCGGACAAGCTGACGCAATGAATCCGGCGTTGGGTAGTTGCGATCGTGAGTAACGAGATTAGGGTAATCCGTTTCATACAAGTCGACAATTTTAGAGATTTCTCCAGGAAAGGTGGATCTACCATCTAAGCTAGCGACCAACCCTTCAATGTCAAATAGGTTGGCTGACAGCAGGAAAAATGTCATCGCCAGAGAGTCATCTGGTTCACCGGTAGGTTCAATATCGGAGAAGATAAACACCCGAGGAGTTTCCTGCCCGCCCAAAATACCAAGAGGCGGATTGGAGGAGTTGGAATTTGTCGTAGAGACAACATTCCGAGTAACAGTTCCTTGTGCAATACCATCAGTTTCGGAATCTATGGATTGCTCAAGAATGAGATTTTGTTGAGTCATTTTCTTACTCAAAATAAGTTGGTCATCATTCAGTAGGACTACGCGCCAGGGAGAACTGAAAGATGCACGACTTGGTTTTAATTCGGAAGTTCTTTAGATGTCAACCTTACATTTTTTGCAAAATGAAATCATTGAATTTAGCTGCGGAAAACACGGATTTATACACAGGAAAAGACAACGACACTCTAGGAAAATAAAAACAGAAAAATTGCGTGTATGATTCATCACCTGAGGTAACACGTGAATACACGAAAAATATGAAATATATAGGAGAGAAGAGTTATCCAATAATGTTTTAAGCTTTTTTCTAAATGGTTTATCTACTTCTAAATCACGCTTTTGCTGCTACAAAAATATTTTTTTATTATTTAGTTTAAATATGAAAAATCAGCAATTTTGCTTGGTATGAAAAGGAATTTCGGAGGTGCAATGCGTGTTTTTACCCCTGAATTGGTTCCGTATTCGCTTGTCCAAAAATTAGACAGCAGAGAAAGGCTGACTTGGATCCAAAACAGCCCAATCTCCCATTGGAAAAGACTTACAAGGCTGTCTGATAAAATTCGTGACGATTCTTAAGATCTTTCAATCTGTAATTCTTGACCGTAGGTAATGGAGTTATCCATATTTAGTTGAGAACAAAGAATATCTTGAAAGCTATGTGCTGATTGGCTTTCAAGATATTCTTTGTGGCAAACTGAGACGAAAATTGCTGGAATCGCAATGAACATGGCGATGGTTGCCACACACTTCACGAGTCAGGCGCTAGGAATGAATCGCCACTTTGATTTCCTTAAGTTTGGCTTCGACCGTACCGCTGGTAAGCAGCTCTTTCGCTGTAGAAAAGCCGTCTTCAAGGGTGCTACAAACGCCGAAGCGCCATAGGTAGAACCCGCCATTCCAGATGGCGGTGTCTGTTAGTGGAGCGGGTTTGCCGAGCAATACAGCCGTCAGTTGTTCCAGATAGTCTGCTTCTGCTCCCATCGGTACATCTTTTTTGCCAAAGCCATAGTCGTGGGGATGTAGGAGTAGACGCTCGAAGTGACCCTCTGGCTGCGCCATGCCAATAATGGCTGTGCGGCTAAAGGGGAGGTCACAACTGCCTTCCATGCCCTTGACGGTAGTAAACCCTGTCTGATTTCGCAGGGCAAAGGTTTCCCTCGCCAGGATTTCGGTGGGGGGATGAACAAAACCCGCGACGACATGGGCCTGTCCTTCGTATGGGCACCACATAAGTTCGATGGTTGCTAGAGGTGGCCGCTTGCCAATTTCCTCGCGATAGGCCACCAGTGCATGGGCTTCAGGAAAATGGCGGGGTAAATAGACAAAACCAAAGTGGGTGAGTTGGAGTAGGGCATGAACCTGCTCTAAATTCAGCTGATCAAGCAGTAAGCCCCAATGTTGCCAAATGGTTAGGAAGGGCAGGCCATACTTTGTTGGCATACGATCGCCCCCATGGAGCAGAGTTGGCACATTCGCTGCGGCCAACATCAGTGCCGTGATCGGGGTAACGGGAGCGGTGCGCGATCGTCCGTCGTAGGGACAACCCAACACCACCAGCGGATGAGGATGCTGAATGGGGGGCAGAATTGGCCCTAGGTCGGCATAGGCATCCAGTAATCCCGCCAGCTCCTCGGGTACTGGACGTTTGATTCGATGGGCAATGAGAAACGCCCCAATTTGGGCTGGAGTCGCAGTCTGGTTCAGCATCAGCCGTCCAGCGATCGCCGCCTCTTTCTGCGTTAGGGGTTTGGAGGTATGGCTACCACTGCCAACTTTTTTAAGGAGATCACGAAATTCTGTACTCATTCTGTATTCATGGATTAAATTCATGACTCAACGGAGGGAAGCCTATGCCTAGGAATGGCTTGTATGGAGCGCCATTAGCGGTAAGGAATCGAGCGGTAACAGGGCCTTTTCTCCTTGCGCCTGCACCAACGAGAAGAAGTGCTGAATCGGGGGGATGGTCATGCGATCGCGGGTGGTTGCGAGGACGACCCGCCGGGTTATGACGGGGTCTTGGGTCGGGCGCACCGCTAGGGATATATCGTCCCGATTTTCTATCAGGGCAGACTTGGGCAGGAGGGCAATCAAATTTCCCTGGCGCACAACCCCCCGAAAGGCATCTAGGGTATTGAGTTCTAGTGCTGCTTGTAAGGGTTGTTCGCAGCGATCGAACTGCTCCTGCACAAGTCGCTGCATGCCATAGCCATCTTTGAATACAACCTGGGGATAGCGGGTAAGAGCATCCCAGGGAACGGCATCGAATTGAGTGAGGGGATGATCGACGGCCATCAACACCTCGACGGGTTCTTCGTAGAGGGTCTGGACATGCATGTCGGTGCTGATGGTGAGACGCGGATTGTCCATCACGATCACAATATCGACCAACCCGTCCCGCAACACTTTGAGGGCGCGATCGCTCCCCAGAGCCGTTACCCGCATCTGCACTTGGGGATAGTCTTGGCAAAACTGTTGCAGCACCGTGGGCAAGAGGTAAGCGCAGACGGAGTGAATAGCCGCCACACAAAGCTCCGGCTGTTTTCCGGCCATCAGGTCGGCAATCTCGTTCGTTGCCTGTTGCCAATCCTGGCTAATACGGCGGGCACGGGGCAGCAAAACTTCCCCCGCCACCGTTAGCTTGATCTGCGCCGTGCGATGGAACAATACGGCGTCCACCTCCGACTCCAGGCTTTGCACCTGCCGACTCACCGTCGACTGCGTCACCCCACAGCGCTTTGCGGCTGCCTGAAAGCTTCCTGTCTCTGCGACGGCTAAAAATGCCTCTAGTTGCTCCAGGCGCATAGTTCTCCGAATCTAACAAAGGAAAAAATTTATGGATAATCCTGACAGAGGTCGATGGGGCAGTTCGTATCAAAAGCTGCAAAATTGACTATCGGGTGAGCTGGCGCAGAGCCGCATCGGCGTAAATCTGCACCCGCTCATCGGCATCTTGGCAAAGATGATTGAGGAGGGATTGTGCTCCCTCGACTTGCAATTGCCCCAAGGCGAGGGCGAGGGCCTGCTTCAGGTCAGCGGCCTGGGGATCGTGGAGCAGCGATCGCAACCACTGGCACAGAGCATCACCTGCGGCCTGCTGTAAGGGGGACGACTCCATCCGGCTTAGCACATCGATGAGTTCGAGTCGCACCGCTTGCGAGGCTTTCTCCCAGGTTGCAATCAGCGCATCCAAACTTATGTCTTGGGGCTGCCAGCCTAGGCCTTGAACCAGAGAAATTTGAAGGATTTCAGGGGTATGGGGAGTATGCAGAGCTTGGGTCATGGCGGCAATCGCAGGGGGTGTTCCTAAGCGCCCTAAGGTTCGAGCGGTCGCTTGGCAAACGGGTAGTGACAGATCCCACAAATAGGGCACCAGCGCATGCACCAATTCGGGTGTATTTTGCTGCTCGGCCCAGCGCCCCAGTGCCGTCACGGCTTCTTGGCGGATCGTGGCATCGGGATCATGCAGGGCTTGCAAGAGGGCATCGACCACCGCATCCGATTGATGCCGACTCTGAAGATTGCCCAGGGTGGCGATCGCCGTAGCCCGTACTGTTGCATTGGTATCGGTCACGGCGGCGAGTAATGGCGGCAGGGCATCGGGATGGCGGATATTGGCTAGGGTTCGCACCGCCAGCAACCGCTGACCGGGCTGTTCCATTAACTGAGCCAATGGTGCAATACTGGCTGCACCAAACTGCCCCACTGCCGCTGCTGCTGTTGTCTGCAATTCGTCATCCGGCGTGGTGGTCAGCAGGTTGAGCAGGGCGTCCAGCACATAAGGTTGCTGAAAATGCCCCAGGGCCCGTGCCGCAAACCAGCGCACTTCCCACTCCATCTCTTCGTCTCGCAGCAGTTCGAGTAGGGGCGCGATCGCGGCCTCACCCACATCGGGAAACTGTTTCACGACTTGCCAGCGGTGCTGAAAATCTCCATTAATCAAGCCATTGAGGGCGGTTTTCAGTTGATGCTCTGATGAGACTTGCGAGGGATGTAGCGATCGCGTGCCATCACCCGAATCTGGCTTGAGTGGGATGGAATGCTGTTGCATGACGTTGGGGGTGCGAGAACAAAGACCGTTCCAGTGTGTTCTATAGCTACCCTAAAGCCAAGCTGCCAATAGGTTCGTAGTGGACATATTCTGTCGATCGATGCGAATAATGCATAAAATTTCGCCATTTTTGCATAATTGAACCCAAGGGCTTTGCAGATCCGCCGCCGCTTGGCACCAATACATTCCATTAGCAAGCCGAAACTTTTAGGGCTTCCCCAACGCTCTACAATGCTGGAAAGGATGTGAATCAAGCAGTTGGAGGCAACAGGAAAGCAATGGCTGTGAAAAAAGGGGATCTGGTACGGCTGGTGCGCGAGAAGTATGAAGGAAGCCTGGAGGCATCGGCCAGCGACGCTCGTCTGCCTGCCTATGTGTTCGATACAAAGGGCGAAGTGCTAGATACGAAGGGTGATTACATGTTCGTTAAGTTCGGACATGTCCCCACTCCCGCCTTTTGGCTGCGGGCGGATCAGTTAGAAAAATTTGAGTAATCCTGCGATTTCTTAAGGAATTGCAGCAGTTCTAGGGGATGAAGGCGATCGCTTCTTATCGTAGAAAGGTAGGGGGAATACTTACACGCATTCCTTCTGGTTTCGTCGCTGTCTTTCTTGGTTCAGAGCTATGAGCCTCGCCCCTCCTGCTACGCCTATCTGTAAACCCGTCCAGGTCGCGGTCATTGGGGCTGGACATGTGGGGAGCACCCTGGCTCAGCGCATCGCTGAAAAAAATTTGGCTGATGTGGTGCTGCTCGACATTCTGGATGGGTGGTCCCAAGGGGTGGCGCTGGATTTGATGGAGGCACGGGGACTGGAGGAGCATGATCGCCTCCTCCGAGGCACATCGGATTACGCAGACACTACTGGGTCTGACATTGTGGTGATTACCGCTGGCTTTCCGCGCAAACCCGGCATGAGCCGCGATGATCTGCTGAAAATGAACGGGGGAATCGTGCTGCAGGCCATCCAGCAGTCGATCATCTATTCCCCTCAAGCCCTGTTCATCGTGGTCACCAATCCTCTGGATGTGATGACCTACCTGGCCTGGAAAGCTTCAGGATTACCGCCCCAGCGGGTCATGGGTATGGCCGGCATTCTGGACTCAGCGCGCTTCCAAACCTTCATTTCGTTGGAATTAGGGGTATCTACCTCCGATGTGGATGCCATGGTGTTGGGAAGCCACGGTGACTTGATGGTTCCCCTGCCCCACTACTCCACGGTCAATGGCATTCCCATTACCGAGCTGATGGATTCAGCAACCATCGATCGCCTCGTCAAACGCACCCGCACTGCCGGAGCTGAAATTGTTGAGATGATGAAAACCGGGGGAGCTTACTATGCTCCGGCCTCGGCCACCTGTTTGATGGTGGAAACCATTTTGCGCAACCGATCGCGCCTACTACCCGTCGCTGCTTACCTCACCGGACAGTACAAGCTGGAGGATGTGTATATCGGTGTTCCGGCACGACTAGACTGTGGCGGGGTGGAAACGATTCTGGAGCTACCGCTAAGTGATCGCGAACTCGCAGCGCTACATAAATCCGCTGAAGCTGTTCGGAGTGGCATTCAAGAAGTAATGGCGCTGCTGTGAGCCTCGGAGGCGGGCGATCGCCCCTGCAGTTGCGCGCCTATCCAGTCGAACCAAGCATTTAATCCCTCGCCCGTCTGTGCCGATACCGGAAGGATCGTGCAGTGGGGGTTCATCTGCCGTACGTTGGCGGCAATACGCTCTAAATCAACATGTAGGTAGGGCGCCAAGTCCATCTTGGTGACAAGCAAGCAATCCGCTTCCTGAAACATCACCGGATACTTCAGCGGCTTGTCTTCCCCTTCGGTCACGCTGAGCAACGCCACTTTGGCATGCTCTCCCACTTCAAACTCGGCAGGACACACCAAATTTCCCACGTTTTCAACAATCACCAGATCAAACTGCTTGGGGTCATGCTCTTCGCTGAGGCGGTGAATGCCCCCCGCAACCATCCGTGAGTCCAGATGGCACGATCGCCCGGTGTTAATGGCAAATACCGGAACCCCATACTGGCGCAGGCGATCGGCATCCAGTTCGGTGGTCATGTCCCCTTCAATCACGGCAATGGAAAGGCGATCGCGCAAAGCCGCCAGCGTCCGCTCGATCAGCACTGTCTTACCCGCCCCCGGACTGCTCATAATGTTGAGGCAAGTAATCCCCCACTCATCGAAGTGCGCGCGGTTGTGATCAGCGCCTTCCTGGTTGGCATGGAGGAGGTTGATTTCAAGAGCAGCGTCGAAGGTTTGGTGCATGGTTTGGTAAGGGATATGGATCGGGAGGTGTTACCGTCCGTTGTTCGATCTGGTTATTAGTGCTGTGGGATAAGGGTAACCCTGAGGGCAAACCGTCCCATTATTCGCTCAGACTTGGATGATCTAAAATCACTGAGCATTCTCCCACGTTTGCTGTTTTGCCGCGAATTGTAAGGCTGAGCCAAATTTAATCTGAGCCGATCGCTCACTCGACGACATACTCAATGCGACCGATCTTTAGTTCCCGTCCCGAGCGGATATCTTCCATCGGGGCTTGGCAGGTTGGGCAGGCGTAGCGGGTGCCAATGTCGGGCAAATAGTCTTGCTGGCAACGGTGGCAAAAGGCGACTAGCGGAATCTCTTCAATTTCCAGGGTGGCACCTTGCAAAAATGTGTTGCGGGTTTGCACCTCAAAGGCAAATTGTAGGCTGGCGGGCTCAACACAGGTGAACTTGCCCACTGTGAGATGGACTTTGGCGATCGCCCGTTGTTCCGGTTGCGACTCCCACCAGTCTCGCACGGTCAGAATCAATGCCTTGGTCATATCGGTCTCATGCATGGCGCAAACTTGAATCAATCAACATCATGGAATAAATAAAAGCCCTATTTTTTGAGAGAAGCACGGCGGCGCGGCGCTTCTCTCAAAAAATAGGGCTTTTATTTATTCGTGAATCTCAGCAGAGCCCGGCTTTTCGGTATGCCAGGTTTGGAGGGCGGTGCGGTAGATATCCTGCCACGGCTGTTGGTGCTGGCGTGCTAGGGCCGCACAGTCTTCGTATTCCGGCTGGGCATTGAGGATGGGCTGATCGGCTTGAGCGCGGGCGACCTTGATACGCACTGTACCAAAGGGGGTTTCGACGGAGTCGATCTGGCGTTGCAGAATGGTGCGCTGCTGCTCACTCTGGCGAATACCAAGAGTGGTGGTTTCCCGAAAGAGGATGGCCTTGCAAGTATTGGCCTGTTCTGGATGGCAAATGGCGGTGATTAAGGTGCCCAGCCGCGACTTTTTCATGGCGATCGCCTGACTGAACACATCCAAGGCTCCAGCTTCCAGTAACAACTGCTGGGTATAGGCGATCGCTTGGGGATTGGCGTCATCCACCTGGGTTTCTAGGATGGTGACGGTTTCGACCTGAGGGCGATCGGAAGATTCTGTTGCCGGGGTTGGCTGTGGAGTGTGGGTGTGGACATTGGCGTGGGTGTGGGTAGATGATCCCTCTGCCATCGACTCCCCGATCCAGAGACGTAGAATATTAGGGATGGCAAAGTCGCGCGAACCTGCGCCTAAGCCCACTTGCTGTAGTCGCATTGTCGGTGGCGCACCAAAGTCTACTGCCAGCGTTGTCATCAGGGCGGCTCCTGTAGGCGTCACCATTTCCCGCTCGATCCCGTTGCTGTAAACCGGAACCTGGCGCATTTGCCAGAGCTGTAGGACCGCAGGTGCAGGCACGGGCAGCCGCCCGTGAGCGGCACGAATCGTGCCTCCCCCAGTTGGGAGGGGCGAACAGTAAAGGCGATCGAGCTGCAGCCAATCAAGCCCCAAGCAAGTTCCGACAATATCTACGATCGCATCGGTTGCGCCGACTTCATGGAAATGAACCTTCTCGGGGGCAATCCCATGCACAGCCCCTTCGGCGGCAGCCATTTGGCGAAATACTGCCAGGCTCCAAGCCTCGACACGGGGCGGCAAGCCAGCGGCCTGAATCCGTTGCTCAATCTCCGGCAGATGGCGATGGTGCCCATGCTCGTGGGCCGCTGTGTTTTGAGCGCTAGCATGGACAGGAGGTTCATGGCCATGAGATGCCGCTTCGGCAAAGGTGGCATATTCTGAACCATCTCCTTTGAGCAGATCCACATGTACTTTCGTTGCGGCTTGCCCATTGCGGGTTACGGTTTCAGCCCATAGATTGAACTCATCCTCAACCCCTACTTGTTTGAGGTGCGATCGCAAGTAGTCCAGCGGTACACCTGCATGAACCAGCGCTCCTAAGCACATATCCCCAGCGATTCCGGTCGGGCATTCAAAGTAGGCAATTTTTGTCATGCTTAAAGGGTTGTCTTAAGGAATCAGCAGATATCGGCGATAAAGGGGTAGATTAGGCGATCGCTTGGCAAACAATCTTCAAATCCGCCTCAACTATCTCAAATATACTTTTCAAAGCAATCGTTCCACCCGTTTAGATTCGCCGCAACGATGCCCAAGCCCCCCACATCTACCACCCTATGGCCATCCACTATGTCATTCATCCTGAAACGCCCCAGAACCGCAAGGTCGAGCAGGTCCGCTTAGCCTTACAAAATGGAGCGGTCATGCTCTATCCCACGGATACGGTTTATGCCATTGGGTGTGATTTGCGGGTTAAAGGGGCGATCGAGCGGGTACGGCAAATCAAGCGATTAGCCAACGAAAAGCCCCTAACGTTCCTCTGTCCATCGCTGTCGAATATTGCCAGCTACGCCTATGTCAGCGATCCAGCCTATAAACTGATTCGTCACTTAATTCCGGGGCCTTATACATTTCTATTGCCTGCCACCAAACTGGTTCCTAAGCTAGTCATTAACCCCAAACGTAAGACAACGGGGATCCGGGTGCCCGACAATATCATTTGTCAGGCGCTGTTGCGATCGCTCGACAATCCAGTCATTTCCACCTCGGCTCCCACGCCGCCAGAACGCGACCCACGTCAGGTCAGCAAGCAGGAACTCTTCGACTTCCTGGAGAAATTGGTGGATATCGTTGTTGATGATGGATTGCCCCTAGCCGGATACCAAGTTTCGTCCATGCTGGATCTTACGGGAGATGAACCCATCGTGGTTCGCAAAGGGCTGGGATGGGAGGCGATTGATGATTTGCCCCTAGCGATCGAAGTTAATTAAGCTACATCCACCTCGGACAACTGTCACATTACTGTCACATTCACCTTGGACTAGCTCAAATGAGCAAAACCCTTATCCATAAAGCCTTTAAAGGATTTTTTTGGATTATTGAACCAATGAGTTTAGTTCCCCAGTTGTAACCACCTGAGAAAGTGCCATAGCCCCATCCAGGTCTGCCCGGAGTCCCTCAGAATTGAAATGTAGACAGTTCTGGCAGCCAGACGACAGGACGCACGCCGCTGACCGTCGCTGACTTGCTCTACCAAGTTCTGTGCATCACCATCACCAAAAAGCGCTATGAATGTCGAATCCGCGAACTTCTCCAACTTGCCCGAATCGAATCAGCGTCTTCCAGAGCAAACCGCTCCGACGCCATCAACCGGGGATGCACCTACACCATCTCTGCCAGATGCTATACAAACCCCCGTTCCTGAGCCTGATCCCGCGTTCGTGAACAAACTGCGGGAAGACTTGCAAACAGCACTGGGCACCTCCTCTACGACCGATAGCGGCAACGCCATTGTGCGGCGGATCGCCATCGAAGTGGAACGAATTTGTGAAAAGAGCGATCGCATCCAAACCTCAGGGGATGTACAGAGCTGGAAAATGACCCTGGCTCAGCACCGTTTGCAAAAGATGCTGACCTACTACAATCTGGGTTCCCGGCGGGGGCGGACAGAACTGCACAGCCACCTCTCGGCTATCGTCTATCGCCACATTTCTCGGGGACGGGCGCAGTTTGGCTTCCAAGCGCGGTACAACATGATCGAGGACTTCTTGCAGGGCTTCTATATTGAAGTGCTGAAGGTCTTCCGTAAAGAAAATCGACTCCCGGCGGACTATTCTCCTCGAACTCGCCTGCAGCTATCGGAATACATGGCGTTTACCGAGCAATATGCCAAGCGTCGGATTAATTTGCCCGGTCGCCGCAACCAGCAGTTGATTGTGTTGCGGGCTCAAGGCTTTGCCAAGCGCCAACCGGAAGAGACATCGGTGGATATTGAGCTGGCGGTCGAAACCGGACGTGGCGAAGAAGCCGAAGCCCATAGCCGATCGCCCGTTGTGCATCAAGTTCGTGAGCAGATGGTTGCCGATGCGGTGGATCTGTCGGATTCGGTGCTGCGCGATCGCGTCGTTGGCGAACTGGTGCAATACCTCGAAAGCCAAGGACAAGAAGACTGCATCAACTACCTAACACTCAAACTTCAGGATTTGTCGGCTCCCGAAATTGATGAAATCTTAGACTTGACGCCCCGCCAGCGCGACTACTTGCAGCAGCGGTTTAAGTACCATGTCGAGAAGTTTGCGCGATCGCACCGCTGGCAACTGGTTCACCAATGGTTGGGAGCCGATCTTGATCAGAACTTGGGCATGCCACCGCAGAAATGGAGTGCCTTCCTCGACACTCTCACCCCAGAGCAACAAAAGCTGGTGCAACTGAAGGGGCAGGATACCAGTGATACGGCGATCGCCAAAGCGTTGAAGTGTACACCCAAGCAAGTTCACAAGCGCTGGGTCAAGGTGCTGGAGCAGGCATGGCAAGTCCGAAACGAAGAGTGATTCCCACGCCTGATGGTCAAAACGACGGTTAAGGGAACGCGGCATCACCGCGTTCCCTTAACCGTCGTTTTATTGCAAAGGACGATTCAGATTTGGTCAGGGCTTACGCCGTTTGATGATTTTTGGGCGCAGAGCACCCAAAAATCATCAAACTCATTTGGTTTTTCGTATCAAATGCGTAAGGATCACGAATAAATTAAAACCAGGATTTTATTTTGGAAAGCGCGGCTCAGCCGCGCTTTCCAAAATAGGTTTTGGATTTTATTTAATTCAAGATCCTAAGTCCTATTGGTATGAACTACCGTGAACCGCTGTCGGGTACAGGCGGTAGTTCCTCACCCCAGGCTTGCCCATCCATGAAAATCTCTTGGATATCTTCTGGAATCAAATCCTCCAGCTGGCGGTAGGCCGTTCGTAGCTGTAGCCGAACCTCGGCGGGCGAGACATATTCGCCTTCAGCTTGGAGATAGGCCGCGATGCGGGTTTCGCTCCAGTGAAACGTCTGTGCCATCAAGACCATCAAGCGCTGAGCGGGATCCAGTTGCTCCATCGCCCGCTCCACGTAGCACCACAGCGGTGGCGGTGCGGCCTGTAGGGAATAGTGAATCGATTCGACGGGCGGTAGTTCGGCCTTGTTAATACACAGAGCAGTAACGTTGATCAGCCACACCTGCAAGGTTTGGTGTTCGGGAGGCAGGGTGGACAGATCCAGATCGCCCAACTCGTAGAACACGTAGCGCCAGACTTGGGCAAATAAATAGTCGGCTTGGACGGGCGATCGCGCCGAATGCCGAATCAACGTCTGCACCAAGGGATGATAGCGGCAGAAAAGGGTGGTGAAATACTGCCCCGAATCCGGGTGACGCTGAAACAAGGTCAGCAGTTCCTGATCGCTGTAGTGGGAGAGCGATCGGATTAAAGAATGATTGGCGGCAGCAACCGGGGAAACATGCACAGGCCTAACCAGCGAATCGCCATAGAGATATAGCACATAATCTTACTCATCCCCGCCCAATTCGGATAGTTTTTTTGAGCAGGAATGGATTGAAGTAGGCAGAATCGACTCTAGATATTAACCGACACTTATCCTTAGTCCAGGAATTTATCATAGTCAAATCAAGGCATTGCAGCGATCGGACGAACCTCGACTCGGTATACTGGTCAGTAAGAAATCTTAAGGAATACGGAACATTTGCCTTGACTGATTCACGGTAGATTGTCAGAGGTTTTGCCGATCGCCTGAATTAGTTAGCCTGGTTGCGTCAATTGGCCTGTGCTGGTCGGATGCGATCGCCAACTGTTCCATGTATGGCCTATCGCTGACTGATTTCTGACTGTTCTTTCAAGTCCGCCGTTCAGCCCTAAAACTTATGACCACAGGGATTGACTTACAAGCCAGCTTTGTCCAGATTCTTGAGCAATTTGGGTTACCTCACGGAGTTGCCAAGCTCGTCTGGTTGCCGCTGCCGATGGTTCTCATCGTTGGAGCCGTCACTGTTCTCGCCCTGGTTTCGACCTGGCTAGAGCGTAAAGTGTCTGCCGCTGCCCAACAGCGGATTGGCCCAGAATTCATGGGACCCCAGGGGATGCTCGTTCCCGCTGCCGATGTGCTGAAACTGCTTACGAAGGAAGATGTCATTCCGGCGAAGACAGATCCTTGGCTTTATACTCTCGCGCCCATTCTGGTTTTTGTGCCGGTCTTCCTCTCGTTTCTCATCGTGCCTTTCGGGCAAAACCTGGTCATTACCGATCTGGGCATTGGCATTTTTCTGTGGGTCGCGCTATCGAGCATCGCTCCCATCGGGCTGTTGATGGCGGGCTATGCTTCCAACAATAAGTATTCTCTGCTGGGAGGGCTGCGAGCCGCCGCTCAGTCCATCAGCTACGAGATTCCTCTGGCGCTCTCGATTCTTGCCGTTGTCATGATGTCGAACTCCCTCAGCACCATCGACATTGTGGATCAGCAGTCAGGCTACGGCATCCTTGGCTGGAACATGTGGCGTCAGCCCGTAGGTTTCATCATCTTCTGGATTGCGGCGCTGGCAGAATGTGAGCGGATTCCCTTCGACTTACCAGAAGCGGAAGAAGAACTGGTGGCGGGCTACCAAACGGAATATGCGGCCGTGAAGTTCATGCTGTTCTATGCGGGTTCCTACGCCAACTTAGTGCTGTCAGCGTTGTTGTTTGCCGTTCTGTATATGGGTGGATGGGAATCGCCGATTCCGGTGAGCTGGTTAGCTGGGGTGTTGAATGTGAGTGAGACAGCGCCTTGGTTCCAGGTCGTGTCGGCCAGCCTGGGTATCATCATGACCCTGTTCAAGGCTTACTTGCTACTATTCCTGGCAATCTTGCTCCGCTGGACTGTCCCCCGCGTTCGGATTGACCAACTGCTGGATTTGGGCTGGAAGTTCTTGCTTCCTATTGCTTTGGTGAATCTACTCCTTACCGCTGGGCTGAAGCTGGTCTTTCCCGGTGCCTTCGGTGGATAAACCGTTCATGCTACTCCGTCGTCTCCGTTGTAGAGAGAACTCTAACCATGATGTAATTCCTCAAGCAAGTAACCGACTACACCAAAGAAGCGGTGCAAGCCGCAAAGTACATCGGTCAGGGCTTATCGGTCACCTTTGATCACATGTCCCGTCGCCCGGTAACGGTGCAGTATCCCTACGAAAAGCTCATTCCATCTGAGCGATTCCGGGGACGGATTCACTTTGAGTTTGACAAGTGCATTTCCTGTGAAGTGTGCGTTCGGGTTTGCCCCATCAACCTCCCCGTTGTGGATTGGGAGTTCGATCGCGAAACCAAGAAGAAGAAGCTAAACCACTACAGCATCGACTTTGGTGTTTGCATCTTCTGTGGCAATTGCGTTGAATATTGCCCGACTAACTGCCTCTCGATGACGGAAGAGTATGAGCTATCGACCTACGATCGCCACGAACTCAACTACGACAACGTGGCACTGGGACGCTTGCCCTACAAGGTGACGCAGGATCCGATGGTGACGCCGATTCGCGAACTGGGATATCTGCCCAAGGGCGTTACATCCGGCCATGACCTGCCAGCTGGCTCTCGCCGAGCAGGGAAAATGCCCGAAGAAATTCTGGCTCAGATGGAGTCTGCAGCGCCCAAAGAAGAAGCAAAAGCAGCAGAATAGTCTGCGTTTAGACCTATTCCACGGGATAATTTCAAAGTGATATTGCATTGATCAACGTTTAAGAAGGTGGCGAAGCCATGAATCTTGCAGAGGGCGTTCAAATTGTGTCGTTAGGGGTGTTGGCATTTTTAATGCTGACGACAGCCTTGGGGGTTGTCCTCCTCGACAATATTGTTTATTCCGCGTTCCTGTTGGGGGGCGTGTTTATTAGTATCTCTGGACTGTATATCCTCCTCAATGCAGGATTTGTGGCAGCCGCTCAGATTCTGATCTATGTCGGAGCGGTTAATGTTCTGATTCTGTTCGGGATTATGCTGGTGAACAAGCGGCAAGACTTTGAACCCGTTCCCAATGCCTGGTTGGGTAAAGCTGCAACGGCCATTGTTTGCTTCGGTTTGTTTGCACTGCTATCGACCATGGTGCTGGCAACAGAGTGGCCCATTTCCACCGGAGCCATCGCTGGGGATATGGCGCTTGTTGAAATTGGCAAGCATTTCTTCAGTGATTATCTGCTGCCATTCGAGCTGGCTTCGGTATTGCTGCTGATGGCACTCATCGGGGCGATCGTCCTGGCACGGCGCGAGTTTCTGCCTGAGGAACTGGCGGATAGCACCGATGAGGTACTAACACTGCCCGAGCGTCGGCGTGAACTGACCTCGACAACTCGCCAGTAATCAATGGTTAATTTGGCCTGTGGAGCGATCGCCCCACAGGCCAAATCCCCAGCAAACTTGCAGCGGATCGGTTTAATAGCTTTTTTGGCTGGCTCCGTCCAGCTATTCTCTCTCGCAGTTATTTGGACGCACCACAGACATAGGTAGGAGTTATGGAGCTTCAGTATTTTTTGCTTTTAGCGGCGGCTCTCTTTTGCATTGGCATTTATGGGCTGGTCACAAGCCGTAACGCGATTCGGGTGTTGATGTCCATTGAGCTACTGCTAAATGCCGTGACCCTCAACTTGATGGCTTTCTCCAATTATTTGGATCCCACCGTTATTCGCGGTCAGGTATTCACCGTGTTCGTTATCACTATCGCAGCGGCAGAATCGGCGGTGGGCTTGGCGATCGTGCTCTCTATCTACCGCAACCGCGACACCGTTGATATGGAGCAGTTCAACCTGTTGAAGTGGTAGGTTCTGTCTCACAGTCCTTTCTTAGTCTGCAACGGATTATCTCGCCTTTATCACTTCGATGTCAGTTGGTCAGGGCATTAACCCGAAAGCGTTCCCTAAATCAATCACACCCCGCTGCCGATGGCTTTCCAGTCTTGGCAACGGGGTGTGATTTTTTTGAGAAATCTCCTAAGCTTGTCAAGGAGAAAGAAGACTCGTTGCTACGCAGGTTGAATTTGTGCAACTCAAGCAAGTTATCATTGCGCACAAGTCGGGAGACGCCAATAGCAAACGGTGGGCAGAGCGCTGTGCCCAGGAATTGGAAGCAAGGGGAATCCATGTTTTACTTGGTCCCAGTGGGGCGAAAGATAATCCCTACCCGGTATTCCTGGCTTCGGTGACTCAGCCGATCGATTTAGGCATTGTTTTGGGCGGAGATGGAACAGTTTTGGCGGCGGCGCGCCATCTCTCCGAAGATGGTATTCCGATTCTTGCCGTCAATGTTGGCGGGCACTTGGGCTTCTTGACCCAGGAGCTTACGCTGTTTCAGGACACGGAGGCCGTGTGGGATCGGTTGCTTCAAGATCGGTTTGCGGTTCAGCAACGGATGATGCTCCAAGCTCGTACCTTTGAGGGCAATCGCACAAACTTGGAACCGATGAGCGATCGCTTCCTCGCGCTCAACGAAATGGCAGTCAAGCCTGCTTCTGCCGATCGCATGGTTACCTCGATTCTAGAATTGGAGGTGGATGGCGAAGTCGTCAATCAATACCAGGGCGATGGACTGATCGTCGCGACCCCGACCGGATCAACCTCCTATACTGTGGCAGCCAATGGTCCGATTATGCATCCTGGAATGAATGCGATCGCCGTCACGCCCATTTGTCCCCTCAGCCTCTCCAGTCGTCCCATCGTTCTTCCCCCCGGCTCCACTGTCAGCATTTGGCCCCTGGCCGACCACGAAATCAACACGCGCCTGTGGATGGATGGGGTAATGGCGACCACCATCTGGCCCGGACAGCGCGTTGATGTGCGAGTGGCTGAATGCCAAGCAAAATTCATCGTGTTGCGGGAGAACTATTCCTACTACCAAACCCTACGAGAAAAACTCCAGTGGGCAGGGACACTGGTGCGCTATAGCAACAACCACCGCAATTGACGTTCATACAATGCTATGCGTTCAGATAGGTCAAATTCTTTTGAAAACCCTGCGCTGCGCGGCTTTTAAGAAAAACATCCAAACAATCTGCAATAAGCAAATCGTTTGGATGATATAGAGATGTCTATGGATAAAGAGCGATCGCTCCTCGTAGAACAGCGCAAACTAGGACGGTGATGCACTGAGATTACGAGGATTCCAGCGCGATCGCCTCTCCTCAATATGCATCGTCGCCTCATCCTTCTTCAGATGCCGAGGACTGCTCTCAAACGATAGCGACGAGGGCAGAGAATCCGTTCCATACTCAGCTCGAATGAAAGTATCCAACTCAGCATAGGACGGAGAAAATACACTCCCTTCTTTGACTGCCGAACGATGGCGCTCTCTAAACGTGGTCGAAAATAGCCCCGTTCCATCATCGAAAAAGCGTTCCGTTGTTTCTCCATATTGCTCGTAGGGATAGAACGACAGGTCTTCGGGAGCTGTCGCCGCCACCCACGAAACATAGGACCAGTACTCACTGAACGTGCCAAAGTCATTGGCAGAACGCATCATGAGAAAGAGCCAGGAATCATTGGACTGATAATATTGCCCAATTCGCTGCTGAAACGCTTTCAGGTTGGATTGCTTAAACCACATGTGGTGCGGCACAAACGTCCCATCCGGATCGGTCAATGGCTCTACCTCAAGCACCGAGCGAATCCATGTTTCCCACTTGCCTACGATTGTCGGGTTACCCCAACGATTGCTTTGCAGTAGCGCAAAGGAATGCATCGGATCTCCCGAACCTTCTCGTAGAAGAGGCCAAGTATCCACCGGCAACAGGTCACTATCCCAAACGACATACCACTCGCTAAGGTCGGGGATACCTTCCGGCGCACCCAACTTGAGCAATTGCTGGTAAAACCAGCCCGACGTGTACAGCGACTCTCCCAGATCCAGTTCTGCACAAATGGCATCCTTGGTTAGCCCAATGGGTTGGAAGAATGCTTCCTCCGCATGGATCGTGAGGGGGGCGACATCCCACTGCGATGACGCAGACGTGAGAAAGCCCACCTCAGGTGTAGGCGTCACAATGTGGATAGCTCGTGGCTGATAGTGGGTTGTTAACCCTTCCAATACTGCTCGCGTATTCCACCGAGCGCGGTATAGCGGGATGACAATATCAAACGCTTCTGGTTGCATGTTCTGGTCTCTTACCTCCCTGCACTTGCCGCGCCCGTCAGCACTTCGGCTGCACCAACACCTTCGGCCTCTTCGACAGAGCCAACAGATACGAGAGGGATGTGATGGGCAACCGTCGAGGGATCTTCCAGGCCCACATCCTTGCAGAGGGAATCGATTCCCAGACCCTTACGGGGATAGTCAGCACAAATGGCCTTGTAGTCCTGAATTGCAACCATCAACTCATCACGGGTCAAGCTGTTGAGATAGCCGCATTTCCCGATCGCTCCTTTGGGGAGGGGAGCCACGAGTTTACCACCCCGCTTTTGCACCATTTTCTCCTGGGCAGACCAGAGAATATCCTCATCCAGTAGCACATCGTTCCACAGGCTCAAGCCAAAGGAACTGATCAGCCGCATGATGCGATGGAACTCGGCTTGGCTAATCCAATCCTTGCGATAACTGAGGAATGCGCCAAAGCCCATGCCGATCGATACGGCATGACCATGCAACAATCCAGATGCAATTTCAAACCCAGGGGACCAAGTATGCCCATAGGCGTGAGGCCGACACTGGTGTGTCTCATACAGGTTGTCGTATTCAGCTTCCACATAACTCCGCATCGCTGCTCCAAGAATCTTCTGGGAGAGGACATTGATCTCATCGCCCGGTTCGCAGTCGAGGGTGGCAAAGCGCGTTTCGACCAGTGCAGGCCCGACTTTTTCTAGGTCGCTGAACAGTTCAGCATCCTTCACGACCGCCATTTTGATGATTTCAGCTATCCCATGGCGCAGCCAGCCTTCGCGCAGGGTTTTGAAGAAGAAGCGATCGGTAATCGACAAAATGGGCGCGTGGTAGGCACCAAACAGGTTCTTGTAGCCAAACCCATCGCAGCAAGTCCGGGGAGATGGCCCAGCATCGATGCCCGCAACGATGGATGTCGAGAGCATAACGTAGGGCGTGTTGCGGTGGTATAGAGCGCAAGCCAGACCACCTGTATCGGTCAGAACACCACCCCCAACAATCAACACAGGCTCGTTCCGAGAAACCCCCAACCGCTTGAAGTCGCCCAGCATTCGCTCTACGGTGTGAATGCCCTTATCAACTTCCATGGCGCGGTAAATTAGCTTCTCTAGCTTGATGCCGTGGTGGGCAAAGTAGTGATCAAGTTGCTCGCCGTAGTACCGCTCTACGTTCTGGTCAACCAAGCATACACAGCGCCCACTGGCGATATACATATCCCGTAAGACATGCTGTTCAGGACTCAAAACATTTTCCAGCACCCGAATCGAGGTGAAGGTGCGAGAGGTCATTACCGCTTCAACAACGTGATCATCCTCAGTGCTAACGACGTATCCTTTACTATCACGATAGCTGGACGTGGGGTAGATGGCATGAGGATCAGAATCAACTAGGCGAGTAGCAAGCTCTCGGTAAAACGTTCCATCTTTACTGTCCAAAAGCGTATCTATCAGTTTTTGAGTGCCGATATCGGATTGATAAACGCGCTCGGCCAAAGTAGACCATTCTGCACCTATGGCCATGTCAAAGGCTGTAATCAGATCAGAAAGCAGCCCAAAAAAATGTTTCAACGAGAGGTTGAGACAACTTCGAAGTTTCCGACAAGCAGACAACCCTTCGATTGCACCCGCAGAGGCAAATTCTTGCCCAAATTCTTCAGAAAATACCGGAGCATCAATCAGTGAAAGTAAGAGGTTACGAAAAGGTTTACTGCAACAAATCGTTCCGATAGCATCACCTAAATCTTGGTATGCCAAAGGCTCACTGTCATAGGAATCGATGAAGTCCCGAACCGCTGAAGTCGTCTTTGTCATTTATTTCAGTTCCGTAAAAACCTTATTGCCCAAGGTCACAAAAGAGATCAGAACCTTGGCTGAGAGTAACTTAACATATCTAAGCTTAAAAAAAGATTAGGGTTATCAGAAATGATTCCAAAGTGTGATATGTGAGACATGCCTGTAGGAGATTTTACCGAAAGGTAATTTGTTGTACCAATAGGCTAGCCCTTAGCTTTAGCACAGCTCGTCGGTGTAAAAGGATACTGTAAAAAAAATAGGCGACTTACGGTGTAAGAAACTCTAATAACATTCAACCCCTTGTGACCAGAGAGCAGAGTTTAGTGCAGTGCACGATGCTTCATGCACAACGTCCATTAGGCTATCAAAACGACATTGAAAACCTGCTGAAAACCTTCTGTGGTCTTATGTATGAGGTTAGGGCAGATCATTGTTTGGAAGGCCTCGTAGCGCAGAGCTTCTAAAAGATGATTAGGTTTTACCCAATCGCGTAACGCTATAGATCTCATGGCTAAATCTAGTATTGGGTCGATGCTGTTTCAAGCATTTCCTAATGATTCAATGATGCGATTGGCCAGACATCTAAAAGTTTCAATGTGTTCTAAAATACATTGCCTAACATTGACTAGAAACGTTGTTTTCTCGCTTTTGTCCTCTACCCAGCACATGTTTGCAAGCGAGCACCTTGGATCAAGACTAAAGCTTCAATGTGTTCTAAAACACATTAATCTAACATTGCTTGAAAACGTTGTTTTTCGCTTTTGCCCTGTTCTCAGTGCATGATTACAAGCGAATGCCTTGGATCGATTCTCTGCAAATCAAACCGATTCTAAAAGCGAGAGCCAGGCTGTTGCAAAAATTCCACTTCTTCCGTTGTCGACTGTCGCCCCAAAATGATGTTGCGATGGGGAAAGCGACCAAACCGTTGGATGACATCTCGATGTCGTAGGGCGTAGTTGTAGGCGTCTTCTAATTCGGTATCTTCTTCCTTCAAGGCTTCGACCAATGCCACGCTACGATGCTGATCTTCGAGGTTCTCGCTATGCTCTAGAGGCAGGTACATAAACAAGCGTTGAATCGGCTTAAATGCCTGATCAAAGCCATACTCAATAGCACGTTTGGCGATCGCCAACGCCTTCCCATCGGTTGCAAAGGCACGGGGCGTATCGCGAAACATGTTGCGAGGAAACTGATCAAGAATGAGCAGCAGCGCTAGGCAGGAATCAGCTTCGACGGCCCAACTATCCAACTCACCCGTTGCCGCCTGCGCATAGAGGGACATAAATTCTTGGTGGATGGTTTCATCGGTTTCTTCACTTTTGCTGAACCACAGCTTACGTCGCTGGGCATAGGAACTTTCCGGGCTGGTGGGGTCACCAAACCAAAAGTTGAGAACCGATTGAACAGGCGTATTGAACACTACGGGGTCTGCGGGGTAGATGACGGGGTGGACTCGGGGGTCGCATTCGTTTCTTGCAGTCGTTGTTGACGCTGCAATAGGAAATCATCTGCCGCATTGCGAATGTTGTTGCGGCGATCTTCTTCAATTTCCTGAGCCGAGCGATCGTTGCTGAAGTTGGATTGGTGAATCAGGTCAAGAGGACTGTTCATCGTTTGCCCACCTGAGAAGTTCTCCCGTGAACCGGCTTCTCTATTTTCAAGTCCAGGGTCAGCAGCGTCCTGAGCCGGAGCAGGTTGCTGAAGGAGGGCGATCGCCGACAACACAAGAGCCGCACCACCAGCCCACTTTGCCAACTTGGATACTTGCGCCATGACTGTTCTCCAGGATTTGCTACAAAGTTTCAGGAATAAGATTTGACGAATCACTAACTAAAATGCCACAACTGTTGCCAATTGGCGCGATCAATTTGAGCCAAATGAGTAATAAGGTTTATCGAATGTTGGATTTGGGGTTCGAGTGTGTTCATAGACTCCTGAACTCAGCGATCGCCCCTCCAAACAAGATGTGACGCACTTTTTCAAAAAAAGTTGCACTGCCCAGCTCGCCGAATCAAATCTAGCCACTTGGGTTCAGGACAGGCCGCACCGTAGAACGGCTCATAATCAGGCAAAGTTGCGGCTGAGGAGGGAGCGAATGCCAATTAGGGCGATCGCATCAAAACCTACCAGCAACAACAAAGCTGCGCCCATCGACACATCGGCAAACGGTGTTTGCATCACGATGCTGCTCAATGCCCAATCGCTGTGCAGGTAAACGTAGCGAATAGGTTCGATGGCGTAGCTCAGGGGATTGAGGCTCGCAACCACCTGCAACCAGCGGGGCATAAAGCTTAGGGGTGCAAGAGCCGTGCTGGCAAACAGCAAGGGCAAGTTAGTGACGAAGATCACCGCGATCAGCTCGATGTGCCCTGGCAAAGCGAAGGCAAGGGCAAGGCTCAAAGCCGTGACACCCAGCACCAGAGTCAGCACAATGCCTATTACCAGCAGCAAGCCTGCAATACCCGGGATGCCCGCGCCCAATACTGCGCACATGATGATGATGGCAGCAGTTTGCAACATGCTTAGAGTAGCGATGAAGATCGCCGACGCCAGCACAATCGAAAACCGCGATGCCAGCGGTGCCACCAAGAGCCGATTGAGAAAACCAAACTCGCGATCGAACATCACAGGTAGACCCGCATTCAAGGCTCCACCAAAGGCTGTGAAGACCATGATGCCCGCACCCAGGAATTGCCCATAGTTCTGGCTATCCCCAAACAAACCGGGGGGCACATTCTGAAACAGCGCACCAAACAAAATCAACCACATGATTGGCTGAATCAAACCCGCAACCAGGGTCGAAGGGCGACGCTGCAACTGAATAAACAGGCGCTTGGTAAGGGCGGAGGTTTCCTGGACAAATTCGCTTAACCCAGACTGTTGGGGTGCGATCGCCGCTGCCCCGCCCGCAGGCTTCAACGGTGCATTGTCGAGGTTAGTGGGAGGTGGAGTAACCGTCTGACTCATATCAAATAAGTTCTGGGTAGGCGTGTTATCAAAATCTGGGGTGAACCCGCTGAAATCAAATAGTTTCAGCCTTGCATAGTTGCAAAGAAATGACACGACGATTTATGCAAAGGTCAATCTCAATTTCACTGCTCTTAGCCTAGCGTATTCCCTAGAAAGGCACAGTGCTCTCGTTGGAACTTTGGAAACGTTGGACGAGAATGAAGCAATCCTTATGTCAAATTTGGATGTTCGCTGTATGCAGATTGGCGATTCCTCCCGAAGTGACTCTACTCACATCTTGCACCTTGCCAAAACCCCTATTTTTGCGGCGCTTCGCGCC
>JBCBSJ010000058.1:0-25173 GCA_039819245.1 Cyanobacteria bacterium J06638_20
CTTAGGGGTTAGCCTGTTTGATGAAACTCCGCCCATTGAGTGGGTGCCCGGTGCTTCCGCCGAAGACGCCGAGATTCTCATCCGCGCGGTCTACCGCCAGGTGTTGGGTAATGCCTATGTGATGGAAAGTGAGCGCCTCAGCATCCCCGAATCCCAGTTTAAGCGCGGTGAGTTGAGCGTACGGGATTTTGTGCGGGTCGTGGCCAAGTCTGAGCTGTATTGCTCCCGGTTTTTCACGAGCTGTGCACGCTATCGGGCGATCGAGCTGAACTTCCGGCATCTGTTAGGGCGTCCGCCCTTGGATTTGGAAGAGATGCGGATGCACAGCACTATCCTCGATACGAAAGGGTTTGAGGCAGATATTGATTCGTATCTGGATAGCGACGAGTATCAAACGACGTTTGGGGAGAGCTTCGTGCCCTACATCCGGGGGTACAAAACCGAAGCCTGCAACAGCATGGTGCAGTTCACCCATACGTTTGAGTTGGTGCGAGGTGCGTCGAGCAGCAGCTTGAAGGGTGACCTGGCAGGCAAGTCGCCGAAGCTGAATGCGCTAGTGATCAACCCGACGCCGACGCCGGTGGTCTCTCCTGCCGGTGCCGGTTCAACCTTCCGCACGCCTGCGGGAAGTGCCCGGACGCGCTTGGGAGTCGGCGCTACAGACAGTGGCAAGGTGTATCGGATCGAAGTAACGGCCTATCGTGCCAATGCGGTTAACCGGGTCTCCCGTTTCCGTCGCAGCAATCGGGTCTATCTGGTGCCGTTCAATGAGCTATCAGCTACCTATCAAAAGATTCACCGTGATGGCGGCATGATTTCCAGCATCACGGCGGTTTAAGCGAGTCCGCTTGAACGCCCGAAATTTACTACATTGCTTTATTCCCATTCCATTTTTTTCATTTCATTTAACTAACGTTGGAGGATTTTTATGGGCAGCATCGTAATGAATGCCACGCCAGTTGAGCTGTGGCCAACGAGCACTGCAGACGATGTAGAAATCGTCATTCGAGCGGTTTATAAGTATGTGCTGGGCAATCCCCATGTGATGGACAGCGAGCGGCTTGTGGTAGCTGAATCGCAGTTGCGCGATCGCACCATTACTGTGCGCGAGTTTGTCCGGGCGGTGGGTAAGTCCGAGTTTTATCGGTCACGCTACTTCGAGCCCTGTGCGCCCTATCGGTTTGTTGAGTTGAGCTTTATGCATTTCTTGGGTCGCCCGCCCGAGTCGCAGGCTGAAATCTCGCAACATATCGTACGTACGGTGTCCGAAGGCTACGAGGCTGAGATCGACTCCTACATCGACAGCGACGAGTATCAATCTGCGTTTGGGGAGAACATTGTTCCCTACCGTCGCAGTAATACCCAGCCAGGGCAAAGCCAGGTTACCTTTAACCGGATGTATGCCCTCGATCGCGGCTCCTCCCAAATTAGCAGCGCTGTCAAATCCTCCCAATTGCTATACGCCGTTGCGACCAATACCAGCACTAAAATTGCGCCGCCCAGCGCCAATCTCGGCGGATCGGGCGAAGCCAACAAGAAGAAGTTCAAGATCGTGGTGACTGGGTCGAAGTTTGACAGCCCTCGGCGGTTTAGTACGACGACTTACTTGGTTTCTGGGGATAACATGACGCCCCAAATTCAACGCATCAACCGCACCTCTGGAAAGATTGTCAGCATTACCGAGGTTGTGTAGGCGCAACTTGATGGGGTGCTATTTCACAACGCGAGTGAAACGCACCCATCCTGAGGGCTGGCACGTTGCCGCGCACGCTTTCATGAATGCCCTCATTCTCCCCGCACCTATCCTGCCAATTGGTGGGATAGGTTCCTCGTTCGACTGGTTTCACGCTCTATCTCACATGCCTCATGACTTTGCTATCCAGCACCCGTGAGCCTTCTGTAAATGAGTCTTCTGGGACTCCGAATGGAATGCTGCCACCCGCCGCCGAAAAGAAATTGCAATGTTGGATCCGCAGCCGGCATGTGATTTGTTCGGGGAATTTTTTCGTGTTTGAAACCGTAGATTATGCCGCTGTTGAGCGATTTGCTGACTGCATTGTTGTGTTGGGGGGGACAGTCATCTCTGTCGACTCCGTTGGCAAGATTTGGATGGGCGATCGCCGCCAAGTCGTTTTGTATCGGTCGAGGGCTAGTTTGCATACTCCCCATCATGGCCTCAAGCAATATTGGATTAAATATGGGAGTTTTCGAACCCGATTTGATCCGCAGATTTAGGTGCTGTATTAGAACAAGTAAGATTAGGATCGGCTCTATGACAAACATGTACTCTCCCCACTTGTCATTAGTGCCCGATTAAAGGAGGTTTTTCAAGTGGTCAATACCTTTATCAATCCTCTGATTAGCCCTGAAGTAACGTTGGGCGTTCGGTCGTTTGATGAAACGGATCCAGTACGGTTGTTGCCGGGTTATTCAGCCTCAGATGTTGAAGAGGTGCTTCGTGCTGTTTACCGTCAAGTGCTCGGCAATGCCCATGTGATGGACAGTGAGCGCTTGCTGCTAGCAGAATCCCAGTTGAAACAGGGCGACATCAGTGTCCGGGAGTTTGTGCGTCAGGTCGCTCAATCCGATCTCTACCGTTCACTGTTCTTTGAAACCTGCCCACGGATTCGTTCGATCGAGCTGAACTTTAAGCATTTACTGGGTCGTGCTCCGGAAAGCTACGAGGAGATCGCTGAACATAGTCAATATCTTGACCAAGAGGGCTTTACGGCAGAAATTGATTCCTACCTCAATAGTGATGAATACCTGAATGCTTTTGGGGAAGATACTGTCCCCTACTACCGGGGATATAAAACCCAGACGGGCAAGAATATTGTTGGCTTTACCCACCTGTTTCAGCTTTTGCGTGGAGCAGCCAGTAGTGATAAAGATCTAACGCGTCAGAATCGAGCGCGCTTGAATACGCCGCTAATGGCTAACCGTCCGAGTGCGATCGCCCCTATCAAAGGTGCTCCATTACCCTGGCAACGTCCTGCTGTTGCTACAGACTTTAGGCAGCTCATTCGGAAAGCTGTAGGACTAGCAACGGATCAACCCAATCGTGCTTGGACACAACCCGTTTCTTCAGATAGCGCTGCTGTTACGACCGATGAGCGGCAGGTGCAATTCTACCAGGCCTACCAGCCCTTCAAAGATGCCGAACCTATCGAACTCTATCCTGGATGCTCTGCTGCCGAAGCTGATGTGGTGATCCGAGCAGTTTATCGTCAGGTGCTGGGGAATGCCCATGTGATGGAAAGCGAACGATTGACGGCGGCAGAATCCCAGCTAAAACTAGGGAATCTGAGTGTGCGCGAATTTGTCCGTCAATTGGCCAAGTCGGAATTATACCGCTCCCGCTTCTTTGACGATTGTTATCGGTATCGAGCGATCGAATTAAACTTTAAGCATTTATTGGGACGTGCGCCCGATAACTTCGGGGAAATGCGCTATCACAGCACTGTTTTGGATGAGGCCGGGTTTGAGGCAGATATTGATACCTACTTGGATAGCGATGAGTATCAGACGGCGTTTGGTGAAAGCATTGTGCCCTATTACCGAGGCTATACTACCCAGCCTGGGCAATCAATGCTGGGATTCACTAACATGCTGCAATTACTGCGGAGTGCGTCCAGTAGCGATAAAAATTTGGCAACCCGGAACCAGCCACAATTGACCCGTGCACTCATTCAAAACTCGCCCTATGGCAAACTCAAGGTGAGAGATGCCCGTGAAATCCTGGCCGAGGTTTTCAAACCCAAGTACCCATTCCTCTCGACGACTTCTGTAGAACCAGCGCAAGTCGCTGTTGATTATGCCTTGCAGCAAACGGTTCAGGAGCAAGCTGAGGAAATTCAACGGCTGCAACAAACCCTGGCGGACTTACGCCCCTTTGCGGCGATCGGGGCTGCGCAACTCAAAGATACTTGGCAGCCCTCGGTTGCTGCGTCTACTGAGGTATCATTGGCTTCGTTGCACCAACAGGCTGACGCGCAATCTGCTCAGATTAAGGCATTGCAAGAGCAGATTGCAGATGCTCGACGCTATGCCGCCATTGGAGAAGCTCGATTGAACAAATGGCGGAGCCGGACGTTCAATGGCTAGGCTGTCAAGCTAACGTCAGCCGTGATTGGGACCTCTCACTGCCTACGAGCCGATTGGCTCAACGTGCAGGGAGGGTCAACTGTTTACTGAATCCTGTTTATTGAACGATTTGAAAACTTGTTTGGAGAACTACCCATGCCACTTCCTCTATTACAGTACACACCCGTTTCCCAAAATCAGCGCGTCAATGGTTTTGAAGTGCCTGGGGATGAGCAGCCCCGGCTGTATTCCACTGAAGACCTCCTTTCTGCTGTTGATATGGATAGCTTGATTGCGGCCTCCTATCGCCAGATTTTTAGTGAGCAACAAATGCTCGATCACCATCGTCAACGGTTTTTAGAATCTCAGCTCCGGGCAGGGCAGATTACGGTCAAAGACTTCATTCGTGGCCTGATCTTGTCTGACTCGTTTCGGCGGCTTACCTTCGAGAGCAACAACAACTATCGCTTTGTTGAAATTGCCGTTCAGCGGATCTTGGGGCGCAATGTCTATGGCGATCGCGAAAAACTGTCTTGGTCTATTGTATTGGCGACCAAAGGCTTGCAAGGCTTTGTGGATGCCTTACTCGACAGCGAGGAGTATCAGAGCAACTTCGGCGACAGCACCGTCCCCTACCAACGTCGCCGCATCTTACCCCAACGGGCGCAAGGGGACGTAACCTTTGCTCATATGGCTCGGTATGGCACAGACTACCGGAACAAGTTGCCCAAGCCTTACTTGAAGGGACTTTGGGTGTCTCGCCAGAACGCCGATGGTTTGTTTGTTCAGGGTGAAACTTTTGATTGGCAAACCTTTACGGAGCGGGCGAATTGGCCTACAGTGGCGGCAGTCCTGCTCCCCTTGTCGGTTGGTTTCATTGGGTTGCTAGCACTTTCCCTATCGGTTCAATAAGTAGAACGCGCTAATCTCTGCGTGATTTTGAATAAAGTCGTTGATGGGGTGGCTGCGATGCGGCTACCCCATCAATCCAATGGAGCCGTTCTGTAAGATTGAGCGAGGGCAGCGATGCTCGCCTGAGTATGAAAATCGCCTGGGTTGAAAATTAAGAGAATGGGAATCGGCAATGCTCATCACTACTCTGTTGCATGCGTATGGTTTGGGCGATCGCCCAGGCTTGCTGCTGATTCCCATGTTGAACCATGCCCAGTCCATGGCCGTTTTGGTGGGAGTGAGCGCCTTCGCACTAATTGCCCTCTATGGATACTTCAATCGGGATGTGATCCGTCGGCGTCGAACTGAAAAATCGTTGCGCTGGCAAACGGAGCGCGAACGGTTAGTTGCACAGATTGCCCAGCAAATCCGTCAATCGCTCAACCTTGATGAAGTGCTGGCGACTACGGTGGAGGAAGTGCAACGCCTACTAAATGCCGATCGCGTTTTGATTTATCGCCTGTGGGATAACGGCACCGGTTGTGCCATCCATGAAACGGTTCTGCATCCCCATCCCCGCATCTTGGGTCAAACCTTTCCCGAAGAAGTTTTTCCCCGGATGTATCATCAAGCCTATTCCCTGGGAAAGGTGCGCACCATCAGTGATGTGCAGCAATCTGATGTCGAGGACTGTCTGGCAGACTTCGTCAAGCAGTTCGGCGTGCAGGCCAAACTCGTCGTCCCGATTATTCAAGAAAATCGTGAGAATGGAGCCGAATCCCCCTCCCAGCCTTATCTGTGGGGACTCTTGATTGCCCATCAGTGTACCCATCCCCGGCAGTGGGAAGATTGGGAAGTGGAGCTGATGCGGCAGCTGGCAACCCAAGTGGCGATCGCCATCCAACAATCCGAACTCTACAACCAACTGCAACAACTCAACACCCAGTTAGAGCAACGGGTGCAACAACGGACCGCTGAACTAGCCACAGCCAATTCGTTTCTGCGGGCCGAGATTGTAGAACGCAAGCGCACCGAAATGGCTTTGCGCCACACAAACGATACCTTGCAAGCCCTGGTGACGGCTTCCCCCCGTGCCATTTTCATGTTGGATCCAGAGGGCAAGGTGAAGATTTGGAATCCGGCGGCGGAGCGGATGTTTGGCTGGCAAGAAGTGGAAGTGGTCGATCGCCCCAGCCCCATTCGGTTGGATGACCCTTTAGACGACTCCACCACCCTGCAAAGCAGTGTCCTCCAGGGCAAAACCCATGCCCGCGTAGAACTCCAGCGCTGTCGCAAAGATGGCAGCGAAATCGACATCATCTTCTCTGCGGCTCCGCTCACTGATACCACCGGGCAAATCAGTGGCATCGTTGCCGTAATTGCCGACATCACCGAGCAGAAGCACCGCGCCGAACAGTTGCGCTTGCTGCAATCGGTGGTCGTCCACACCAACGATGCCGTGATTATTACAGAAGCGGAACCCTTTGATTATCCTGGCCCCCGCATCCTCTATGTGAATGAAGCCTTTACCCGCATTACGGGCTATACCCCCGAGGAGATTTTGGGCAAAACCCCCCGCATTTTGCAAGGCCCCAAAACCGATCGGGCAGAACTGAAAAAAGTCCGCACGGCGCTCTCGCGATGGGAATCCATTACCGCAGAAGTCATTAATTACCGCAAAGATGGCTCGGAATTTTGGAATGAATTCAACCTGGTTCCCGTCGCCGATGCGCAGGGATATTACACCCATTGGATTGCGGTGCAACGCGATACCACGGCGCGGAAACGGGCCGATGAGATTCGATTGGCGCTGGAACGCGAAAAAGAACTCAGTGCCCTAAAAACCCGCTTCTTTGCGATGGCCTCCCACGAGTTTCGTACGCCACTCAGTACGGCCTTGGCAGCCGCCCAGGTGTTGGAAAACTCGCAGCATGCGTGGGATAACACCGAAAAACGACTGCGAAATCTCTATCGCATTCAAGATGCCATCAAAAATATGGTGCATCTGCTAGATGACATCTTGACCATCAACCGTGCGGAAGCTGGGAACCTGGCTTTCAATCCCAAACCCCTCAATCTGGAACCCTATTGCCGTTATTTCATTGAGGAAATTCAACTGAGTACTGGCCCTGAGCACACGCTACTGTTTAGCTGCCAGGGTAACCCCATGCCGGCTTGCCTAGATGAAAAACTCCTACACTCGATCCTCTCCAACCTGCTATCCAATGCCATCAAGTACTCGCCCCAAGGTGGTGATGTCTCCCTCTCACTGGAGTTTCACCCAGACACCGTAACACTCACCGTTTGCGACCCAGGCATCGGCATGACGCCAGAGGATCAAAAGCAATTATTTGAACCCTTCCATCGTGGAAAGAATGTCCGCAAGATTCCCGGTACAGGCTTGGGGCTAGTCGTTGTCAAAAAATGTGTTGACCTGCATCAAGGCAAGATTGCCATTAAAACAGAAGTTGGCAAAGGAACAAGCTGCACTGTAACCCTTCCTTTGGCACAGCCAAGCTATGAACAGACGTTCAGCGCATAGGTAAGCGATCGCCCACACCGGCTCCCCCAACTCCATTTCCTGAAGCACACCTTCGGCAATCACCAAAGTGTGACAGTGCCGTGGCTCCATTTCCACCCCAACCAGAACAATGCAATCCGTCAGTTCCATCGATGGCTTTCACATATCCATTGCTTTGCAGAGTTGATTTGAGCCAGCATCAACTTCCACTTCAGGGTTGTCGCCAATTTTCAGTTTGTAAACCAGAAACTCGCTCAAACTCCCGTTGATTTGCTGTAACCATAATCAGGTTATGTTGAAGTGCAGTAGCTGCGATCAAAACATCATACGCACCAATTGGCTGACCTTGAGACTTAAGAACCGCACGAATTTGAGCCACCTGTTCAGCTTCTGCGGTGTCGAACGGCAAAATGATTCCAGAAGATAGAATGCTGGCAATCACTGGTTCAATTTTCTGAGCACGTTGTGGATTGAGTATCAAGCCGTAGCGTAATTCCATGACTGTGATAGCCGAGATAGCAATATCAACAGGTGGGGTTTGTCTAAGCCTAACTGTGGTTCCAATTTCGCCTTTGATAAAGTCACTGATGACGCAAGTATCAAGGAGATAACGCATCAAAGTAGCTCCGGTTCGCGGGGCGGGAGAAGCTCATCTCGATAGGACTCGAACGCAGGAAATTCAGGACTTCCTTCGTAAGACAGAACAACCTCAGACCATTGGAAAGTAGAACTAGATTTTGATTGGATTAACTGGCGTAAGGCTTGCAAGACCAAGGTTTGCAGCGGAACATTAGACTGAGCTGCTTGACGGATCAAGTCTTGCTCCAAATCTGACGGTAGGTCGATCGTGATTTGCATAGGGCATTCCCAAAATAGCTAGTATCGACTCTCTGGTGCAGTTTGCCATTCAACTTTGAACGGAGAAATAGAAATACGATTAAATCCGTCCTTAAAAATCTTTGCTAAATGTGCCGCTTACACTCTTGAATTCTAAGCGATCGCAACCTTGCGCTCTGCTACCAATCGATCACTTCTAAGGGTGATCAATCAGCGAACAGGATAAAGGCGCTTGTTCTTGCCTCAGGAATCCTCTAATCGCCAGGATCCCGAACCGCTTTCGGGGGACAATGCCAAGGTATTTTGAATGACCGAGCATAGACGCGCGATCGCCCTATGAATCCACAAGAGTTACTTCAGCAGGCACAAACGGCCCTGCAACCCACCTTTGCCAGCATTGACCAGCATACTCAAACGATGCTCAAGCGCGTGCTGGAGGCATTTCGTGCGCATCAAGTGGGAGTGCAGCACTTTGCTAGCGTGAGTGGCTATGGACATAGCGACCTGGGGCGGGATGTGATGGATCGTGTGTTTGCCTCGGTGATACAGGCGGAAGCAGCAGCGGTGCGGGTGCAGTTTGTGTCGGGCACCCATGCGATCGCCGCCGCTCTCTACGGTGTCTTGCGGCCGGGAGATGAGCTGTTGGCAGTAGCTGGCGCCCCCTACGACACCCTGGAAGAAGTGATCGGATTGCGGGGCGAAGGGCAGGGATCTCTAAAAGACTTTGGCATCCACTATCGTCAAGTCGAACTGTTGCCCGATGGCTCCTTGGATTGGGACACTCTGGCAATGGCAGTACGTCCTGAAACCCGGATGGTACTAATCCAGCGTTCCTGCGGCTATTCCTGGCGCGCGAGTTTGGCGATCGCCGACATCGAGCGCATCTGCCAGTTAGTGAAGCAGCAAAACCCCAACACCGTCTGCTTTGTCGATAACTGCTACGGCGAGTTTGTGGGCGATCGTGAACCTACAGTCGTTGGAGCTGATCTGATGGCAGGCTCATTGATCAAAAATCCCGGTGGCACCATCGTTACGACAGGGGGATATGTAGCGGGTCGGGCGGAATTCGTCGAACAAGCCTGCTGCCGCCTCACCACACCAGGCATCGGTTCCGAAGGGGGAGCATCACTGGATCAAAATCGGTTGTTGTTCCAGGGCTTATTCCTCGCCCCTCAAATGGTCGGCGAAGCCATGAAGGGCAATTACTTAGTGGCCTGGATTTTCGACAAGCTGGGCTATCCCGTCAATCCGCTGCCGGATGCGCCCCGCCGCGATGTTATTCAAGCGATTAAGCTGGGCAGTCCCGAAAAGGTGACAGCGTTTTGCACCGCGCTACAGGCTTGGTCGCCCATTGGGTCTTACCTGCGCCCCGTTCCGGCGGTGACCCCCGGCTACGAAAGCCAGTTGGTAATGGCAGGTGGCACCTTCATTGACGGCAGCACCTCGGAGCTATCGGCGGATGGCCCCTTACGGGAGCCCTACATCGTCTTTTGCCAGGGCGGCACCCACTGGACCCATATGGCGATCGCCCTCGAAGCGGCGATCGAAGCTATGGAAGCGATCGCGTAAGGAGATATTCCCTTACCAAAAATATTCCCTTCTCCATCGCCTTGGTCGCAAACAATTCAGCGGAGAAGGGGATATAAGCTTCAAAGGGAGCAGAGGCTCAGCTCAAAACAGTTTGCGAGTTAGCAGACCAGCCAATCCTTTACTTTTTTCGTTGGCCGTATCGTCTTTATCACTAGACTGCTCTTCTACGAGATGCTGGCACTCAAGCGCTAATTCGTTCTCTGGATCAATCTGGAGCGCTTTACGAAGGCTGATATTGGCCATGCCAGTTAATCCCTTCTTGAGTTGTACTTTGGCTAACCAGGCATGAAACTCACTTCGCTTCGGATCGAGCTTGATGGCGTCGCGGAGTTCCTTGACAGCCTCGTTATACCGCTTCATCTTGAACTGGGCTTTCGCTCGCTTGAGGTGCCGCTCAGCCCTTTCTTGGCTTGGCGGCTTAAAGGAGCTAGGGGCAGAACTAGACTTCTTTGAAGCAGAGGTAGATCGCATTTGCATAGCGTGAAACTCCTGAGAGTGGCGGTAAAACAAACCCACGCATGGGGCTTAAAAGAAGCGCCTGGGCCGATGTGACAGTGTTCTGGAAAGCATAGAGGCCTGGAATGCATACAGAATAGGCGGATTAGAGGAGAGCCTTCTGCATTACCAGCTATGCAATCAACACCAACAGGACGGGACACACGAAAACAATACCCTATTCCAGAAAAGCTCAAAATATATTCTGACAGCGGGACATACATTTTTGTCATCGAGCTGTTAAATACAGGAAAAAATACCTCCTTTGTCTTGCTGTGACTACCGACAGTTCTGCTGTCCCGTGAGCAATCAGTACACAGAAAACAAATTGTCCTGCCTCAAAAAATTGCATTAATCTGACCAGAAAGCCATCGGTAAATCTATTTAGTCGATCTATCTATGTAGCCGAGTCAATTCGTCAAGGCACGAGCAGAAAGCACACCAATCAATCAATCAATGTGCAGTATTATCCTTTGGTCAATCGTTCTTAGGATAGGGCGATGCCGGACTGGGAAACATCGGCAATATTCCTGAGAAATAGCGAATCCTCCCGCCTTTGGGCACATGAGTTATGCGGAATGCGCCAATTCTCCATCACGGTTCCATTTCATAACAGCAAGGAAATGGAATGACATTCTTTAATACAATTGTCGAAAAAATATTAAGCACTTGATTAAGCAGCGTAGTGACGGGTCAATTCTATAATCTCTAATACATTAGAGCGTAGCTGGAGAAAAACCAGACCTAGATTGAAGCCCACAACGCATTTCATTTCATCATCTTTAGTTAGCTTCTCAAACTAAAGTTAACCATCTAATTTATTGAACCCCTGAAAGCATTTTTTACACAGAAATCCCTCTCATACGTAGAAACCAGCAACCTATGTCCCCAAGAGTAGAATATTAGGCTGTTGGTGACTAAAGTTACAACGGCGATTTTCGTTCTGCTAGACGTATTTTCAAGCGCTGGATTTACTGCTCCCGCATTCCCATTAATCATGCGTGTCCTTATGACTACGCTCAGGGCAGAGCCTTGCAAGGAGAGTGCTTTTTAAGACCTCACCACCTTTCACATTGACTGGTGGGCGATCGCCATCCATCCAAAGCACACTGATTTGAACCTCCGTCTCAGCCATGAGGGTGTTAAGGTGACGAGAGTGTCTACGCTAATACCAGAGCGGATTACAGAGTGTTATGGATGTTATCATCAGCCGCGTTCAAGAAAGTCTGCTCGAACTTCTAGGAAATTTCGTCGAGCTTCTACCGGGCATTGTCTTTGCCCTCACCATCCTCCTCATGACAGGCTACGGGGCTCGCATCACCCGTCAACTTGCCAACCGATTGTCGGATCGACTCGTTAAAAGCCGCTCTCTGCAAATTTTGACCATCCAAACGGTGCGCATTGGCACCTGGGTCTTGGGGATTCTGCTTGCGGCGATTGTTGCCTTTCCGGGCTTACAACTGGGAGACGTCATTGCATTGCTCGGTCTGGGGTCGGTGGCGATTGGCTTCGCATTTCAAGATATCTTCAAAAATTTCTTGGCCGGGATTTTATTGCTCCTGGAAGAACCCTTTCAGCTCGGTGACCAAGTCATTGTCAGTGATTACGAAGGCACCGTGGAAACAGTAAACATACGTTTTACAAAGCTACAGACCTACAGCGGAGAGATTATTGAAATCCCCAACTCCATTATTTTCACCAGCGCAGTCAAGGTGTTGACCGCAAATGATGCCCGACGCACGGAATTGGATATTGGGGTCGATTACACAACGCCGCTGCCCCTAGCACAGCGCACCTTCCTAGACACCGTGAATCACGTCGAAGGGGTGCGTTCGAATCCCGCCCCCGAGGTAATCTGCGTTGGGTTTGGGGATAGTTCCATCAATTTCAAGGTGCGATTTTGGACAGTGCCCCAAATTACTGAGGTGCAACGGGTACAGTCGCGGGTGGCGATCGCTCTCAAAGCCGCCTGCGATGAGGCCAACATTACTATTCCTTACCCCATCCGCACTGTTCACTATTTTGATCAAGAAAAGTTCAACGAGAGCCAACCCTATCCCCGGAACTAAGTTGGGGGCGGGCGATCTCCGGGGCGATCGCAAAGGGCTGTAATCGCGAAGGAATGTAAATGAGGAGATAGATTACGAAATGTTGCGGCGTTTTCAGGCAGTGGAGCCAAATACCGCACAATAAGTTTCGGAAGTATTATGAGGCGTTCGGTCTCCCAATATTTCTAGGTTCGTTTAGGCGAGAGCGTTTTGGGCAGCGGTTGATGGGGGCTTCCTGTCATTCCAGAAGTTCGGCGATCGCGTCTGGGCGATGGTCTTGGCTGAAGATGCTTCGGTTGCTACAGGCCCGTTCCTGGAGAGAATTTGGGGCAGATTCGCCATTTCAGTCCGTTAATTTGACAAATACCAGTTATCTTACGTCTGGTACATTTCTGCTTTTGGAGGACTCCATCAATGAGTATTGTCACGAAATCAATCGTGAATGCCGATGCTGAGGCACGCTACCTCAGCCCTGGTGAGCTGGATCGCATCAAGTCTTTTGTGACCTCTGGCGAGCGCCGTCTGCGGATTGCTCAGGTTCTGACCGATTCTCGTGAGCGCATCGTGAAGCAAGCGGGCGACCAATTGTTTCAGAAGCGCCCCGATGTCGTTTCCCCTGGTGGCAACGCTTACGGCGAAGAAATGACAGCTACTTGCCTGCGTGACCTCGACTACTACCTCCGTCTTGTAACCTATGGTGTGGTTTCCGGCGATGTGACTCCCATCGAAGAAATCGGCATCGTTGGTGTCCGTGAGATGTACAAGTCTCTGGGTACTCCCATCGACGCAGTTGCAGAGGGTGTACGGGCAATGAAGTCTGTTGCAACCTCCTTGATGTCTGGCGAAGACGGCGCAGAAGCTGGCTCCTACTTCGACTATGTCATCGGTGCAATGCAGTAGGCATTATCTTCGACTCGAAACGCGGTTTCGCGTTTGTTTGAGTGTTGTCTTTGAGTTGATGTTTTAAGGAAAAAATCATGCAAGACGCAATTACGGCTGTAATCAATTCCTCGGACGTTCAGGGTAAGTACCTGGATGGATCCGCAATGGAGAAACTGCAGGGCTACTTCGCGACTGGCGAACTGCGCGTTCGTGCTGCAACCACTATCAGTGCAAATGCAGCAGCGATCGTTAAGGAAGCAGTTGCTAAATCTCTGCTGTACTCTGACATCACCCGTCCTGGTGGCAACATGTACACCACTCGTCGCTATGCTGCTTGCATCCGCGACTTGGACTACTACCTCCGCTATTCCACCTACGCAATGCTGGCTGGCGATCCTTCCATCCTGGATGAGCGTGTGCTGAATGGTCTGAAGGAAACTTACAACTCTCTGGGTGTACCCGTCGCAGCCACTGTGCAAGCGATTCAATCCATGAAAGAAGTAACCGCCAGCCTGGTTGGTGCGGATGCTGGTAAGGAAATGGGTGTGTACTTCGACTACATCTGCTCTGGCTTGAGCTAACCCTTGGTTCGTTTAGTGGCCGATTCCTAAAAAGAAGCCGCCACACGCTGTGTGACACACGCTATGTGACACATGCTGTTTGAGCACTTCTGAGGGCGATCGCCCAACCTCAGTCCGGGATGTCTGGAGTGAGTCTTGAATGGTTATCACTTATGGCAAGATGCTTGCTGTGAGTTGTCGCGATTTTCGATTGATTCTAGGCTCCCGGCATATTTTTGAATTCTTTGGATAAGAAAATCCATTAACTCTAGCCTGGTTATGTTTACAGGCGGTTTTATGTAGCAGATGGACGGTGGATATCCTTGAATTGGAGGATTACGTCTCAAGCAAGACACTTCATTTGTCCGACCTGCTGTTTTCCAAGCTTTTTTGATTCCGTCTCTACGGATAATCATCTTTAGACGTTATATCGGCCTTTTGCCAGTCAGGAGAGAAAATCATGCGGATGTTCAAGGTTACAGCTTGTGTTCCCAGCCAGACGCGCATTCGGACACAGCGTGAACTGCAAAATACGTTCTTCACAAAGTTGGTTCCCTACGAAAACTGGTTCCGGGAGCAGCAGCGCATCCAGAAAATGGGCGGCAAAATTGTGAAAGTTGAACTGGCTACTGGCAAGCGGGGCACCAACACCGGAATCTAGTCATTCATTCAGGCTATTGGCGTTCAGCTGAAGCCAACTGTCCTGTCACCTACGCCTGAAATACAGAAATGTAAGAGCAAGGGAAGGGCGATCGCCCCTCCCTTGTTGCTTTCTGCATGGATGCGCTCCGAACGAACGCAAACAGTCGCCACACTGCGATAGGGTCTCTCCATCCAGATTTGTTGAGGGTATGGGCGCGATGCTCCTACACCCTCAACAAAATGTGTAAGCCTTACCTCAGTACAGGACAAAACCAAAGGAATCCCTGATTTTATGTGGCGCGGGCGGTGCCCGCGCCACATAAAATCAGGGGTTTTAGTAGGGGTTTAATTTTTTATCCTGTACTGAGAAGCCCTACAAATGTGTCATCACCTCAGATTTGGGATAGCGCACTTTCTTGAGGCCGGCATACTTATCATCGTCAGCCCGGTAGCCCGCGGCACAGAGAGCGACGGCACCGTAGCCTTGCTGGGTTAGTCCCAGGGTTTCATCGACTTTTGCAGGAACAAAGCCTTCCATCGGGCAAACATCAATGCCGAGGAGCGCGGCACTGGCCAGGAACTGCCCGACCGCAATGTAGGTTTGGCGAGCGGTCCAAGCCGCGATATCCATCGGATAGGGGGGCGACTGCAAAAAGCCTTTCACCACGTCGCCAAACCCTTTCAGGGCTTCCGCAGGCATCTCGCGCATGTCGGCCATGTAGTTGATGTAGTGATCCACATCTGCGGTACTCATGGATAACTTATGGGCAAAGACAACGAGGTGAGACGCATCAACAACTTGCGCTTGTCCCCAGGCATGGTCTTGTAGGGTTTTGCGGATCTCTGGGTCGGTTATGACAACAAACTTCCAGGGCTGCAAACCGAAGGAAGAGGGCGATAGGACGATCGCCTCTTCAAGGGTCTGCCAGGTCTCGTTTGGAATTTTTTTGGTGGTGTCGAACTTTTTGGTGGCATAACGCCAGTTGAGCTGCTGCAAAAGCTGGTCGGATGAAATAGGGGAGTTACTCATTGGAATTGCCTTAAAAAATTACGCTGATTGTAAGGGGTGCGATCGCCCTTGAACATCCGCCGTCTGTGTGAAGTCTGAGTGCAGGATACAAAACCAGGGAATCCTTGATTTTGTATCCTGCACTCAGACACAGAACAAACCCATTGCTTGAGCTTTGTTGAGCCAACCCCACAGGCAATCATCGACCGCAGTATGGTGGAGATAGAGCGAATGAGGAACCTATTGTGGACGCTGTCAAAGTTTCGTCTACCGATGCCCGCTACACGCAAACGATCCACATCCGCCAATTCGAGTTAGTCGCCGATGAACCTGTAGACGTGGAGGGCGATGATGCAGGGCCAAACCCCACTGAATTGCTGCTAGGTAGTCTGGGGGCGTGCAAAGCAATCACCCTGAAAATGTACGCGGGTCGCAAGGGCTGGCCGTTGGAGCGCGTTGATGTTGCGTTGACGAAAGGGAAAGTGGGCGATCGCCCGCAAATTCAGGCTGCACTGCACCTGGAGGGTAACTTGTCTGAGGAACAGAAGCAGCGGTTGTTGGTCATTGCCGATAAGTGCCCCATCCACAAAATGCTAAGTACCAGTGTCGACATTCATACGGCCTTGGCCGACGCATGAGCTTCCGATGAGCGTGCTGCTTTTGCGGTGAAGACAGGTAAGGGAGCACAAGCTGCCGTTACAGGTGTTTTACTGAAAACCGAACGCCGCCTCTTCTCATAGAGGTTAAATTCCTCGCTATACTGCTCTAAAAAGCGCTAGATCTTATCCAACGATCGAACGTGCCTATTCTTTTCTAAGATTTGTAATCCTTATTGGGTCGTATTGATCATGACTTCCTACGTTACCTCTGCTGCTCGTGCGGACCTCAGTGAGTTGCGTCGTCTCAAGTCGTTGCTGCCGCCAGAGTTGCGGAGTTGGGTCACGATTGAAGCGGCAACAGCGGCCAATCCGCCGCTCATCACCTGTGAGGAAATTGGCAAGGATCAGGTCGAAGTGCAGGTGGATTTGATGAAGTGGGAAGCCTTTGCCCTTGATCAGCGCAATCTGTTGTTCTGGCATGAAGTAGCCAGAGTGCAAAACGACACGATTCCCCGCGATGGCTGGGAAATGGCGGCACTGGCCATTGGTCTAGGCGGCGCAGTTGGCGAGCTGTGGGTTCAAGACGGCTTGCTGCTGATGTTGGCGCTGGCGCTGTGCGGCGTATCTGGCTGGCGGCTATATAAGCGCAACAATGGTGAGAAGCGGCTGGTCGAAGCCATTGAAGCGGATGAAAAGGCGATCGCCCTCGCGACTCGATTTGGCTACTCGTTGCCCAATGCCTACAAGAGTCTGGGCAGCGCCCTCAAGATTTTGATTGACCAGTCCCCGAAACGAAATGTGCGTCGGGGCTACGAAAAGCGCCTAGATGCCCTGAAGAAGAGTGCCGCCCGTGCCAAAGCGCGTGCAAAAGGGCAACCGGCATAGAAGTGCTAGATTGAATGTGTTGGGCTTTGCATTCTGAAAGCTCGACGCTGTAAGACTCCCAGAAAGTAACCCTGAGTAATTGCCTCCAAGTTCTTGCGCCACCAATGGCCAACAAGCCAATGGCCAACAATGTAGGAGAACTAATGTTGCATAGTTAATGCGGCATAATGGAAGGGGTTAAGTTTTGTAACGGTTGATATGACGGTATAGCTAGCGATCGAACCGCTGCTGTTTCGGTTGTTGGATTTACGCAATGCAGCCATCGATTTCGATGTCACCGAACGTGACTGCATTAGCGCGTTGTGTACGGTGGGCGATCGCTCCCCTTCGCTCAGTCATTTCTCCGTTTGTCGTCTAATTTCTCTCAACAATGTATCTGACATATCTCGACAGCAACTCCTGGTTGATTGATCTTGAGCATACGCGGATTTTGCTGGATCCCTGGTTGGTTGGAGATTTGGTATTTGGTGGAGCGAAGTGGCTGTTTCGGGGATTTCGGGACGCTCCCCGCTCCATTCCCGAAAACATTGACTTGATTTTGCTATCCCAAGGGCTTGAAGACCATGCCCATCCCGAAACGTTGAAGGCACTCGATCGCAGCATTCCGGTCATCGCTTCGCCTAATGCGGCCAAGGTCGTTCGAGAACTCGGCTACGAGAACGTGACGGCTCTAGAGCATGGTCAGTCCTATGTGTGGCAAGAGCAGGTGAAGTTCAAGGCATTTCCTGGCTCCCCCATTGGCCCATTGTTGACCGAAAATGCATACTTGGTGACGGATATGGTGGCTGGAAAGCGGCTTTACTATGAACCGCACGGATATCACGACGCGACGCTACAAACGGAGCCACCCGTTGATGTAGTCATTACGCCGCTAATTAACCTGGAACTGCCGCTAGTAGGGCCATTCATCAAAGGTCAAGAAAGTGCGCTCAAGGTCGCACAATGGCTTAAGCCCCAAGTGATGCTGCCCACCGCTGCTGGAGGTGACATTGAGTTTGAAGGAATGCTGATTTCGGTGCTGAAAGCCAAGGGCAGTAACGATGCGTTTCAACAAATGCTGACGGAGAAAGGGCTGAAGGCACAGGTAATTGAGCCGACAGCGGGCGATCGTATTGCCATCGAGCTGGAACCATCGGTTGCCTAATCCCTGCTCATGGGCAGAAGAACCCAACTAGTTTCATGCCCGCTGCAGTGCAGCGGGCATGAAACTAGTTGGGTTTTACGATTGTTTAATCGGATGTGATCTGATTTGGAATCAGCCTTCCATCAACGGGCTGCCGTGATGATGGATAAGATACCAACGGCCACCCATACGTTCGAAGATATTGGTTGCCATGGATTGAGCAACGATTTGGCGGCGATTGCTCACTTGCCGCACCGTTTCAATCAACACGACGTAGGCTAAGTCACCGGAAATTTCGGTGGCTTTCACATCCGTATCAATCTCAAGGAATTGGGTTCCCCGGAAAATTTGCGTCCAGGAATCGGCGATCGCCTCCCATCCAACCAAGGCTGATCGACCGGGATGGATGCACACGCTGGTACTACCTTTCGACCAAACCGCCGCCATAGCTTCGCTGTCTCGCTTTTCAAAGGCACGGTAGAAGGCGCTGTTCGCCGCCAAAATATCTGGGAGAACACTCATCGGGCAGCAACCCAAGCCGTTCGGAGGATATGCGAAGGATGTGAACCAACGGTGCCATCGGGCGTATCCTCTGGTGCTGGAACCTCTTCATCCGGCGCTGGGGGAGCTTCCTCCGTCGGGGCAGGCGCCTCATCAGCAGGCGCCTCATCCGTTGGTTCAGCGGGACTGGGAGCCACCTCAGCCGGGGGAGTGTCGGGAACGCCCAGAATACTAGTATTACCAGGAACATAGAAGACCCCAGCCACACAGGAAATCATGAGGGTGGCCAGGGTGCCTGCGAACAGGGCTTTCCAGCCCATCGCGGAGACATCCCGACGACGAGAGGGAATCAGGGCACTGACCCCACCCACGAAGATGCCTACAGACGCCAAGTGGGCGAACCCAGAGAGGGCGTAGCTCACAATCAAAATGGCGCGATCGGTCAATTCCCCAGCCGCACCCGCCGCTGCGAGGGCCTGGTAGGGAGGAATAGCTGTTTCAAACAAACGACGTCCGATGATCACCGACGATGCCCAGAGTTCATTCCATTCCAGAGAAACCCCAGTTAACACCGTGAGTGGCAGAAACAACGCGCCCAGAATATTCTGCAAGTTCACTACCTGGAAGAAGCTGCCAAAGGGACCCGGTAACCCTGCCAGGAAGCCAAACAATTGGTTAATCAAAAAGACGAAGCCCAGGATCAAGATCAACACAGCAGCAATGGAAACGGCCATTTTGACCCCATCCAAGGCACCGACAATTGATGCATCCAACGGACTCATGCGCTGCATTGGTTCCCCTGCAATGGTTTCAGTGGGTGCATCCTCTTCATCATCGTCATCGGGGCGATCGCCCTCAACAGGAATCCCACCCGCAGTGACAGGTACTGTGGTTTCCGGTACAAGGATTTTTGCCAGCAGGAAACAGGCCGGAATCGCCATGATGGAGGCAGAAACCAGGTGTCCCAAAATGTTGGGGAAAACGGGACGCAGGAAACTGACGTAGATGGCCAGGACGGAGGAAGCCGCAGTACCGAAACAGCAGGCCAGGATGGCGCAGAGTTCGCTACGGCTCATGGAGGCCAGGAAAGGCTTAACGGCGATCGCCGCTTCAATGCCTACAAAAATATTAGCCGCTCCGCTCAGGGACTCAGCCCCACTGAGTCGCATGGTGCTGTAGAAGATTTTGGCGAAGAAGTTCGTCAGCACCTGCATGAAGCCAATGTTGTAGAGCAAGGCCATCAAGCCGGAGAAGAAAATGACGGCTGGCAGCGCTCGGAAGGCAAAAATATAGCCCAGGTTGACTTGGGGATCTTGGCCAGGAACGGGAACAATGTTAGCCCCGAAAACAAAGCGTGCCCCGGAATCTGCCGCTTCAAAAATGACATTGAGGAAATTGCTGAATACTTGCAAGGCATCGCGGGTTCCTGGAACCGCAAAAACGATCGCCCCTAGGATCAGCTGTAAGATAATGCCGGACAGAGCGACCCTCCACGGAAAATATTTCGGGCTACGGTGCTCAGAAAATAGCCAGGCGACAGCACATAACCCAAAAATCCCAATGAATGAAATCAGGTTTAAGATCCCCATAATCTCCTTCCTCGCGACCCTAAAGCGGCATTTATCTTAGAACAGTAGCCTAAATCCTTTGGGACGGCACATTAGATTTTGGGGGCACTATGGATTGTTCGGGGCAGATAGGCTTCAGCAAATCACCCCAGGCAAAGCAACGATGAACTGGGTAGGATTGGACTGTGTGAGAGGATAACCTAGCCCATAGCCGTTATTCTGCACTCGCTGTTTTTCAAGGAATTCTCGACGGCTGCTGCCCATTGTTCATTGCTGCCCATTGCTTATAGTGTGGATTTGCTCATGGATGCGTTCGCCCCAATGCCACCCGACTGGACCGAGAAGGCTGTTCATGCCCTGCATGTCTGCTGCCCGTCTTGCCGAGCCCCGATCGCCGAGGCCAAACAAGTCTGGATTAATCGGCGATCGCCCATCTACACCGAAGATCATCGCCGCAAGTGGCAAGAGTTCTATTTCTGCTCCTGTGGCACGGCCTGGTGGATGTGGAGCAGCGATCGCCCACCGACGGATTTGAAAAAGCCAGAATCTGATGATCTCCCGCCCGATGGTTTTCCCACCCTGGATTTTTGATTTCCGCTGCCTCTGAAATAGCACTTACGTACTCTGATAAAACCCATCTAACATTTTGCAGGATTTGCAAAATGTTATTTATCCCAATATCAACCCGTAAGGGCGTCCCGCATCCAGATTAGAAGCTCCCGATATATTTTCGAGAAAATATATCGGGAGCTTGCTGTGCGAACTTGAGATGAAGTCATTCCGAAACGGCTTCACCTTATTCATGCAGCCAATCCTGAAGTTCTTGCACCAGCCAGATGCATTCCATTTCCGTCAGTCCCCACCCCAAGTAAATGGTTTCATGCTGGAGACGAATGCCAATCCGATTACGCTCTGAAATTCGCTGCAAAAAAATGCTGAGAATGCTTGGACGAGACAGTTTGCGCTGATTGGAAGAGAGTCCGAAAAAAGATGCGCGCTGGAGGAAAAAGCTATTACCTTCCAGTTCAATCTGCGTTTCTTCAGTGACCCTCATGAGCAAGCTGCCGAAGACACCTAACAATATGAAGTTGAAGACCAGTAACCCCATTGTATTGCTCCCAAAAAAGAGCATCCAGAGAGCACCAAGCGATAAAAGCAGAACCCCAAGCATCAATGCTATCAGTAGTACCCCAACAAGAAAGTCAGCTATATTATCCTGTGTCTGTGACGGAACAAGAATTGAACAGCGATCGGAGCGGCGCTGCAAGCGAATACGAGAGCCTTTGGGTTTCTGAAGCCGATCATTTGGAACGTCCGCAGAGGGAAAATGCTCTTGCGCAAGACTTTGCAGGGCTTGCTTCGTACTAGCAAACCGTTTCTCCTGGATAGGTTCCACCAATTTCTCGATCCAAGCTTTGAAAAACGGCTGAATCGTTACATTGTCTGGTAGATGCAGGTAGCCATTGCTTTGGGGCAAATCGGCAGGGGGAATACCCGAGAGTAAGTGCATTAGGGTTGCCCCTAGAGCGTAGAGATCAGAACTGGGCACAGCGCGCCCCCAAAACTGCTCTAATGGAGCATAGCCACAGGAGCCAACCACAGTGAATGTTACGCCTGTGAGCGCGGCCTGGGTTTGCACCGCACCGAAGTCAATGAGATAGATTTCCTTATCGTCGCCCCACAGAATGTTGCTGGGTTTGATGTCCCGATGCAGTACGGGTGGCACCCGAGCATGGAGGTGGAAAAGGATTGTCAGCACGCGGGTGGCCAGCCACCGGACATCTTCCTCGGCGAAAGTTTGGCCTTGCTCTAGGCGCGCTTGCAGCGATTTTCCAGGAATATACTCCTGCACCAACCCAAACCACAGCACATCGCGCTCGTCTGAAAAATAGTCGCGATAGTCGGGAATCCGGGGATGGTCGAGGGTCTGAAGCACTTCTGCTTCGCGCTCAAACAGTTTTAGCTCTTCCAGTTGCATGTGGGGATGGAAGGCGAGTAGTTTCAGGGCGATGGGTTCATTGTGCCGATGGGTGTCGAGGGCTAGCCAAGTTTGTCGGCTGGTGGCCGTATGGCCCAGGCGTTTTTGTAGGCGGTAGCGATCGCCCAATACCTGTCCCGATTGGAGCGCCGGGTGGTTATCTTGAGAAGCAATCATGATGAGGGCAGTACAACGCGAAACAGCAATCGATCTATGCGGTCATCCGTTGTTTTTAATTCAAGCTAGCCCAGGACAATTTCGTAGAGTTTACCCTGCAGGAATATGCAATTCTGATCGAAGAATTCTGATCGAGGTGTTTGCGATCGCTCCTATCTCGGTAGCGGAAGGCATGGGTCTAAATGGCGATTGCTGTCATCACCACATCGACCAGAGCGTTTTGATTCCGCAAGTCACCGAGAAGCTGTTCTACCGCAACGGTATGCCCTTTGAGCAAGACGGTGCTTTCTTCCTCATGGGTCGAAATGATCTCGGATTGCACCCCCTCCTGGACGTTTTCCTGGAGCAAGGGGAGGGCAGAGTTTTGGAGACGAGTTGTGGCGATCGCCCGCAAATTTGGGGCGTCGTAGGGATAGGCATCGACTGAAACCACCGCCCTCAGCCGTTCCAGGGCACGGCGCAGCACCTCTTTTTTGGCCGCTGTCGCCTGGAAGCTAATGAGCAAACGGGCATCCTGGGTCGTGTTGGAATCGATGCCGCTGCCGAGGACGCCTTCTAGGGAAACGCCACGATTCGAAAAGACCGAGGCAGCAGAGGTCAGCGCACCCGGACGATCGAGCGATCGCACGACAAAGACCCATCGTTGTTCATCCACGCTGCAAATCCTCCTGAATCCGCTGTCGCAATCCGTTGGCAATCCGTTGCAGAAGCTGCGCCTCTTCCTCCCATAGCTGTAATGACACCACCTGGGTCCAGCCAAAGGGCGTGACGACAATGGGAACCCCCATCGGTGTGCGAATGCCATAGAACTCGCCATCCAACTGCACTTGCCCAGATACCACCACCTCTCGACCATCCAACAGCGTCCGCACCAGCTCCACCGTGACATTGGCTGTTGCCGAAATGGTCTTGGCTCCCGAAAGGTGGGTGACAAAGGGTTTGATCACAACTCGCAAATCAGGGGAAAGCTGGCTGACGGCATCGTACGCTTCCGTAATACGTTGCTCGCGTAAATCAGCCATCACCGCTTTTTTTTCCCGCTCCACATTGGTTGGGAAGTCAGAAATCGCCTGTCCTTGCCGTAACCGTTGCACAGCGCGTTGCAGCTCTTCGGGATCCATGCCCTGAATGCGGACACTACTCCAGAGGGGCAGCATATTTTCGCCATGTTCCCCCAACACAAACCCCTGCACGAGTTGACGACGGACGCCCAAATCGACCGCAATCTCTCGCCGAAATCGCAGCGAGTCGGAATAGGCGCCGATACCAATCACTCGATGCCGCCCCAGGTAGCGACTGAACACCTCAACCGCCAGTTCCTGGGGGTTGGTGACAATCAGTACAATTTCATGCCCACTGCCATAATGGGCGATCGCCTTGGCATACTGCTCAAACACAGGCAGGTTCACCGCCGACAGATCAGAGCGGGACTTGATTTCTCTCTGCACCGTAGCTCCTGCCGCCATCACAATGACATCGGCAACGATCTCGTCGGGACGCAGCGCCACATCAAGCTCCGGTGCCATCTCGGCATAAGCATCTTCGAGATCGACACACATGCCTTGCAAAACTTTGGCGCTACGCCCCCGCTCTCGCCCGACCAATTGCAGGCGTTCTGTTGGAGCTAGCGCTCGAATCCCAATTAACTGGGTAACGATTTCTCGCCCACAATCACCACTTGCACCAATGATGGAGACATCCATACACTCGGCCGCCATTTGTTGAGGATTTCAGCAGAGGCGGAGTGCTGGCCGTTTTCTAGCGATCGTCCCCTGCTAGCTACATAACATAGGGAATCTATGAATGGAAGTTCTGTGTGATAGATGGCGTTCGGGTTCGGGAAAGCGTATCTTTCTCGCTAGAGGCAATCATAAGAATGCTTTAGCATGAAGAATAGTTAAGCAACACGCATCCATCTATATCGGGGCTCAGATTTAAGTTCGCTTTTTGCGGGCGATCGCCCTTTGACCGATCTCATGGTTTAACTCTCGTACCATAGATCTAACGGCACAAACGTTTCCCTCTTTATCAACCACCCATTTGCAGGACAACGAACACGCACCATGGTTTTATTTGGATTTGGCAAAAAGAAATCGATGCCGACCGCCGAAGAGGCATTGCCCGGACGGACAGAGCCGATGCCTGTCACCAACCGTCACTTTGTGAACGGCAATCCTCTGCAACCGCCCTTCCCTACAGGAATGGAAACAGCCATGTTCGGGCTGGGATGCTTCTGGGGAGCCGAGCGCCGCTTCTGGCAGCAGGACGGCGTGTATTCCACCGCCGTTGGCTATGCAGCTGGCTCGACCCCAAACCCCACCTACCGCGAAGTCTGCACAGGCATGACCGGGCACAACGAAGTTGTGCTAGTAGTCTACGATCCAGAAAGAATTAGCTACTCCGACTTGCTCAAAGTCTTCTGGGAAAGCCACAACCCCACCCAGGGAATGCGCCAAGGCAATGATGTCGGCACACAATACCGCTCGGGCATCTACGCCTACAACGACACGCAACGGAAGCTAGCCGAAGAATCGCGCGATCGCTACCAGTCTGCCCTCAAAGGTGCAGGCATGACCGAAATCACCACCGAAATTATCGACGCGCCGGAGTTCTATTACGCCGAAGACTATCACCAGCAATACCTGGCGAAGAATCCCGGTGGCTACTGCGGCCTGGGCGGCACCAACGTCTGTTACCCCGAAACCGCCAACGCATAAAATCTAAGTCGGTTGAAGACCCCCAATATTGATTGCGCCCGCTGCAATGCAGCGGGCGCAATCAATA
>JBCBSJ010000059.1:0-24820 GCA_039819245.1 Cyanobacteria bacterium J06638_20
CAACGTCTGGAGGAATCTTTTTCTATGTCTGTTCGACTCTATGTTGGCAATTTGCCGAAGGAGCTGGAGCGCCAGGAGCTAGCTGCCGTTTTTGAAGAATATGGCGACGCGGTGACAACAAAGGTTATCACCGATCGCAAAACTGGCAAGTGCCGTGGGTTTGGCTTTGTCACAGTGAAAAATGATGAAGAAGCCGACCAAATCATCGAAAAATTCAATGGCTATGTCCTTAAGGAAAGCCCACTAAAAATTGAAAAAGCGAACCCTCGTGCTAAGGGTGAAGGTGAAGGCAATGAGGCTAGCACTGGCAACACTAGCGGCAAGCGTAAGGGTAAAGCCAAGAAGTCTGGTGGGGACAACGAAGCGGTGCAACCCGATCCTCGCTGGGCACAGGAACTCGAAAAGCTCAAGGAATTGCTAGCAGCACAAACTACAAACTCGTAGCGTTTGCTTAAGCCCCGTTTTTGGCGGATACTTCTCAGGTTTTATAGAGCAGGCTGATTGACTCGCCCTAGCCCACTCAATCGTTTGGAGAAGGGTTAGTGGAGCAGAAGCTTGTGAAACAACACTTGAAATAACTTGAAATCAGGGTTGGCTCATACCAACCCTGATTTTTTTTGGATTTTATAGGATATAGCGGTCTGCAACCGCATCAAGTACAAAAAAGGGTTGTGTGGGGCGCGTCGCGCCCCACACAACCATACTTAACCAATGCGCACAGCGCTCTAGTTCCACTTGTGAGGCTGCTGCTTAGGCAGGCGTTTCGGCAGGAGGAGGCGTTGCGGTACTGCTATCGCCATCGTCACCCGCGAGTAAAGGGGGTGGCTCGGCAGGAGAGGTGATGCGATCGCAGGCCACCAGTAACCGCTCCACACTGGCATTGGGTTCAAGAAACGAGAACAAATGTCGGAAACGGATACGTCCCTGCAAATCAATCAGAAACTGTGCCGGGAGGGGTGCCCCCAACGCCTGCCCCACCCGATAGAGTCGGAATATCCGGCAGGTTGGGTCACTCAGTACCGGCAGCTTTAGCGCAAGATCTTGCACAACCGTTTTTGTCTGTTGTGGGTCTGTGCTAACGATGAGCATGACTGCCACACCGCGTTGGGTAAACTGCTCATACTGCTTGTTCAGCGCCACAATATGGGGATAGCACAGAGGACAGTAAACCTTCTCTGCAAATATCCGCGAAAAACAGAGCAAAACAGGCTGCTTCTCTCGGGGTGGATCCGATGGGCGAGTGCCAACATAATTGAGCAGTTTCACCCGTTCACCATCGGTCACATTCAACAGATCAAAGGGAGGGGCGATCGCCCCAAGACCAAAGGGGTTAGTTGCAGGAATTGGCAAGAGATTACCAAAGAATCGCTTACTAATGACCTTGCGGATGGTCGCGAGAGACGGCATGGGCTTGTCCAAATAGGCTTGTCCAAATTCTGTTTAAGAGTGTTGGGGAAGTAGCATCGGAGAATCAAATAGCGTTTGGGAAATAGTGGCGCATGATCGCCTCATAGGCTTCGTTGACCCGCTGCGCTCGTTCTTTGCTGCCACCCGTATCGGGATGCGCCGTCTTCATTGCCAGACGGTAAGCTTGCTTGAGAGATTCCAGCGAGATAGGGGTAAACGGCCCAATGTTGAGGATCGTGAAGTAATCGCTGAGGGAGTTGCTGGGGGGGCGTTGCGAGTTGTTTTGCTGGTACCCCTGCTGCTGATTATGTTGCTGCGATTGGTACCCTGTGCGGGCTTGCTGCGCCCGTTGCACCACCTGTTGCAATGCTGCGATCGCCTCGGGTTCCCAGCCAAAGAGTTTAAACACATCGGCAAACCGACTCACCTTCTGGCTCAAGCGTTGTAATTCCTTGAGCCAGGGATATTGGGGATGGTTTGCCATTTGCCACAGCGCCTCAAAAGCCGCGTAGCCACCAATTTTGTAGATATAGTAGCGATCGCCCGTGCGAGGATCCACATGACAGCCAAACTGGTGCAACACATCCGCACCACTAAAGCCAATTCCATCCTCCCCATGAATTAAGGTGTAGAGCATCGCCAAGGAGGGATGGAGTCGTTGTGCCCAATCGAGTTCGCAGAGGGCAATCCAGTCGGGCGTATCAAACAGCGGCATCTCGGCATTCGTTTCGCGGTGACTAGCACTGTACTGCTCATAATCACCCACGGTGCCCCAGGTTGCCTGAATGCGCTGCCGCCATTCTGTCTCGGTTTTGGGGATTGCAGCTTCTTCTCCGGTTTCAAACCCACTACTTTCGTCAAAACTCGTCTCCACGCGGGAAGCAAGTTGGTCAATCTGGCGCTGGAGCCCATCCATACGCTGTTCCAGCTGCTGAGCGATCGCCCCCAGTTGCTTCATTACTAGCTGCGTTTGCGCGTCCAGCAAACTGCGCAGCGATCGCGCATCCACCTCACCGCCATGCACCTCTGCGGTCGCTGCATAGCCCTGACCTTGACCCAGGCGCTCTTCGATCGATCGCTGGTTTTCCGTCAACTGGCTCAGGCTTTCGGTCAATGTCTGGAGCTGCTGTGCCATTTGTTGGATGGCATCTCGCTCAATGGGCAAGTTTAACTCACCGAGAGGGGGTGGCGTTTTGCGGGTGTAGAGGTAGCGATCGCCCTCCTGTGGTTGAAAGATCAGGACATCTGCTTCGATATCTGGCTGTGCTAAGTTGAAGACTAGCGTTAGCTTTCCGGGTTGATAGCTCACTGTACCCGTTTGCCAGTCGTCAATCAGCGCACGGCAAAACAACCGCAGCGGAAAATCGGAGGGTTGCTTCAGCAGCTTCACTTTGCCATCGGCGAAATGCAAAAACTTCTGGGCGATATCGGCGATCGCCTCCATCGCCGTCTCGGCCTTGACGGTGTAATTGACTTTGGATGGCTTGAAATCTTTTGCCATAGAGGGTGCAGTATGCGGCGCAACCCGTCAGAACAGCGCCATCAATTCTGTGATGAGCAACCCCATCCTAAACGCATTAAGAAAAACCCGTTGTGCTAGATCTGCAACTTATGCCGTCGGCGTATCTTCATCATCTGCCGGTTCGAGCACCGTCTCATCTGGGTTATTCATCTCTTCCTTAAATCCACGAAGAGTTTTGCCTAAGGCACTCCCCAATTCGGGAATGCGCTTAGGCCCAAAGATTAGAACAGCGACCCCAAGTATGACGAGAACTTCGGGCCAACCCAAACCGAACGGCATGGCTTTCTCCTATTGCATGTCTGTAATCACTATACGGGGCATTGCCAATTGAGGGGATGTTTTTTCTGGATCCCCTCAATTGGTGAGATGAGAACGATCATCGAAATGACGTCTGTTGCTCCTGCAAGAATCATGACTGAGGCAATGCTGCCAGCGCTTCTTCAACCTGACGATAGCGTTTGATTAACTCAGGTTCGGTGGCCTTCTGAAGCCACGCAGAAAAATCAGGGCTGGCAGCGATCGCCTCATGAACCTTAATACGAAATCCACTCTTGGGCATAGCATCGGGCTCTAACCCTGACATACCTGCAACCAGGGTTACTCCCAGGCTATAGAGATCAGATGAGATAACCGCTCGCCGACCCATCTGCTCGGGCGGCACAAATCCATCGGTGCCTACCATACTAAAGGTCGTGCCATCACTAGGAGCCAGGGACTTAACGGAGCCAAAATCCACTAGACCCACTTCGGACGTCAGCGTTGCCGAATCGGCAGAGAGCAAAATGTTGCTTGGCTTGATGTCGCGATGGATGATAGGTGGAGTGCGGCCATGCAAATATTGCAATATTTTCAGCACTTCGTAAGCAATTTTCCGCGCTTCAGATTCAGACAGCAATCGCTTATCTGCCATATAGTTCTGCAAAGACTTGCCCGCCAAATAGCTCTGGATCAGAACCAACGCCTTCCCATCTCTGGGGAGACTGATCTCAAAATAGCCAAGGTATTGGGGCGTTGAAGGGTGATTCAGCGTGCGGAGGATATCGACTTCGCGTTTGAAGAGCTTGAGATCATCAGAGGCCAAATTCTCGTCAATGAACAAGACTTTGAGGATGACGGGCTTATTGGTCATCAAGTCGCGAGCCAGCAATGTCCAGCGGCCAGCTTTTTTACCCAGTTGTCCTTCAACTTCGTAGCGATCGCCCAGTATTTGACCTGACATAATAACTTTTATAGTAACTGGATACTTCGGTCCAACGTGCAGACCGACACTCAATGGGTCTTGAATGTGCGTAGTGCATTGGCAAGGTTATGCATTCACCCTAGAGCCAACCTCCTCGACTCTATACTTCATATCATCTCTCGTTATATCTTGATCGCACAATTCCGGCGTATGTCTTCCTGGGTTTTTTCGCGCTACCTTTGTCACCTTTCCTGCTGCATTCCTTGGCAGCATCTATAACGTGTGTGTAGTGCCAGTATCTTAGCCTCAGTTCCTACACCCTAGCCAATAATTTAGGATGCACCGCAGAAAAAATGGCTAGCACAATATAACTTTTGTGTAAGTAAAGTATATCTATACTACAAAAGTATTTTCAGTGATTTAGTTAGGAGGAAGTCTAGCTGGAAGGGACGAGGCGTTTGCGGAGAGCCTGCGATCGCCGTTCAGCCACCTTATTCTTGGGATCGACTTTGAGCGCCTCCTCATAGGCCTCAACGGCCTGGGCAATCAGCTGTTTCTTCTCGTAAGCAAACCCTAAATTGTTGAAAGCCGTTACGTAGTCTGGCACCTGGGCGATCGCTTCCTTGTAGGATCGAATAGCTAGGTCAAATTGCTCCTGAGCCGCATAGGCATAGCCGATACCGTTGTGCAGTAGGGCAATATTCTCGTTGCCTTGCAGATCCTTAGATTTGAGAGCTTTTTGGAACTCGGCGATCGATTGGGTATACAGCCGTTTATCCAAGAAGAGAGTGCCGAGTTCGTAGTGCTCTTGAGCCGTCCCCTTTTCCTTCTTTAGTTTGTTTTGGAGTTTGCTCAGACGCGTCTCCACGCGACGCGTGCGGAGCACCTGCCGAAACAAGAAGATAGTGACCACCGAAAGCAGCCCGACCAGCAGCCCAAGATAGAGAATCGGAAACGTTCCATCACTCATAGTGCTTAACCCAGATATTCAATCTCGAATATCAATGCTACATAATCCTTCTACAGCCTACACTACATCGATCACCCGGATTTCTTCCCATAGGATTCCGGGAATGCAGAATCAGAAGGACGGAGTCTCTGAGCACAGACGTGATGGATACGCCATTGAGGAGTTAGCCCAAAATCATCAAACTGTATTATTTTTTCGTGCCAAATGTATAAATAACAAGACCCCATGAGAAATCAGACTGTGCTGCTCTCATGGGGATTATTAGGTCTTCTTCTGCGCCATTTTCTTAATCGCGGTTCAAGGCAATCAGCAGGCGCAGAATAAAGATGAACAGGTTGATGTACGTGAGGTACATCGATAGCGCTGCGGGTAGGTACTGCTCATCACGATACACCCGAGGCAGGATGTAGAAATCTACCACTGCTGCGCCGACAAATAGCAGGACACCTGCACCCGAAATGGCCAGCTCCAACAAGGGATTTGTGCCCATGCCAAAGAAGACACCAAAGATGAGTTGCCCCACCATGACGACTAGCAGCGCAATAATTCCCAAACGGATGGTCTTCGTCAATGCCATGCCATCTTCGTCGGAGAGATTTGAGCCAATCTGCCGGGCGGCAACGAACGTTACGCCACACCCAAGTGCCGCAATGCCCAGGCTAGAAATACCAACTGTACCGATGGCGAGCAGAACCAGTCCGCTCAAGGTATAACCTGACAACAGGCTATAGGTGGCGAGCAACGGCAGCGCTGTACCGTTGTTCCCCTTTTCTGCAATGCCACGGGCAACAAAGAACAAAACCAACTCTGCAATCAACGCGACCCAAAAGGTCGTCATGAAGATTTCTGGTCGCGTTTGGAGGACATTCAATCCCGCATAGGTACCAACGGCGGTTAGAATCAGCCCGCCGCCTACATAGGGCAGAGCATTTTTAATGACGTTAGGCCCAACGAGGGATTGATTCTGCGCCTCGCGCATGGCCTGACGAAAGTTGCTTGTGTTACTCATGCAATGATTCTCCGACTATATATCCTGAATCTTATCGAACCTGAGTCAGTGGAATATCTTTCCTAGATGACATTATCTAAATTCTCTGGATGACATCATCCAAATAAAATCTAAATTCAAACAAATTCTAGGTTACGCCACAAATATTTTGAGCGCTGGCAAAGTGTCCGGATCGCATACCCAATGCCCACCCCAAGACTCAGCCCATACTAATTCACTAAGAATCGAGTACAGATTAACTTTATGAAAGCCTTTCACTGCAAGACTTGCATGAAAGTAATTCGGTCTTGGTGTTCATGGAGCTGACAGTGGTTGCTTACCCACTATTTCTCTCCACAATGTGAAGAATAGCAACATTACGATTTGGTCAGATCATTTGTGGGAATCCGTCATAGAAACCGGTTACAGACAGACTAACCTGCGGATTCAATACTTTCTACTCGCCTGGAAAGAACGATGCCGTTGCAAAAACCCGCAAACTGCCGCCGTAGAGGCATAACAGGACGGCCATCGCTTTTCAGAGCATATAACCAATAGGCAATTGTACCATACGTATTTCCCCTTAGATGATGGGGGGGATGGCCCCTGATTCCCGTGAAATAACGATGGTTGTGAATTCCTCTTGAACCGGAGAATTAGTCTAAACTAACCCAGGACTCTTCACGATGACGGCTAATTCTTCCTCGCTCCGATCCCGCAGTATGGAATTGTTGATGCTGTACCAACGAGATCGGTCAATTAAACTTCGCAATCAGCTCGTGCAATTGAATATGGGCTTAGTGCGAAAAATCGCTCATCGAATCAGCCACCAATGTGTCGAGCCATACGAAGACTTGGAACAGATTGGCTATCTTGGCTTAATCAATGCCATTGAACGCTTCAAACCTGACCAAGGCTGTGCGTTTAGCTCGTTCGCAGTGCCCTACATTCGAGGCGAAATTTTACACTTTCTGCGCGATCGCGGGAGTGCAGTTAAGGTTCCCCGCCGTTGGCAGGATTTGCAAAAAGAGGGACAACGGGTGCGGATGCGGCTCACCCGCGAGTTGGGTTTTCCTCCCAATGAGCAACAGGTCGCAGAAGCACTGGGAATTTCCCTATTGGAATGGTCGGAAGTCAGCATTGCCATCAAAAATCGTTTGCCTCTGAGCCTTGATGCAACGGTGCAACAAACCGACTCGAGTATTACGCTCGGCGAAACCCTTCCTGATCCGAAGTACTTCATCAATCAAACCCTTGAAGAAGATCGGCAGCAGTTGCAGCGGGCAATGAGCCAGCTTGAAGATAAACTTCGCACGGCTGTCGAGTTCGTTTACTACAGCGGGCTATCTCGCAAAGAAGTTGCCGAACGGATTGGCGTCAGCCCAATGACCGTGACGCGACGCATCCATCGAGGGTTGGATCAGATGGTTACTTTCTTGCAAGTTCAACCTGTGCCCACGGATCACTAAGAACCATGGCTTTGACAAAACCAATCTTACCCATTGGGACGGGTAGCTTGGCCATGCTTCCCAATGAGTAAGGTTTTCAGAGATGTGAGGCGACCGAGTCTTCGATCAGCGCACTCCTCTTCTCTCCCTATTTGACCTTTTCTCTCCTCACTTAGCTTAAACGGGCGTTGCACTCAAGAATGAGTCGCTGGTTGGCGATCGCATAGGGCTGAATTTCCAACGCCCGCCGAAACGACTGGATCGCGGCAACGTAATTGCCTAATGCCGCATAGCATAGGCCTTTACCGTGAATCGCACCAAAGTGAACCGGATTTAACGCTTCGACCTGCTCACAATCTGCCAAGGATTTGCGATAGTTTTGCTGCACAAAATACAAGACAGCTCGACGATTCCAGGCCTCAGCAAAATCAGGCTGATCGGCAATGAGCTGGTTGAGTAACGTTTCGGCTTCCTGAAACTTTTCGGATTCCATGAGCATTTGACTGCGTTCCAGCAGTTCTAACCCATATATCCCCTTTTGGGTGAACCAGATACGCCACAGCTCTCGGGTGGCTCGCTCCCGCGCATTCGAGTCTGGATTCTTCAAGTCTTCAAGCAAGGCTTGAATGTCAGGGTTTTGCATTAGCTGCCAGAATTTGGGTGGGTCGTGTCATTAGATTTAGATTGCTTGTTAGGCCAGATCTCTCCCGACGAGAGATGAATACAGTGCCGTTGAAGATTCGACGGGCACGGGTGGGCGATCGCACGCCCGATCAAACATAGGTACGTTCGTTTTGAAGCATCCTATTCGTTTCGGAGCATCCTCGATGTTGGCTTTCACTGTAACGAGGATAGGGTGGTGGCGACAACCAGAAAGCAGAAGAGGCGGCAGCAATCACCCGGAAGATGCGGGGGCAACGGTTTCGAGAATGGGGACTAACTGAAGAGAATAGGTTGACTCGAAGCAATCTTTTTTATTATCCAAGCTCCAGAGTTCTAGCGCGCAATCATCCCCCGACTCATGGGGATAAAGATGCAGCCAAATAGCTCCCTTTTCCAAATGTGGGGTTAGCTCAAGCTTGGCGATCGCCCCCCGTTGTCGCCGATCCAGTGCCACCGCCAGACGGAGTAAAGGGCTGAGTTGGTCTACAACACGCCGATAGGTCTTGCTACTGATGTTGCGATAGTTGTCGTGCTTTCGCTTGGGACAGCTCTTGCGGTGATAGCGAGCGATATTGGCAATCGTCTCGATTTCTAACTCAGTAAAGCCCAGCAAGTCGGTGTTACGAATCAGATAGTAGGAGTGCTTATGGTGAGAACCGTGGCTGACAAAGTGCCCACAATTGTGGAGCATGGCAGCCGCCCACAGCAGTTCCCGCTCTTCTTCGCCATAGTCATGCAAGATGCCCTGGGTTTGGTCAAATAAGCTGAGAGCATGGCGGGCAATGCATTCGGCAGACGAAAGCTTGACGCGAAACTTTTGAACCGTTTGCAAGACGCTACGCTCGCGGATAGAACTCTGAAACCGCAGCCGATCTTCAATTAGACCGTGATGCAGCATCCAATCCACCACGACTCCTTCGCGTAGGGCCCGCTCACAGACGGAAAGGGTGGGTACCTGGAGAAGAGCCATCGCTTCTTGCAAGATAATGGCTCCGGGCAGGATGATTTCGGCGCGGCGCTCGTTCATGCCAGGCAGAGCGCAACGTTCGCTATAGTCCATCTGCCGTAGCTGTTCGACAATGTCGCGCAAGTCTTTCAGGCTAAAGCTATAGCCATGTAAGGGCTCGGGGACAGTGCCCATATGTTCGCGAGCATGGAGGATGGCCAGAGCTTCGATGGTGCCGGAGGTGCCGACCAGGTGACAGGTTTCATGGGATTGGAGATACGATCGCAAATCGTCTGCCGGACGCTCCAACATGCCACGCACATAGGCTTGCAGGTAGTTGAACTCTGACTCTGAAATGGGATCGGTGGTGACAAACTCAGCACTCAAGCGCACCGCTCCCACCTTCGTACTGCTCAGGAATCGGGCTGCCCGTCCATCGCCCAGGATTAGCTCGGTGGATCCTCCACCAATATCGACAATGGCATGAGGTTCATTGTTGAACGCAACACCAGAGAGAACGCCCAGGTAAATGCGTCGCGCTTCTTCATGTCCAGAAATGAGGTTGATTGCTAGTCCCAATTCTTCTTCAATTTGCTGGAGGAAGTCGCGTCCATTGGGAGCTTCGCGTACGGCGCTGGTAGCAACGGCCACCATATCATCCACCCGTAGACTATCAGCCAACTGCTGGCAACGGCGGAGTGCCTGAGTCGCCCGATCCATTGCTGCTGGTGTCAAACACCCAGTCTTTGGATCGCGATCGCCCAACCGCACGGTCGCCTTCTCCTTCGCTACCACCGTGAAGCTAGGGAGCGCCGGTTTGATATCAACGACCACCATGTGAATCGAGTTGGTGCCCACATCAATTGCCGCCAAGGTGCGATCGGAGTCGTGGGGAAGGGAAGTCCGGCTCTGGTATGTTACTAAGCTCGTCATTGGCATGGTTGGTTGGGCGATCGCATTCGAATCCCCACCTAGGCTAAAACAAACATTGCTTGGTCAAATACGCTAGGGGGCAAGCAGACAGACCATGCCCTTTTTCCTGACGCCTCTTCGTGATGCCCATGTTTCTGGGATGGGCAGACGGCAGATGCATAATTACCGATCATACGCTTAGTGAAGGCATCGCACTCACCCTAGATCCAAACAAGGTTTCGGATGGAAGTTGCGACCCGGATTCAACCGCAGGGGGATACAAAAAATCACCCTGATTTTAGCCCGGGAAATCAACCCCGAAACGTTGATACATTGAAAGTTTATCAACGGTGAAACTGAGCAACATAAACATCAGAGTGTTGCTGATTTGAGGGATTTTCTTGCTGAGCAAAGGAATACCATAACCCCCCTCAGCCAAAAATCTTCCCTAGATTCTGCAATCACAAGAGCCGAAATGGAACACGATACTCAATCGAATCCGACCAAGAATCGCGGGTTTAATGACAGCTATAGATGTTGCTTCAACCCAAACACAGGAGGAAAGCCAAGCCGTACAATAGAGAGTATTGATGTAAAGAAGTATGTAGATTCATGGTCGATCAATTAGTTCGAGCTACCGCCGCCGATAATGGCATTCGCGTTGTGGGCGCTATCACGACGCGCCTCACCGAAGAAGCCCGTCAGCGCCACAATCTCTCCTACGTCGCCGCTGCTGCTTTGGGTCGTACCATGGTGTCGGGGTTGCTCCTGGCTTCTAGCATGAAGCGAGAAGGATCGCGCGTGAACTTGAATGTGCGTGGCAATGGCCCCTTGGGCGGCATTTTAGTTGATGCTGGATTAGACGGTACGGTGCGCGGCTATGTCAACAATCCTTCCGTCGAATTGCCTCCCAACCCCAAAGGCAAGCTAGATGTTGGAGGTGCCGTTGGGTATGAGGGCTTCCTGCATGTGTTGCGGGATGTGGGCTATGGCTACCCCTATTCCAGCACCGTGGAGCTGGTTTCAGGCGAGATTGGTATCGATGTGGCCTCTTACCTCGTAACCTCCGAGCAAACCCCCTCGGCGTTACTTGTGGGTGTCTTTGTCGAACCGGGAGGGGTGACGGCAGCGGGTGGGTTATTGATTCAAATCTTGCCCAAAGCGGCAAACGATGAAGCCTTGATTGCAACCCTAGAATCGCGGGTTGGCCAACTCACAGGATTTACCCCCTTGCTTCAGGCGGGTAAATCTCTGCCACAAATTTTTACAGAATTGTTGGGAGACATGGGCCTCAATATTTTCCCAGAAACCCAACTCCTACGGTTCCACTGCGGTTGCACCTTTTCGCGCATGTTAGGGGCGCTGAAAATGTTGGGTGAGGATGAACTCCGCAGCATGATTGAGGAAGACCAGGGTGCTGAGGCAACCTGCCACTTTTGCAATGAGGTCTATCATGCCAATAGCGACCACCTGGAGAAATTAATTGTGGAATTGCGGGAAAGCGAGGCATCTGGATAAGCCGAGAGTTTGGCATTGGGCCGGGCGATCGCACCTAACCTATCGCCAGACTTTTTCTAAAGAAACACCCATCTCTGGTTCTATAGCCATTTCAGGGTTTCTCCCTGATAGCTCCTCATTCACCACGAGTGCAGCCTGGGTCACTGCCTCCAGCCGATGATCGGCTGCACCATCTGCCTGAGCCATATTGTGGACAGGAATTTCGATGCGAAATTCTGTCCCTTCTTCTAAGGATGAGCGGCATTGTAGGCTACCTCTATGCCGCTCCGTCACAATTTGGTAGCTAATCGACAAGCCCAACCCCGTCCCCTTACCCGCTGGTTTGGTGGTAAAGAAGGGATCGAATAGGCGCGGCATCACATCCTCTGGAATACCCGGGCCATTGTCCCGAATATGAATAACGGCACAAGGAACCTCCAATGTCGGGGAATGTTCCACAGCAGTTGCGATGAAAATTTTGCCCTGAGGGGCTAGTTCTTCGTCGGTTGCTTTCTCGACCTGCTCTTGGAGACAATCGATGGCATTGCTGAGGATATTCATAAAGACTTGGTTGAGTTGACTGGCGTAGCACTCAATCAGGGGAAGTTCACCATATTCCTTGATGACTTGGATGGACTCCGCCATGGGGACTTTTGGCTTAAGGCGGTACTGCAAAATCAGGAGCGTGCTTTCCAGACCCTCATGGATATCTACAGGTTTCATGTCGGCTTCATCCAATCGCGAAAAGTTTCGCAGGGATAGGACAATTTGCCGAATGCGCTCAGCGCCCAGACTCATGGATGAGAGGATCCGAGGGAAGTCATCCAGCAGAAATTCTAAGTCAATCGCCTCTTTGTACTCTTTCAATTCAGGGTCAGCCGAGGGGAATTTTGTCTGGTACAAATGCAGCAACCCTATAAGTTCTTCGGTGTACTGCGCAGCATGGCTTAAGTTGCCATGGATGAAATTCACGGGATTGTTGATTTCATGGGCAATACCCGCGACCAACTGTCCCAGACTCGACATTTTTTCGCTCTGGATGAGTTGCGACTGCGCTTGCTGAAGCTGTGTCAATGCGGTGTGTAGGTCGATGGATTGTTGGCGCGTGCGATCGAATAGTTCCGCCTGGTGCAAGGCAATGCCCAACTGATCCGCAATTTTCTTGACAAACTCAATATCCTCAAGCTGCCACTCTCGTGGTCTTGCACATTGATGGATGCAAAGCAAACCCCACAGTTTGTTCCCAAGGAGGAGCGGGACGACTAAATTGGCACGAATCTGGAAGCGCGAGAGCACCTCTACATGGCAATCCTTCAAGCCAGCGTTTTGGATGTCAGCGATCGCCTGAATCCGTCCAGCCGCATAGTGGCAGGCGTAATCTTGCCCAAAGCAGTGATCATGAATGGCGACAGAGAGGGTCGAATCAAACAGTGGCTTGACGCATTCCGACACAAATTCACCATCGTTATAGTCCGACCCTGGGTAGAACCGAAATACCCCGACGCGGTCAGCATCCAAAAGCTGCTGAACTTCGTGAGCGGTCGCCTGAAAAATATCTTGCAACTCTAAAGATTCGCGAATGCGGCTGACCACCTGGAAAACAGTTTTTTCCTGGTTCTTTAAAGCATGGGCATTGGCTTCCAGAATGGTTTTGACCCGTTCAAACGTCTCCTGGTCATTGCAACATTGCCGGATTTGCTCTAGTAGATTCGGATTCATGGTGGATGAATGGTCCGCTCAGGGAATTGACGATAGACAACCAAGCCGAGGTCGGGAAACTAGAGAACAGGGTTAACAACTGAAAGATGCTAGCAAAGAAGGAACCAGGAAACACTGGTCTCTTCTGCGAGAAAGGGAAACTCATTAATCTGCGTGAATCGCACAGATCTAGAGAGGGTTTCAGAAGATGGGTAGAGTAAGATGCAGCGAAGCCGAGAGAGATAACGCGCTATGGACACCTAGCGTGCGCTCAACTTTTCGTGTTTGCCGTATTACAGGGCAATTGACAAACTACGAAAGGATGAGACGTTGAACCGGAAATTTTATGGACACGCTTTGAATCAACAAGTTCTCAACAGCTTTTGGAGGGATATTTTTTTGGAGAGCTGCCCCTTGAATGGTAGATAGCCGAGAGTCCTTAGGAACACACAGATATTTGCGCTTATCGTCCAAACCTTTTATCGATGAAAAGTGTTGAAAAACTCTCTGTAGGCAAGAATATAAAAGAATTGAGAATTGGAACTGGTAACTGGACGGGGCAAGTTTGGAGGCAGACGCGATCGCTACTCAATCTTGATCCTATGTCGATCTCTTGATCCCTATTGTTGATCTTAAGTTGGCTAGAGTAGCTTGCCAAGACGAAAGGAATTTATGTGATTTAGTTTAAAGCAGTTTTTCAGGTTCTGGGGTTGTGAATATCGAGAATTGGGTGAGTTTTAGTCCGGCTGGAACCCTGGTGCCCACCTATGAATGCTTCAACCGCTGTGGCTATTGCAACTTTCGAGTGGATCCGGGACAGGATGTATGGCTGTCGCGCTCTAAGGCAGAGCAGCAGCTACAGGCATGGCGCGATCGCTCTATTATCGAAGTCCTTATCCTCAGCGGTGAAGTGCATCCTCAGAGTGCCCGACGCGCTGCCTGGGTGCAACATTTGGTGGATCTATGCCAGCTTGCTCTGGATATGGGACTGTTGCCCCATACGAATGCAGGTCCCTTGAGCTACGAGGAAATGGCGCGGTTGCGTCAGGTGAATGTGTCGATGGGGCTGATGATCGAGCAGGTGACTCCGACCTTACTGCAAACGGTACACCGCCATGCCCCCAGCAAAGACCCGAACCTCCGCTTACAGCAATTAGCCTGGGCTGGGGAGCTACGAATTCCCTTCACGACCGGGCTGTTGTTGGGCATTGGGGAAACTCGCGAGGATTGGGTAGAGACCTTGGAGGCGATCGCCCAAAGCCACGGAACCTGGGGTCATATCCAAGAAGTGATCCTGCAACCCCACAGTCGAGGACAGGGGCAAACCTGGGCCGGGGCGTCGTTGCCTGCCACGGCACTCATCGACACGGTCTCCCTGGCTCGCCAAATCCTTCCCGCCGACATCACCCTCCAGATTCCGCCCAACCTGATTGCCCAACCCGACATCCTCTTTGCTTGTCTGGAAGCGGGTGCCCGAGATTTGGGTGGCATTAGCCCCAAGGATGAGGTTAATCCCGACTATCCCCATCCCCAACATGAGGAACTGCAGCGATGCCTTGCCGTAGGGGGCTGGCAGTTGCGACAACGCTTGCCCGTGTATCCGCAGTACGACACATGGCTCCCGCAACCCTTGCAAGAAGCGGTAGGGCGATGGCGATCGCACCTTCAATCTTCCTTTACCGCCTCTGAACCATCCCCTATGCCCTTTTCCCCGGTAGGATAGGATTCAGGTTTCGCGCAATCATCAACAAGCGCACACCATTGCTCATTTCTACCGTTGTTCCCATGACTCCAGCCTCATTCCGTCTCAATTTGGTGGAAGGTTCCGTAGCCTTCAGCTTTTCCCCCGATGCTGCCAGGGAGTTGCAGGCAGCTGTGCAGGGGTTGATGGAGCGGATGCGGGCGATCGCCGCGACCCAGGGCAGTGCCGCCGGACGCCCCACGCCGCAAGAATCCCTCGACTATCGCCACACCGGCGATGTATTCCTCGAAGTCTTTTGTAATCCCAATATCTGGCCTAGTCCCTTTGCAGCCAAGGTGTTGGTCACAGTGCGCGACGATCGCATTCGCCTCAGCACCGAGGCCGAACTGCCACGCCTCTTGGAAGATTTGGCGCTGTATTTGGATCAGCATGGATAGGCGCTCAGTACAGGACAAAAATTAAACCCCGGCTAAAACCTCTGATTTTATGTGGCGCGGGCATCGCCCGCGCCACATAAAATCAGGGATTACTTGGGTTTTGTCCTGTACTAAGGGATAGGCGTTGTTCTTTTGGCAACACCTGAACGAACCTGGGCTAGGCCTAACCCAGGGTAGACCTATATTGAAGGAGGCTCATGACCTATCAACTGGCGATCGCAACCGCTGATGATCTGGAACCTCTAACAGTTCTCATCCAAAGCTATGTGCAGAATCACCTGGATATGAAACAGTGGGGCGGAACTCTAGGGCAATTGCAGCAAGACCATGCAGCCGGTTACTTGGCGATCATGCTAGTACGCTGCAATGGTCGGTTGGTTGGCTTTGGAGCATGGGAAACCATTTATGATTTACATCACTGTGCCCGTGGAGCAACGGTGATGGATTTGTATGTGGATCCGCCGTTTCGATGCCGGGGGCTAGGGGTTGCGTTGATTGCGGGGATAGCTGCAGAAATCCTTAAGCAAGGCAAAGGCTTTTTGCGCGGAGAAGCCATTCCAGGGTCAGCAGCGCGATTGTACGAACGGGTTGCCGTGCGCTTTGGCAGCAACACTTATAACCTGTCTGGCAAGGCGCTGAGTCAACTGGCATCGCTGGCGGGTAAATCGCCTCGCGAAATGGTGCGAGGCTTGCCAACACGGGAGATGAATTACGAGAACTAAGCCAGTAGGAGCAATTAAACCAGATCCTAAAAACCTGCGCCGCCCGCAGGTTTTTAGGATCTGGTTTTTCATTATGCCGAGCTACTTAGAATCTCATAAACTGAATTCTTGGAACAGCAACGTTTGGGACAGTGAACAATGGGTTCAGAATTGCGCTACGCCGTGATTGGAACGGGAGCCTTGGGAGGCTTCTATGGTGCACGGTTGCAGCGGGCTGGAGCCGAGGTGCATTACCTGCTGCGAAGTGATTATGCCCATGTGAAGCAACACGGATTGGTGGTGGAATCGCCCGATGGGGACTTTACCCTGCCGGATGTGAATGCTTATGCCGATGCCCAAAAGATGCCCCCTTGCGATGTGGTGATTGTGGCGCTGAAAACCACGCAGAACGATCGGCTGGCCTCAACATTGCCAACCCTTACGGAGACGGGCATTGTGCTGGTATTGCAGAACGGCTTGGGGGTCGAAGCACAGGCAGCGGAATGGGTGGGGAGCGATCGCGTCCTGGGTGGTCTCTGCTTCTTGTGTTCCAACAAGGTCGGCCCAGGGCATATTCGGCATCTGGACTATAAGAAGATTGCGATGGGAGAGTATCGTGCGGATCAGAGCGCAGGTGGTGTAACAGAGCGGATGGAGGCGATCGCCCAGGATTTTGAACGCGCCAATATCCCCATCGAGCGGGCAGCAGATTTGGTGCTCGCCCGTTGGAAGAAGCTCATGTGGAACATCCCCTTCAATGGCCTCTCCGTGATTTTGAATGCGACTACCGACGCTATGATGGGAGACGACAATGCCCGGACATTGGCCAGAACCCTGATGGAAGAAGTTCGCCAGGGCGCGAATAGTCAGGGACGCTTGGTTCCTGCTGAGTTTACCCAAACGATGCTCGACCATACAGCGGAGATGAGGCCATATCGTACCAGCATGAAAATTGACTACGATGAAAAGCGGCCGCTCGAAGTGGAAGCCATGTATGGGGCACCCCTACGGGCGGCGCAAGCGCAGGGTGTTGCGTTGCCCCATATCGAAACGCTGTATCACCAACTCAAGTTTCTCGACCAGCAAAATCGTCGAGGCTGATCCAACCTCCTATTCAAACGGCTGAAACCCCTATCATGAATCGTCTTTTTCGTCCCTGTTTGTCCGTCTTAGGATTGACGACAACAGCACTGTTGTCCATTACCGCGCCGCTCATGGCCGAACCCGTACTAGAACGGGTGGAACGAACAGGGGTGTTGACTGCGGGAACCCGTACTGACGCTGCTCCACTGGCCTATCAAACGTCCGAGGGAGAGTGGCAGGGCTATGCCGTTGAACTGCTCGATGACATGCGGGCAGAATTGGAGCAGGTATTGGAGCGTCCCGTTGTGTTGCAGCTAGAGGCGGTGGATGTGGGCGATCGCTTCCAACGGGTTGCTGATGGCCAACTCGACCTGGCCTGCGGCTCCACGAGTGCTGCTCTGGAACGGGAACGCCTAATTGATTTCTCCCTCAGTTATTTTGTGACGGGAACTCAGGTCTTGACCCTGCGAGAGGGCGACATTTCTGGGACAACGCTCCGCATTGGTGTCATTCCTCAAACAACGAACTTGTTTTTTATTGAAGACCATTTTCCGATCGCCCGATTTGTCGAAGTTGAGAATCGAGCAGAAGGATTGTCAGCCCTCGAAAGTGGACGGATTGATGCCCTGGCCAGCGACGGCATTTTGCTCGAAGGACTCCGGCAACAGACCACAGACCCCGCATCCTATGTTGTCTACCCTTCCACGCCGCTCAACACAGAAACCTACAGCTGCATTTTGCCTGAGGGGGATGTGGCGTTTCAACAGCTTGTGAATCGAGTGTTGGTCACCGAGATGCAGGGCGTCGTCGAGGGGGAGGCTCCCCATACTGAGCGATTCGATCGCTGGTTTGGTGAAGCGGGTATAACGCCCATCGACACGGATCCAGTCCTCCAACATTTCCGCGAAACCCTTACTACCCACAACAACGCACATTCCTCGACAACCGAACCTGCAGTCTCAGAGTCCGTTCCCAATTCGACTATCCCGACTCGCAACTAGCTGGAGATAGTGCTATTTGGGAATGCTTTGTGGGAACGACCTCGCTGGATTCCCATTCTAAAAAGTGGTTCAATAGGGGTTTGATCTTGATCCTGTTTTAGCCGTGAGAAACCTGGAAGCTGACATTGCTTCCGTTCTACGGCTTTTGCCTTTAGCATTCAATTCAAACAATTTGGAGGAACATACGTCATGGGTGGAGCGATCGCCTACATCTTTATTCTCGTTGCCTTTGCCGGGGGAGCGATCGGTTTGTACTATGGATTGCGCTTGGTCAAACTAATCTAATAGCGTCAGCCAGACCCTATAGGGTGGGCAGACCCACCCATCCCTTACATCGTCAAGGGATCACCCAATACTATTGCTGAAGCGGCGGGCAATGCCCGCCCTAATTTTTTGTCCATTCCCACACTTTTCTTTGTCGCATGAAAAGCTATCGCCACATCGACACCATCACTGCACTGTTTGTCGCTGTCCTACTCATCTCGAATATCGCCGCTACCAAGATCTTGGTGCTTGGCCCGTTCACCTTTGATGGCGGCACAATTCTGTTTCCCCTCAGCTATATTTTCGGGGACATCCTGACAGAAGTGTATGGCTATGGTCGTTCTCGCAAGGTCATTTGGTTGGGCTTTATCTCCGCCGCTGTGATGGCTGTCATGTTTTCGCTGGTGGGCATGTTGCCGCCTGCTGCCGATTGGCCCTACCAGGATGCCTACATGACCATTCTGGGACAAACGCCCCGCATCGTGATTGCTAGCCTCATTGCCTATCTCGCAGGGGAATTTTCCAACGCCTTTACGCTGGCAAAGCTCAAGATTGCGACCGGGGGACGCTGGCTCTGGCTCCGCACTATCAGCTCCACTTTGGTTGGGCAGTTTGTGGATACGCTGCTGTTTGTGGCGATCGCCTTCAGCGGGCTGCTGCCAACAGGGATCTTGGGCGTCATGGTTATTTCGAACTACGTGTTCAAATGCGGCGTCGAAGCTCTGTTTACTCCTGTGACCTATGCCATTACCGGGTGGTTAAAACGGCAAGAGAATGAGGATTATTACGACAGGGGAACAAACTTCAATCCGTTCCACCTGTTCCGAGTGAATTAGTCCGTTGCAAGAGGCAAATCCTCTTTCGGATTAAGCAGCGGTTAGAAATTGTCGCGCTAGAATAGTACGAGTTGAAACATTTCGACTTGATTCTGTACCATGTCCTTTGAAAACAACTCGAAAGCGCTTGCTAGGGAGCCATTTTTGGTGACTGTACGGGAACTGGTGCGAACTTACCAGTCTTTTTCATCCTACTCCGAAGCGTTCGTGCGGGAGCATGGACTGACCCCTTCTCAGTTTGATGTCATTGCAACACTGGGCAATACCAATGGCCTGAGTATGGGAGACATCGGGGAGAAAACTCTGATCACCAAGGGCACACTTACGGGTGTGGTTGATCGCCTAGAGAAAAAAGGTTGGGTTATGCGGGAAATCCCCCCCGACAATCGGCGAAGCGTTATCGTTCGTTTGACAACCGATGGCGAGGCGCTGTTCGAGCGAGTCTTTCCGGCTCAACTCACTGATATGAAACAACGCTTGAGTGGACTCGAACCTTCGGAGCTGGATCTGTTGCGTGTGCTGCTGCGACGCCTGCGTCAGGCCTTTTAGAAACCGCAGCTTGGCTGTAGTGGAACTCACGATAGCAAAAAAGGTTTGCCCCTCTTGCAATCTACAATCAATGATGTTAGTTTGAGGTCGAATAGTTTTAACTAAAACTATTCGACCTCAAATCTTTCTCTCCATCTGTCGTTCAGGAGAGATTTTTGTAAGCCCTCTGTATGACACTCGAGTTTCGGTCTTAGAAGACGCAGTCTACTGGCTTTTAAGCTGCTGCATGTTGCAAGCAACGGAGTTCCTTCTTTAATGGCAAAGCCTTTCAGTCCCTATCGCTGGAGTTTAAGCTTCCCATCCCCGCTCAGTATGGTTCTAGTCAGTACATTTTTTTACGGCTTTTTGAGGACTCCATGCAACTACTGATTCGTGATGTGCCAGTGCTTGCCGACGCAGTAGGGGCGATCGCCCCTACTGCACTCTTGCCTCCCTCCGTCCGGCACCCCATTTCTAATGCCAAGGGGTAACTCTCATGACATCCATTCCCTCCCTCTTCATTTCCCACGGTGCGCCAGATTTGCCCATTCGCCGTGGGTCGGCTCAGGACTTTCTGCGTCACCTGTCCAACCAATTGCCTATGCCCAGGGCGATTCTGGTCATTTCTGCACACTGGCTAACCCGTGAACCCGTTTTCAGTTGCGCGGCTCAGCCTGATACTATCTACGACTTTGGGGGCTTTCCAGAAGAGTTGTGCCGCCTGCGTTACCCCGCACCTGGCGCCCCGCACCTGGCGGATCAAGTCGTTGGGCGGCTCTCAGAAGCAGGCTTTCCGACCAAAACCCATGCATCACGAGGACTCGATCATGGAGCCTGGACACCGCTCATTCTCACCTATCCCGATGCGACCATTCCCACGGCCCAACTGTCGCTTCAGCCCCTCCAAACACCGGAGTATCACCTGCGATTGGGAAAAGCACTTGCACCTCTGCGGCAAGAAGGGGTCTTGATTGTTGGCAGTGGCGCAGCGACCCACAATTTGGGGGCGTTTGGAGCTGCCTATGATGCACCGCCACCGGAATGGGCTGTAGCCTTTGACCAATGGCTAGCCGATGCGATCGCCCAAGGCGACATCACCTCCCTGCTAACGTACCGGGAGAAAGCCCCCTACGCCGTCCAAAATCACCCCACTGACGAACATCTGCTGCCCCTCTTCGTTGCCTTAGGGGCAGGGGGTAGGGGGCAGGTTCTCCACCGCAGCTTCACCTATGGCGCTTTCAGCATGGCATCCTATGCCTTTGACTAATTTTTGGCTGACGTCATTTCTTATTCCCAAACCACATTTATCCCTAAAGCAAAGGAGCACCCATCATGGCGCTTGGCAGACTGATCAACGGACAATGGACGACGGAATGGACAGAACGCGACCGTTCTGGCAAGTTCAACCGAATGCCCACCCAATATCATCGCTGGATTACAGCAGATGGCTCCAGTGAGTTTCTGGCCGAACCGGGGCGCTATCACCTGTATGTGTCTTTGGGCTGCCCCTGGGCGCATCGAACGGTATTGGTGCGATCGCTCAAAGGCTTGCAAGATGTCATCAGCCTCTCCATCGTTGACCCGGTCATCAGCGAACAGGGATGGGCATTTAGCGATCGCCCTGGCTGCATTCCTGACAACCTCTATCACTCTGACTATCTGTGGCAGCTTTATGTGCGGGCGAATCCCACCTACACGGGGCGGGTCACCGTTCCTGTGCTCTGGGACAAGCAAACCCAAACCATCGTCAACAACGAATCTCGCCAAATCATCCAGATGCTGAATCGGGAGTTCAATGCCTTTGCGGCGTTCCCTGAGCGAGAATTCTATCCCGAAGCCCTGCGCCCTGAAATCGACCGGGTCATGGATGCAATTTACCAACCCATTAACAATGGTGTTTATCGCAGTGGCTTTGCCGCTTCGCAAGCGGCCTACGAGGAATCCGTGACCGAGCTATTCCAGGCATTGGCGCATTGGGATGGTGTGCTGGGGCAACAACGCTACCTTTGCGGTGATCAAATTACCTTGGCCGATTGGTGTTTGTTCACGACGCTCTTCCGATTTGACTTGGCCTATCACGGTCTATTCAAATGCAATCTGAAACGATTAGTCGATTTTCCGAACCTTTGGGACTACTGCCGCGATCTCTATCAACAACCAGGTGTGCAGGAATGGTGCCGGGTCGATCATGTGAAGCAACTCTATTACGCTGGATTGCCGGAACTGAATCCAAGCCGGATTGTGCCTGTCGGCCCTGATATTGACTTTGGCCAACCCCATACGCGCGATCGCCAACGTTACGCCGAAGCTGAAAGCAGCCGCTGACGCGGATAGTCAGCGTTACGATCGGATGCCTGCTTCCTTGAGCAGCGCATCCATCCACTCTGCATCCTCCTTGGAGAGTGTAGGTTGTGGTGATTTTTGATAATTGATCGCCAGATGGTAACGCCCAAGTTGATACAGCCGATGAAGAACGGTCTGAAGATCCAGCAAGACTTCCTCGTTTTCATCCGCTAGAGGGACTGCAACCACAGGGATCGTTTGCTGCACATTAAAGGCATAAAGTTGTCCTGAGGGACGGCGATCGCTCCGACTAATGAGGATTCGATAATCTGACTGACTTCCCCCATAAAAAGGTAGAGCCTCTCCTTCCCGTAGCAAGTCAATCTCCATTAAGTGGGTCAAGCTGTTCAATACCTGATTGCGTTTCCGTTCATAGCTGCGTCGCCCTTCACCCGATCGTTTGTTCTTCGGGGACAATACCTCAATGGCTGTTATCACAACCCCAGTAGCAACCTCTCGGATTTCCAGGTAACGTTCCTGTATTTCTTCTGGGATAGGAAGAGTGACACTGATTGGTTGTTGGGCAACTAGAGTTGTGGTGGTAGCGTCGGGGCTAGTTTCAGTTTGCTGAGGCATCTCGGTTTGCTGCGTTACCACTGAAACATCAGGAATACCTACCATCAAGCTGGGATTATTGGTGTCCCAATAGGTTCGCTTTTCAATCGCAACACGATATTTCTCACTCAAGTGTTCGGAGAGTTCGTCAGCAATGCCTACGATTAAGCGGCTGTAGACTTCTGACCAGAATTCCGCAGATTCCAAATAGGGATTCATTCCAGGAAAGGGCGATCGCATCCTGCATCCTCCAACTCCACCGATAGCTGTGCTATCACAATAGCTGTGCCATCACAATAGCCGTGCTATCACAATAGCTGTGCTATTACTGATAGCTGTGCTATATCCCAATCATGCCGCAAAAACCTCTGAAGTAGGGTCGTACATAGCCGTGCATCATCGTTCACGATAGAAGTCCACGATAAAAAACATTGCATATCCCCGTAGAAGAAGATTCATCCAGTAGAATCTGCCTTGGCATAAATTTGATTTGGGTTAGCGTTCTGCTCTTTCAATTTCTCTTCTATTCTGTTCTTCCTAACAGCTCATTCCTTGAACAGGTCACTATCGTTAAGCGGTTCACTATGACGAAACTTGCTCACTGGCGTAAGACGCTGACGGCTCTTCTCCTATCCCTATTGCTTGCTGTGTCCGTGGGTTGTAGCCAAACCGACACCTCGCCCTTTGCGGATGCCCAGCAGGAAAGCACCGAACAGGGAGCCGCCCCAGCCGTAGCGGATGAGGCCCAAAAGGGTGGAGAGTTTAATCGCTTTTTCCCTCGTTCGGGTGGCGGGTATGATCTAGTTTTCTCGCAGGAAAAGCAAGGGTTCGCCGAAGCGAAACTCAAGTACGAAGGCGAGGATATTGGGCTACTTGCGATCTCGGATACGATCAGCCTGCCTACAGCGGCGCAGAAATATGCGAGTAGCACTGAGACGTTGGATGGATACCCAGTACTCGATATTGGTGACACACAAACAGGCGTACTTGTGGGCGATCGCTACCAAGTGAAAGCGATTTCACGGGCTCCCATGTTCGATGCCCAGGCACGGCGCGAGTGGCTACAAAAGTTTGACCTTGCCGCTCTTGCGGCGCTCCAATAATGCCATTGCCCATTGATTTGGAAAGGCTGTCAAATCTGCCATTTCCCTACATTCATTGGAAATGCATGTCGTATCGAGCCTGAGGAAGGAGGGCACAAATCATGAGCAAAACCATTTATCAATATGTGGATGAACTGCCCAAAGGCGGTATCACGGTCAATGCCCTCAAAGCGCTGGATACGCTGGTTCCAGGCAAATGGGAGAATCTGGTGGGGTTTACCGAGACCATCAAAACCTTGACGGGAGAAACCGATGAGGCGATGGTGCAGGCCATCGGCGAACGAGCGGTGTACCTGTTCAATGACAAGTCTGAAGGCTATCAAAGGGCTCTATGGCTTTACAACACAGTAGATAGTGCGTCGGGTGCGTTGGGAACAGCGGCGATCGCCAATCAAATCAGCGACAACATTCCTATTTTGGGCAATCTCGTTGGTAAATTGACACCCAAGCCCGAACAAGCCCAGAGTATCGATTTGGCGGTCAAGCTGGTCGCAGAAGTTGTGGCCTTTTGCCAAATCAACGGCATCCCCGGTGACAGCATTGGGGATTTTCTGGAAGCGTTGGCTGACTATGGCAGTGAGGCTCGTATGCGCATGGCTGCCCTGGTTTGCTTCGATGGTCTTATTCCTTTGGGTGCGCCATTCATTGACAAGGTCATGCAGACCGTTCATCGCGCCCCATCCGATGATTTAGAGAAAAATCAAACCTTTAAAGGAATCAATGACCTGATTCCAGGAAATGACACGAGCAGTAAACGCACCTTTATTGGGGAAAGTTTCGACTCTGTGAAAGATTGGATGGTCAGTTTTGTTGCAGATAACGAACTCACCCAAGATAAGGTACTGGATACCCTCAGCTCTGCGGTTGAAATCTCGAAAGATAAGCTGAACTATGCGGGGGCGTTCCTCGACATTGCCGTGAAATACTATGCCCACACTGGAACGCAAACCCTGGCAAGACGGTTGAATGAGCGATCGCTCGCAGAAATTTAACGCCGAATAGACATAAAAATGAGAGAAATTGACTGCGATCGACC
>JBCBSJ010000060.1:0-24800 GCA_039819245.1 Cyanobacteria bacterium J06638_20
AGCGTTGTAGAGCTGTTTGCTCTTTTAACGGGGCTCTACCGTTCTTGACCGTTCGCTCACTCTGGCAATCGGGACATCGCATTGGCTAGATGGTAATCAGTGCAAACATTCTAGCTATCACCCGCTAGGTAACCAGTGCCCTTGGGCTTTTAAGTAGCTTTTGACGGCATTGAATCCTTGTTCATAGGCTGCTGCGAATTCGGAGTTGAGCGGATTCCTATTGAGGTCAAGAGTTGCCAGATTGGCGAGTTGCCCCAATTCTGATGGCACCGCTGTCAATTGATTATATGAGAGGGTAAGAGTTGTCAGATTGGCGAGTTGCCCCAGTTCTGGTGGCACCGCTGTCAATCGATTTTGGTGTAGTGAAAGTTCCTCTAAGTTTACGAGCTGACCGAGTTCTTTCGGCACTGTTTCTAGTTGATTATCATGCAAATAAAAATACCTTAAATTAGAAAGCTGACCGAGTTCTAATGGTATCTCCATTAATTTATTTTGATTGAGAGAGAGCTTATTCAGCTTGGTAAGTAGGTAGGCGTAATTAAACGATGTCCAAGATGCTCAGAAGCCCAATCACCTCCATGGGCATGACATCAAAAACTTTGAGCCACCTACTTAAGTTTGCTGAATTCTTGTGGCACTTTTGCAAGTTGATTTTCGTGAAGATAAAAGTGTTCTAGATTTGTGAGTTGGCTAAGTTCTTGAGGTACGTCTTCAAGTTCATTTTTGTAAAGGGAAAGCCTCTTCAAGTTGGTGAGTTGGCCAAGTTCTCCTGGCACTAACGCTAATCGATTTTCGTGAAGGTGCAAATGCGTTAAATTTTCAAGCTGGCCCAGTTCTATTGGTACTTCGGCCAATCCTAGTCCACTAAGGTAAATTTCCGTTGCACCTTCTTGCTTAGCCTTTCTAATTCGCTCCCTGGCTACATAATATGCTCGCTTTGCTATACGACGTATTTCGTCTGAACCCTGGTTTTTGGCAATCTCGCGAGCAATCTCCATCGCTTCTCGCTGGGTTTCCGTCACCCGCGTCGCCCGACCCGCACCCTCAGACTTCACCGCCCAGCCATCAGGATGAGGAACAACGTGTTGATTTTTGCCATTTTGTGGCTTAGACATCAGGAATCTCCACGCTTAATGTTAGATTTATAGAACAATGCTAGACAAAAAACTCCAAAATGGGTCATGACAAATGTTAACTTGATCCGAATTTATCGAGAGCAAGCCGGAATCTCTCAGGCAGAACTGGGACAACATCTGGGCGTCACACGTCAAACGATCGCCGCGTGGGAAAAGGGCGATCGCGAACCCTCTGTCGCGCAACTTACCCAAATTGCTCAATTTCTGGACATTGCCGTCGATTTGCTGCTGCCAGAAACCGATGCTGTGGCCATGCCCGCAATGGCAGGGCTGATGTTTCGGGCCGATCAGCCCTCCGCGCTCAATCCTCACCTGCGGGCTGCCCTCTCTCGAAAAGCCGAAGACTATACCTTCATTGAGCAACTGATCCACGAAATTCCTACCCTGCCAGAGATGCGCCCGTTGACTGGGTACGATGCCCATCTCGTTGAGGAAGTCGCGCGGGAAATCCGCGACTGGCTAGGTATGGGCGAAACCTGCCCCCTCGGAGATGCCCTGGCCTTATTAGAGTCAAAAGGGCTGAAGGTCATTTTGCACCCGCTGCCGAACGAGATTTCTGGGTTTTCGGCCTACACCGAAACCTCAGGAGCCGTCATTTTCATCAATGCGGTTCACCCCACGGAGCGGAAATTCTTCACTGCTCTCCACGAGCTTGCCCACCTGATTTTTCATCGTCAGGAGTATCGAACTCCGCATGAAAAAGCAGGCGGACGCTCTGACCCACGAGAAAAGGTGGCTAACCACTTTGCGGGCGCTGTCCTCCTACCCGAAGATGTCATTCGCCGTGAACTGCATGGTTATCGCCAGCGCTGGCTACCAGAACCCCTACTAGCCGACATGAAACGACGGTATGGCGTCAGCATAAAAACCGTTTTGTACCGAGCCGCTGACGTCGGCATCATCACTCAAAAGCAAAAAGGGCAACAAATTGGCCAACTCAACAAAAAGCATGGCCTAACCAATGAACCTATTGACTTACCAGAACCCGAACGTTTAAACCGCCTGGAGCGCATGGTCTTTCTGGCCTTGCTCCAAGAAGAAATCACAATTTCTAGAGCCGCAGAGATTTTAGGCCAACCTTTGATCGAACTGCGCGATACGTTGAACGACTGGCTGGAGGAAATGGAAGTTTGATTTTGCTGTCAGATGCCAACGTCCTCATCGACCTGGGCTATGTTGACGGCCTACCCGTCTTAACGCAATTAGGCACAGTCGAGGTTCTGGATGTCGTCTTTGATGAATGCTGTCACCCTCGTCAGCCGGATTTGCCGGAAGCGATCGCAGCCGCTGGCATTCAAACAGTTATAGTCACCCAGGAGTGGGCATTCCTCGCCCGCTCCTATCAACAGGGAACGCTCAGTTTTCAAGATGCGCTTTGCCTGTACTATGCCAAAACCTATCAACGGCTGTTGCTAACCAACGAAAAACCTCTCAGAAACCTTTGTCAGGAGCAGCAAGTTCCTGTTCATGGCACCCTCTGGGTGATCCAGTCCGTCTACGAGCGGCAACTACTGGATGCTGCAATCTTGTGTGAATGGCTCGCCATCCTCAGCCACCATAATCGACGCCTACCCAAGGCCGAAGTCAAAGTTCTCAGACAGATCTTGGGATGCTGAGGAAATATTTTGGACTAGGAAATCAATCAGAGTAATTTCACCAGAAATGGGCTCAGTCTTCCCACTGGCTATCCAGAGCGGCTTGTTGAGAGGCTGCGGCCTCTGCGCCAGAAATATCTTAATACCGCTCCAGCGCTGACAGTGACCGATGCCCCGTAATGCGCTGAATGGCTCTCAAGGGAACTCCGGCTTGGTGCAAATGGGTGGCCTGCGATCGCTAACGCGCGTCAACACCAACACTGCGATCGCCTTGACCATCGCCAAGTAGAGCGATCTCGCCTCATGCGTCGTCCTGTGCGTTTAGCGCAAAACCGCATTCAAAGAACGCGCCAAGTGCTTCTGAGGCTTAGCTAACGCTCTGGGGAAGGGCTTGCTAGTGAAGAACGGGGCAGCTTGGGCGATCGCTATGTAGAGGCTTCAGGTCGTTGAGTAAGATAGAAACAGCGGTCGTCTGAGCTAGCCATGAGCGTTAACGCCACCACCCCAGCCGATATTTTGCAGCAGTTGAAGCAGCACCGAGCTGATTGGCAAAAACGCTATGGCGTAACTCGCATCGGCATTTTTGGGTCCGTCGCCCGGGGTGAAGCGACCCCCAACAGCGATATCGACATCGTGGTACACATGACGCCCGACCTGCTCCAGCGGGTACGCCTCAAAACTGAATTGGAATCCCTGTTTGGCACATCGGTCGATGTGATTCGCTATCGCCCCAGCATGAACCCCTACCTTAAGGCCCGAATTGACCAAGAGGCGCAGTATGTATAACCGTTCGCTGCTGCTGGAATTGTTTCTGGAAATCGAAGAAGCGATCCGGCGCATTGAGCGACGCTTTACTGGCATTCAGTCACCGGCTGACTTCCCCCGAAACGACTAAGGGCTCGATCGCCTCGATGGCATTAGCATGATGCTGATCGCCATCAGCGAAAACATCCGCCGCATCGAGAAAACGGCTGGTGATGCATTGCTGGCGGCAGACTCCAGTGTTGACTGGGAAAGTGTTAAAGGCATCCGCAACATCCTGGCCCACGACTATTTCAATATCGACGCGGATGAGATTCATGCCATTTGTAGCCGTGACCTGATCAGTCTGAAGCAGGCAATATCCCAGCTGCGGCAAGCGCTCTGGTCGTAATATGGCCTTTGCTGCCGCTGCTGGGGAACAAGTAAGGGAGTAGCGTGAAAATAACATCCCACCCACTCATCCACCCCCTACTGTCATATCCAGGTACCTTATTTATCCGCAGATCCCTAACCAGTGCTGGGTAAAGATTATAGCAAGCCGCAAATAGATCAGGTCACTCTCAATAACTGTGATCACCAATGGGTAAACCTTTCAATTCCGCATTCCGACCTCCGCATTCCGCATTCTGCTATAACCTGCGAGAGCGCGATCGCCAACTGCCGGGGAATGGTCGCCGTTCAGGTGGTGCGTGTCTTGGTCGTCGTCGCTCGGTAGATAAGGCGTTCTCCCTGGATAGCCGCCGCCTGGAGCTGCACCACTTCAGCCACACGAGCCGCCGTGAAATAAGCCATCTCACAAACGCCCCAGTACGGCTGTTCCATCTCGGCCCACAAAAGCCTTAACTGTTCTGGGGGCAAAACTGCTGCCTGGCCAAACCGATTTGATTTTGTCACCGCTACTCATCAACTTTGTCCTTCAGGGTATTCCTCTTCTCTATAAAAGAGGAACGGCGTTCCATGGATACAGCCCCCAAATCAACGACAAACCGGGGTGTTTACAGTTGCCTATCATTCATCCGTACTATCCCAACCACTGAAAACCTTGAAAACTCGTTAAATCATCAGCCTGACTTATCGTTACCCTGAAATGGAGTTAGGTTAGGTTGTCATCACTCACCCTATGTACTCGTCATCAGTTCGTCAGCAACTTTGTCATCACATCACCCGAGTTTTGTCATCACATCCCCAGAGTTTTGTCATCAACCAACCCACAACTTTGTCATCACTTGACGAGTCATGATTCAGGGAGTTGTCATCACCATGAGCACCAAAAAAGGCAATCCGTTGTTATCGGTTCGCATCTCGCCAGAACTGAACGAATTGTTAGAGGCCCACATGGAAACGACGGGGGGAACGCGATCAGATGTCGTCGATGAACCAGTTGCTTTTGGATGCGCAAACCTCGGCTGCTCAGGTGGCCGGGGTTTTTGTGGTTTCAGGCGTGGATTAATTGGCCGGGGTGGTGCCGTCGTAGGCGATGGCTAGATTCTCGTCCAACAAAAGCTGATTGAGTGAAAGCCATTCGTGCTCAGCGGTGTTGGCATCCTGATACCAAAGGGTGCCGAGCCAGCGCCCGTATTTCCCGGTTGAGTCAGTCTGAACCCGGACGGCGATCGCTTCCTCGAATAAGATTTCCTGCACTCTGGCTCTAGCTAGTTGCCCCGTGGCCGTGCTCACGGTGGAGCAGTTAATGTCCAGTAGTCGGACGGTTGCATGGATGGTGACACCGAAACCCAAGTGGGCGCTGCCCTGAACAGTATCGCCATCGTTTATAAAGGTTGCGGTAAACGGGTACAGCTTTTCTTTAAGCAGATAATCGATTTCCTGGGCGGGGGGTAAGCTCAAATCTTCGATGACAGTGACGTGAACAGTCGCCATCGTCCCGCCACCCTGGCCATCGGTGATGCCGTAGGTAAAGGTGTCTGCGCTGAGAAAGCCGGGGTTTGGTGTGTAGGCAATAGAGCCATCGGCCATGGTTGCTGTGCCGTTCTGGGGCTTGTTGACGGTTGCTAGGGTGAGTGGATTGCCGTCCGGGTCGCTATCGTTCACTAGGACAGGAATCAGGATGGTGTTGTTTTCGAGGACAGTCACGTAGTCATCCGCGCCGACTGGGGTCGGAATGCCCCCTTCGGGCAAAAACGCCGCTGCGACTGCTGTCACCGCTGCATCCAAAATATCCGGCTTCACATAGACGCTGGCGTAGTAAGCGATAGAGCTGCCGCTCCAGCAATCGCCCCTCACGAAAAATGAGGTCTCTAGCGCTTGTCAATTGCTGCTGGGTCAGAAGTACCATAGGTTTCCTCCGCGATCGCTGAGTTTTGCCCCGAAGAGGTTGCATCCGGTTTCGGCCTCCTTCTACCTCAACTTTTTGGGGAAAAGGATTCAACTGTTTCTGGCATTTTGGTACCAGAGTACTACACGCTGGCCAGATTAGCCGATCAATCAAGCCTCAGTACAGCTCGTACTTCATCAATTGACAGGGGAGAGAGCCGTTATAGACGGGGATGCGCTGGGACGATTTGAGGCCAATGGACTGGGCCAGCCCCTTATTGCCGCTGAGCACAAAAGCCGTCCAGCCTTTGAAGCGCTGCTTCAAGACATCCCCAAGGAGTTTGTAAAACCCACCGAGTTCTTCAGCGTTGCCGAGACGTTCACCATAGGGGGGATTGCAGAGTAATATGCCCGCATCAGCCGGGGCTTTCACGTCGGCCAACTCCATTTCCGCAAAGGTCACCTGATGCGGCATACGGCTATTGCGGGCATTGGTGCGAGCCTGAATAATAACCGCCGAATCACGATCGCACCCCACAATGGGTGCGGCTAGGGTCTCTTTTTCCTGCTCCTGAGCTTGCTGTTGGATCTGTTCCCACAGGGGGGCATCAAAGTCCGGCCAGTTCTCAAAGCCGAAGCGATCGCGAAAGAGTCCAGGGGCACGGTTCAACCCTATCAGGGCTGCTTCCAAGGGGAGCGTTCCGGAGCCACAGAGGGGATCGCAAAAGGCTTGGGTGGGTTGCCAACCGGACAAATACACGAGGGCCGCTGCCAGAGATTCCTTGAGAGGAGCCTTGCCGACCGCAGGGCGATAGCCGCGACGATGCAGGCTACTGCCGGAACTGTCTAAGCTGACGGTGGCACGATCGCGGTGCAGATGCACGTTGACGTGGACATCGGGGGCTTGCGTATCGACATCGGAACGTTCGCCAAAGCGATCGCGCTGCTGATCCACAATGGCGTTTTTGACTTGTAGTGCGGTGAAGTGGGTATGGTTTAGCTGCCGAGTTTTGCCGGTGGCGGTGACGGCCAGGGTGTAGTCAGGGGGCAGGTAAGGTTGCCAATCCAGGCGACCAATGCCGTCGTACAGATCGTCGGCATCGCGACAGGGAAACCCGCCGAGCTGCACCAAAATGCGAAAGGGTAGCCGTGCCCACAGGTTGACGCGATACAGTAACGCGCGATCGCCTTTAAACCGCACGCCACAAAACTCAGGTTGGACTGACGTTGCCCCCAAGTCCCCTAACTCTTCGGCGGCGATCGCTTCCAATCCCCGCGCTACCGTCGCAAAGTATTGCGCCATCGCTCTCTGGTGTTTCGGTCATTAGTGTATAGCAATGGGGGTAGGAGATAGGAGTCAGGAGTCAGGAGAGGGGAGTTCGGAATTCGGAATGGGGAGTTCGGAATTAGACTCCAGTGTCTTGAGGAAGGCTTGGGTGATGGGATGCCTAGAGAGTTGCTTGGTTTGATCAATCTTGATCATTCGTTGAAGAAAAGTACCGAAATTTTTGATAACTTGCTTTATGCTTGGATGCCCAGACGGCAAGACTTTCTGCTGAATTTCCAGAGATTGTAGATAGTGTGATTCCGCTTCCTCGTAGCGGTTCATGGAATCGCACAACAGCGCCAGATTATTCAGACTCGCGGCGGTACGGGGATGGTCGGGGCCGAGCTGCGCTGCGCAGATTTCTAACGACCGGGCGTAGAGGGGTTCGGCTTCACCGTAGCGACCCATCGATTTGTACAGCCCCGCCAGATTATTCAGACTCGTGGCGGTATCGGGATGTTCGGGGCCGAGCTGCGCTTCGCGGATTTCTAAGGCTCGGGCGTAGAGGGGTTCGGCTTCACCGTAGCGACCCATCGATTTGTACAGCCCTGCCAGATTATTCAGACTGGTGGCGGTTGAGGGATGATCGGGGCCGAGCTGCGCTTCGCGGATTTCTAAAGAGCGGGCGTAGAGGGGTTCGGCTTCACCGTAGCGACCCATCGATTCGTACAGCGCCGCCAGATTATTCAGACTCGTGGCGGTATCGGGATGATCGGGGCCGAGCTGCGCTTCGCGAATGACTAGGGAGCGGGCGTAGAGGGGTTCGGCTTCACCGTAGCGACCCATCGATTCGTACAGCGCCGCCAGATTATTCAGACTCGTGGCGGTATGGGGATGGTCGGGGCCGAGTGACTGTTGACGTTGAGTTAGCGTTCGCTTGAGCAGGGGAGTGGCTTCGCTGTAGCGGCCCTGCCTGTAGTACAAGAGAGCGAGCTGATTGAGTGCATTGAGCAGCTCGGGAGAATCCGAATCCTGGAGTGCGGTTAACAAGCCCGCAAATTCGGAGGTCACGGCCTTGAGTTCTTGGTAAGCATTGACTTCGGCTAACGCTTCTAGCGCAGGCAATAGGTACGTTTCGAGGAGTTCTTGGGTATTGGCACCGGCAGCATACGCTTGCTGGAACCGCTCAATCAGGCTGTAGGCCCGCTGGCGGGCATCATCAAAGTTGCTGGCAGTGCCTTCAGGGTTCATTAACTCGCCCTGCGGTTGCTGAGGCGTCAGTGCTTCCGTGAGCCGTAGGCGGGGCAGAAACCAGCTCGTCAGATCCGGCATTCCCAGCAGGCTGTTTTGGGAAAAGATGGGCAGCATCCACCAGATTTGCTGGAGGGGGCGGTGGGCGAGGCGTTCGCGGTTCATGTTGAGCTGACGCAGGGCATCGGCCAGGGGCACCTTGGTATCAAAGGCGGTGGTGAACCCCGTAATCGACACCAGGCCGCTGGGGTATTTGTCCAGTTCCTGATTCAAAAAGTCCGTAATCGCCCCCGGTGCCTGATAACGGGGTAGGGCAATTTCATAGAGCGGCATCCCTTGCTGTTTCAGAGTCGGTTGCAGCTTGCCCAATACCGCCTGTCGCGAAAATTCGGAGCTGTATTCCACCTTGGCCAGTCCGGAAGACTGGCGTTGAATCCACAACTGCAATCGCTGCACAATGTCGCTAATGCTGCCAGGGGCGCTAGGTGCCACCAGGAACACCTCCTGAGCCCTCTATTTGCAGTTTTTGGAGACGTTCTTGTTTCGCCAAAATGTCCACTACCAGGGGATGGATGCCAAACCATCGCTGCCCATTAAACTCTTGAACGGCACGGGCGCGCAGCAGGCTGTACAAGGCTGGATCGGTCATTTGAGCATCGTGTTCATTGTTGTAGATGCGCACCAGCAGGTTAGCCTTCTCCGCGTAGGTAATCGCTTCCAGATCAAAGGGGCTCATGCCCAGGCGGCGTTCGTAGTCGCTGCGCAAATTCAAGATGGCAGCATCGGCATCGGCGGCATTGATCACAGTGTCATCCCGCAGGATGGCGGTATCGGCAGCGTAATTCACCAGGGTAAACAAATCGCGGAGGTTGCCCCCGGAGGCCACAATTAGCCGCTGAAGGGCATCATCCTCAACTAGGGCTAAGTCCATCCGCACCCTCAACACTTCTTTGACTGCGTCCCGGCCTGCCAAATTCGGCGTATGGTCGCGCTGGTACACGGGGGTATCCAGCAGTAAGAACGGATTCGCAAAGGTCAGCCGCGTTCCCTCGGAAGAATAAAACAAACTGATCGGGACATTGAAGATCAGGTTGGTACGCAAATCCTGAAACAGGTTGCCGTAGGTGATGAATAGATCCTTGATGCGGTCTTCGGCAATCCCAGCTTTGTCAAAATCTTCTCCGATAAAGAGCCACCGCTGGCCATATGCCTGTTGCAGCAATTGGTTGCACTCATCTAGAAGCTTGTTGGCCACATCAATCAAATCTTTGATGCGGCTAAGACGGTAGGCTTCAATTTTTTTGCTGCGGGTTGAGGCATATTTCACTTCGCCTTTGAGCCTCGCAAACAGACCCAAGATTTGATTCCATAAAGAGTCTTGTTCAACCCCAGCTCCAGCTTCAACACTCCCGGTTAGATTGAATTTTTCTTCCCGCAGGGTGCTTTCAGCAGCAAACCAGGTTTGAATGTCGCGCAGTCGTGCATCGGAGGGAATACCTACCAGGTCAGCCGTTTGCTCGGCCACCTCCATCATCATCACCAGCACCACATCCAAAGGGCGAAAGCTACCAGGATCCAGATCGTTGTAGGCACTGAAGCGGATAACGCGAAACTTGTCTTTGATGTTGTCTTGCAGTCGTGACAGTTCGGTAGATTTCCCCACACCCGAGTGGCCCATCAAAGACGCTTTGAAGAGCACCCCATCGCGCGCAGCCCGCTTTAATCCCAGTTCTAGCCGCTTCATCCTGTCCCCCCCGCGGGTTGCATTGATTTCCGGGCGGTAGAACGCATCAAGCTGCTCGGGCGTACTCAGCGGATAGGGGCGTAGCGTCCGATAAATCGCATCCAGAGATGTGGCTTGGGTTATTTGCAGTTGACCGTCAGTTAGCTGCATGGGGGTAAAGGTGATTTCACCCAAAGTGTATAGCTCTGAGTATCTATCTTAATCATGGGGTGGTGTGTCGCAGCAGCCGTATAGCCAACGTCAGGTATTGGCGATAGCCTGGAACGTGACCAATGTTTTGAATGAACGGCATGGCTTGGATTAGGAGATGCCTGCAGTGTGTTCTCATCATGAGCGTGCTGCTGCTGACGGGGTGCTTGCAATACGACCTGGATTTGCAATTTGACAGCCAAACCCATGGTCAGTGGGTGCAGCAAGTGCATTGGCAGGGCGGGAAAGTTGCCCCAAGTGCTGAGCTAGAAACATGGCTCCAGGGATTGACGGATCGAACGGAGAGGGTCGGCGGCAAGCTTCGCTTCCTCAATGACGAGACGCTGGAAATTGCGATTCCCTTCAACAACGGGCGCGATTTAGAAGCACGGTTCAATCAGTTCTTTGCCGAGGCTGAAAACCTCACTCCATTTACTCTGCCGGGCGGGGAATCCATTCAGGCGCAGCTGTCCATCCGGCAGGGCAATTGGCTCCTCGCCATCTACAATCACGTTCGCCTCCAGGTTGACTTAACCAACGTTCCCGACCTGACCAACGTGGCCTTCCCGCCCTTGCAAAACACCCAGCTCTTACAAGGCAACATTCAGCTCACGACCCCATGGGGCGCACGATCGCTCCCCTCTACCGAAACCCTCGCCGCCCCCCAATGGCCCCTGGTCGCTGGCCAACTGAACGAAATCGACACCGACTTCTGGATCCCCAGCCCCATCGGCATCGGTGCCGCCGCGATCGCGCTCATCAGCGCCGCCGGATACAGCTTCAAATACGGCTTCCGGAGGTAAGTGGAACAGGACTGACACAGTTGAATCCGGCAACGGCTTTCCACGCCCCCTTAAGTCTGCTATCCATAAGGCAAAAATCGTTGCATTCCTTATTAATCAAAGACTTCAGACTCAGGCTGTGTTTCCAGAGAAGGGGGAATATCCAGGTTCTGAACAGGCTTAGATGGCGGCTAAACCTCACCTAACCTCTCCTTGCCAAGGAGAGGAACCGGAAACCTCACTAAACCTCTCCTTGCCAAGGAGAGGCGCCGCAGGCGGTGAGGTTCATAGTCCTGTAAACGAAGGTCACAGATTCAAAGTCCCCCAGAATTGAGGGATTTAGGGGGCTGACTCCACCACCTAACGCCGCCGAGGCTCAATCGGACTCAGCAGCTGATTCAGACGACGCAGCTCATCCGATGTCCCCATCCCAATAATCAGATCCCCCGCACACAGCACCGTATCCGCATACGGCCCCACAATCAGCGAGCTATCCGCCCGCCGAATCGCCAAAATCAACGCACCCGACTTCAATCGGAGTTCTGCCTCCCCCAAAGTTTGGCCCACCTTAGGGCAATAAAGCTCCGGCGCAATAAAAAATTCCTCCACATAGACCGTGCGATCGGCCCCGGTAAAAATGCCGTCTAAAAAGTCCACCACTTGAGGTCGGAGCGCGGCGGCGGCCATGCGTTTGCCCCCCGTAATGTAGGGCGAAACCACAATATCAGCACCCCCCCGCTGCATTTTTTGTACCGCTTCTTCCGTACTGGCCCGCGCGATCGTGCGAATAGTCGGGGCCAGGGTCTTGGCAGACAGTACGGTGTAAAGGTTTTCCGCATCGGAGGGGAGAGCCGCCACCAAGCATCGTGCCCGCTCAATCCCCACATGCAGGAGCACCTGATCCTGGGTCGCATCGCCGTGGACGGCAATAAATCCCAGCTGTTGGGCTTCCTCAACCGAGGTCTCATCAGAATCAATCACAATGAAAGGAATGCCCTCAAAAGAAAACTCGGCGGCGACCTGTCGCCCCGTGCGGCCAAACCCGCAGATGATGTGATGATCGCGCAATGATTTCATAAGCTTACGACGCTGCCTGAGACGAAGGCCCGCTTGAAAATAGCCTTGAATGAGGGCTTCTGTAAAGGAATTCAGAATGTAGGCAATCACAACAATGCCCATCAAGATCAGGACAATGGTGAAAATGCGCCCGCGATCGCCCAGGGGATGGATTTCGGCATAGCCCACCGTAGCCAAAGTGATAACGGACATATAGAGGGCGTCTAACCAGGGCCAGCCCTCGACGATGTGGTACCAAAAAATACCACTTAAAACAACGCACCCGAGCGCCACGATGCCGCCAAACAGGTGCTGGCGGGTGCGCTGGTAGGTTTCTTCAATAAAGGCATCCGAGGCAAAGGAGCGACGTGAGCGGGGGGGCATAGACTCTCACGCTAAGGGTTAAGGGACATGTCTAGCATGGCCATTAAGCAATTTCCTTTAGGACGATGCAGCATTGGCGGGTGGATCAATGAGGTTAGCAAGGGCGGCAGTCGGCACCATCAACACCATGGGTATCAGGCAAATAAGCCCCTGCTGCCAGGTGAGCGGCGCAGTTTCAAACAGGGTGTTCATGACCGGCCACTGGCTAAATATAACTTGTATAACAACGGCCACGGCGATACCCAGCAGTAACATCGGCGTATTCGGGATTGAGCTGGACGGACGCCGCAGCGCATTCAGAAGTCCCTTCCCTAGCTGACTAATGCTCAGTAAGTAGACAATGCGAGCCGCGACGAGCGCCTGAATCGCCATTGTGCGGGCGATCGCCACATCCCCCGTCTGGAACTTGGCCCATTCAAAGAGGCCAAAAATCAAGATCCAGTTGAAGATGGAAACGGTCAAGATGCGGCGCAGTAGCCTTCCTGTAATCAAGGGTTCGCTGGGATCACGCGGTACTTGCTGCATCAGTCCTGGCGTTCTAGGTTCAAAGGCCAGAGGCACCGTCATCGTGAGGGAATTGATCAGGTTTAGCCACAGCACCTGAAGTGCCAGAATCGGCAAGTCGCGGGCCAGCAGCGCACTGATGAGAATGGTCATAGATTCCCCACCATTCACGGGCAACAGAAAGGCGATCGCTTTCCGCAGGTTTTGATACACGGTACGCCCTTCTTCGACTGCCGCTTCAATGGAGGCAAAGTTGTCATCGGTGAGGAGCATATCCGCCGCTTCACGCGCCACTTCAGTGCCGCCTTTGCCCATGGCAATGCCAATGTCAGCCTGCTTGAGGGCCGGAGCGTCATTTACCCCATCCCCGGTCATGGCCACAATTTCGCCTTTGGACTGGAGGGCTTCCACCAGCTGAAGCTTCTGGGCCGGTGCGACGCGGGCAAAGACATCTCCCGCTTCAATTGCTTGCGCCAGGTTCGTTGAGTCTAGGGTGGTTAACTGTTTGCCTTCAAAGGCCAGCACCTCATCAGTTTTTTGGATGCCCATGCGTTGGGCGATCGCGCGGGCAGTGGCAATATGATCCCCCGTAATCATCTTGATTTGAATCCCAGCAGACTGACAGGCTCGCACCGCTGCGATCGCCTCGGGCCGTGGCGGATCAATCATGCCCTGTAGCCCTAAAAAGCTGAGCCCCGTCTCAATATCCTCATGATCGACTGTGTGCTGATGTTCGGCGACCCCCTTGGTGGCAAACGCTAGTACCCGCAACCCCTGATCCGCCATGGCATCAACAGCTTGTCCAATGGCCAAGGGCTCCAGTGGCTCTAGCTTGCCATCCGCATTCATCTGATCAGCGCAACGCCTGATGATCGACTCAACCGATCCCTTCACGTAAAGGGTGCGGCGATCGGCATCATGCAGGGTCGCCATGTACTGATACTCCGACTCAAAGGGAATAGCGTCTAAACGGGGTTGAGCAGCCGCGAGCCCCGCCTGACTGCGATCGGCCTTGGCCGCTGAGACTAACAGCGCGCCCTCGGTGGGATCCCCAACAACTGACCAGTGGCTTCCCGTGTGCTTGAGGCCCGCATCATTGCACAGCACGCCTGCTGTCAGGCAAGCGTCTAGTGCTGGAGGCAGGTCATCCCCTAAGGGACTGAGCTGATCGCTCGGCTCGACCAAGCTAATGTCGCCCTCAGGACTATAGCCGCTGCCGCTGACGTGATACAGCTGTCCCCCAGCGTAGATCGCCTGCACCGTCATCTGATTTTCGGTGAGCGTCCCCGTCTTATCAGAGCAAATGACCGTAGTACTGCCCAGGGCCTCCACCGCAGGCAGCTTGCGAATGATGGCGTGACGCTGGGTCATGCGATTGACGCCGATCGCTAGGGTAATGGTGACAACCGCCGGTAACCCTTCGGGAATTGCACTCACCGCCAGGGCTACTGCCGCTTCAAACATGTAAATCCAGGACTCCCCCTGCCCGAGACCAATGGCAAAGGTGAGGGTCGCCAGAAACAAAATACCGTAAAGCAGCAGACGGCTAAATTTGGCAAATTTGCGGGTGAGGGGGGTACTCAAGCTGACGCGCTGTGCCATGGACTGGGAAATTTGCCCCACCTCGGTTTTATCCGCCGTGGCCACCACGATCCCTGTGCCCTGTCCAAAGGTGACGAAACTCCCGGCGTAGGCCATATTGGTGCGCTCCGCCAGAGGGGTTTCGGCGTCCAGGGACGCGATCGCTTTATTAACCGGAACCGATTCGCCGGTGAGCGCCGACTCATCAATCTGCAAGTTACGGCTTTTCACCAGACGGAGATCGGCGGGAACTTTGTCACCGGAGACGAGGAGTACAATATCCCCTGGAACCAAATCCTGTGAGGGTATCTGCAACAGTTGCCCATCACGGAGTACCGTGGCTTCGGTTGTGACGGCTTTCGCCAGGGACGCGATCGCCCCTTCAGCCTTGGCTTCCTGGATATAGCCAATAACGGCGTTAATGACCGTCACCCCCCAAATAACGGCAGCATTCGTCCAGGACCCTAAAAACGCCTTGACGCCACCCGCAATCAGCAAAATGTAGAGCAGTGGCTGGTGAAACTGTAATAAAAACTTGAGCCAGGCGGGTTTGCCAGGACTCACCGGCAGTACATTCCAGCCATAGATTTTGTAGCGATCGGCAACGGCCTCAGCGGTCAATCCCGCTTCCAAGTCGCTATCGAAAGCAGCGATGCTCTCGCGCACCGAAGATGCGTGAGAGCATCGCGATTCCGCCTGGGTCAATGTCATGTTTTTACTTAGACAGACAATCAATACTGAAGTTAAAATTGCTGCCACCCCCATGCCTTGATACTATCGAAAACCCCGCTTTCAGCCAGTTTCAAGTACACAAATATACTCATCACCTTTTGTTAGTTGCATGACTCATATTTATGATTTGGATAAACTCGGCTTATCGAATTCAAGATGCGTATTCAGTCGTTAAACACACTCAACTTATGCATTCATTTTGCAATCACAAAGCTTTTATATTCAACTTTTTTGGCAATAAAGATTCGTCCGATGATTCAGTTTAATTTAGGCATCAACTCAACGCGAAATATCAGCATCACAGCAAATATTAAGGGATTTTGTTGCCAAGATTTTGCTCATTGGCAACTCCATATTGGCCAATCACTTGAATGGCCGATAGTGTGAATGGGCGGCTTTCCTGTCTTGCTGATTGCCGGAGCGATTCTGCTATGCTGACAAAATCCGATCGCTGTTAGCTTTTGCATGGTGATGCCTCGATTTTCCAAGTTTAGAAGTCTTGAATCAGGTCTATGTCAAGCATTGAATGTGAGGTTGAACTTGATTCAGTGGTGTCAGCTTGCCTTAGTTAAGAAAGGGCATTAATCAATCATGATGCTGAGTGTTTCTCAATCCTTGTTCGAGTCTGTTCAACAGGGATTACTCCCTTACCTACAGATCGAAAGTGTTGACCCTCACAATCCCATTGTGGTTCATCACGTACCTGCGCCTTGGCAATGTCTGGGAACCGGCAACTATGCCGCTGTCTTTACCCATCCTGATTATCCCGAACAGGTTGTGAAGGTTTACGCTCCTGGCCGACCCGGCATTGAGGAAGAAATCGAGGTTTACCGGCGATTGGGCGACCATCCCGCCTTTTCCCGCTGTTATGGGAGCGGTGCCAATTTTTTGATCTTGCAGCGCCTAGCAGGTATCACGCTCTACGACTGCCTGTATCGTGGAATCACAATTGCGCCCCAAGTGATTCATGACATTGATGCCGCCTTAGACTATGCCCGTAGCTGCGGCCTGGTTCCCCACGACGTGCACGGGCGGAATGTCATGGCCCAGGGCGATCGCGGCCTGGTGGTGGATGTCTCGGATTTCCTCCATCCATCCCCCTGTCGCGCCTGGCGAGACGTCAAGCGGGCCTACTGGTGGGTTTATCGTCCTTTAGTTCAACCGCTAGGACTGCGGGTGCCCTACTTTCTATTGGACTGGGTGCGATCGGGCTATCGCCTGTTTCGCCGCTGGTGGCCCATGCCCAAGCAGCCAATCCGCTCTAAAAAGCGGCGTCGGCAACTATTCCTGCGCTCTTAGGGACACCATTTTGGCTGGCTGCACCTGCTGATCAAATTCTGGCCCGGTGAGGAAACCGAGTTCGATGCAGGCTTCTCGCAGGGTTGTATTTTCGGCATAGGCTTGCTTAGCAACACGCGCCGCGTTGTCGTAACCGATGACGGGATTCAGCGCCGTCACCAGCATGAGCGAATTCTCCACGAACCGCTGGATTTGCTCATGGTTAGGTTCCAAATCCACCACCAGGTAATCCGTGAAGGTGCGGCAGGCATCGGTCAGCAGGCGAGTCGATTGCAGCAAATTGTGAATCATCACCGGTTTGAACACGTTCAGTTCAAAGTTGCCTTGACTGCCCGCCAGCGCGATCGCGGTGTCATTGCCAATCACCTGCACACACACCATCGTCATGGCCTCACATTGGGTCGGATTGACCTTCCCCGGCATAATGGAGGATCCAGGCTCATTGGCCGGTAGCTTCAGTTCACCCAAGCCACACCGAGGGCCAGACCCCAACCAGCGTAAATCATTCGCGATTTTCATCAAGGCTACCGCCAGGGTTCGCAGAGCGCCACTCGCGGCCACGATGGCATCGTGGGCGGCGAGTCCCGCAAATTTGTTGGGGGCCGAGCAGAAAGGCAACTGGGTGTAGTCAGCAATTTCAGCCGCTGCTTTGGCCGCAAAATCGGGGTGGGTATTCAGGCCCGTGCCCACCGCCGTTCCCCCTAAGGCCAGCTCATAGAGTTCGGGCAGGCAAGTCTCCACCCGCTTAATACCCTTTCCCAACTGAGCCACATAGCCAGAAAACTCCTGCCCCAGCGTTAGGGGCACCGCATCCATCAGGTGAGTACGCCCAATTTTCACAATCCCCTCAAAGGTTTGGGACTTTGCCGCCAGTGCCGCCTGCAATCGCTTAACGCTGGGCAGAAGCTGGTGTACCAGTTGCTCTACCGCCGCAATGTGCATCGCCGTCGGAAAGGTGTCGTTAGAGGACTGCCCCATATTGACGTCATCATTGGGATGAATCGGTCGTTTGCTCCCAAGAATTCCCCCCGCCAGAGCGATCGCCCGATTCGCAATCACCTCATTAGCATTCATATTGGTTTGAGTACCGCTGCCGGTCTGCCACACCCGCAGGGGAAAGTGATCGTCCAAAACGCCCGCAATGACTTCTTCCGCCACTTGTACAATCAAATCCGCTTTGGCCGTCGCCAGTTTGTCTAGAGACTGGTTGGTAATTGCAGCCGCCCGCTTAAGAATCCCGAAGGCTCGAATCATTTCACGGGGCATCACATCCTGACCGATATCGAAATAACGGAGCGATCGCTGGGTTTGCGCTCCCCAATAGCGATCGCTCGGCACTTCAATTTCGCCCATGCTGTCGGTTTCAATTCGAGTCATTTGTCCACGCACTAACGGCAAGATTTGTTGAAGAGTTCGGAAGTCGAAAGTCGGAAGGTGGAAGTCGGAAGTCGGAAGTCGGAAGTTGGAAGTCGGAAGTCGAAAGTCGGAAATGAGAAGCACAAATCAGAAGGTGGCGAACCGAAATTGGTTATTTTCTATGCTGTGCTGAGTTTTCTTTGTACGGATCACCTAATTAGGTCTTTGTGATGCTCTCGATTGCTGATCGCACTTTTAACTTTGCGATTCGTATTATCCGGTTGTGTAAGTATCTCAATGAGCAGTCTGGGGTTCCCAAAATCCTGGCTAACCAACTGTTACGCTCAGGGACAAGTATCGGGGCAAATACTGCGGAAGCTAAATCAGGACAGAGTCGTAAGGACTTTTTGCATAAGTTAGAAATTGCACTCAAGGAAGCCCGAGAAACTGAATACTGGCTCAAGCTCCTGATTGCGTCAGATATTCTACACCCTGATCGAGTGAACTCATTACTTGAAGAAATTGATGAAATCATCAAAATCCTCGTATCCATTACCAAGAAAGTCAAACACACGAAATAAGCCAATATATTCCCATTACCCAACTCCTTTTCCTAACTCCGAATTCCTCATTCCGAATTCCTCATTCCGAATTCCTCATTCTAAAAATCGTCCAAATACACCCCTGTTTCTGTACAAATGCCGTGCATGGGTCTGTCCCAAGGATCGCAGGGCACGCTCGGCAGTCGAGCGTATTCAAAAACGATCGCGATGGTTGGCGTTTGCCGCCATCGTGGTTGACTCAGCATGCGATCGTAGAACCCGCCGCCGTATCCTAAACGCTGTCCGCGCACACTACAGGCCACTGCTGGCACCAGAATCAAGTCGACTTGCGCAGGTGAAATCGGGGGGGTTGTGGGCAGCGGCTCGGTAATACCAAAACGCCCCGTCTGCATGGAACGAGCCCCCTGCCATTGATGCCACACCATGTCCCGCCCTACACACCGAGGGAGTCCCCACACCCGCTGCGGCGTCATTAAAAGACTCAGGTCAGGTTCGTTCCGAAAGCTCCAATAGGCCAACACACAGCGCGCCGATTGGAATCCCGGCCAGCTTTGCAGGTGAGCACAGATGCGATCGCTTTTTTGTCGCCATAGAGGAGCCGGAATTGCTTGACGGGCTTCCAACAAACGCTTACGCAAGTCAGCTTTTTCATGCTGGCGAGAGTGATGAAAATCGGATGGAGCAGGAGAAGACATCGCGGGTTCTAGGCACTAGCCCCCAATTCTAGACCTTGAACACTCGTACAGCCCTGGTTTTTTGTTTAAAGAAAGGCTCTTGAACGCCTTCGCCACCAAAATTTCTCGCTTTAAGTTGACACTCTCTATCAGCTTGACTCCGTCCGTGGTAATTGAGTGATCAAGAAATTGTAAACCGCCTCCGAGGGACTGCCCTTCAAGGCCCACAGCGTTGTTTCCCAGCAGAAGAAAGCAACCCCTCGGTAGCCTGCGGCCTGCACCGCAGCAACCTCCTGCTGCATGGTCTCGACTGATTTGGCTTGTCCTGGTGGCCCTGTGTAGAGTCCAATACTGATGGGCACTTGCTCCTTGAGTCCCCTGAACCCACCGTCATACAGGGTTGCCTCCAACGCTGTGAGGTCATCACGGTAGACCTGAACCACCACCTCATCCAACAGCCCCAACGAAATCCAGCGCGTCCAGTCCTGCAAGTATTTGTCATAGGCGAAGGCAGGAGGATTGGGCGATAGCGACACGATCGCATCCGAGTTGACGGCTCTCACGCTAGCCGCAATGCGCTCCATCAGTAGCGTTATTCGGTCAGCGCGCCAAGCGATCCATTTCGGATCCGCAGGATTTGGCGGTGGGGCTTGCCCTCCATGATCCTGTCGATATAGCTCCTGGGTGTAAGCGTCATAGCCAAACTCAATGGGCAGGCCAAAGTGATCATCCAGCTGAATTCCATCCACGGGATAGCGCTCTACCACCTCTACAATCAAGTCGATCAGAAACTGCTGTACCTCCGGATGAAAGGGATTAAGCCATCCCTGGTTGGCGCCAGCGGCTTCCGTTTGAAGATGCCAGAGCGGTCGCAGAAGAGGATTGGTTGGTGGCGTCAATACCCCACCTGTAACCGTTTCCCCAGCCAGGTTGGTTGTGAGCCAATCAGGATGCTGCCGCGCGATCGCTGAATTCACTGGCATCATCAGACCGTATTCAAACCAGGGGATAAGCCTGAGATGCTGGCGATGAGCCTGATGAGTGAGTTCGCGCAGGGAATCTTGGAAAGGTAAGAACGGTAGCGACGTGAGGCGATCGCGGGGAACACCGCCAGCCTGTTTGGCCACTGTGCTTTGATGCAGCGTATAGCCACGATTCCAAACCGCAGGGTACAGCGTGTTGAGATGATGCTTGGCCAGGTTAGCCACCACCTCATCCAAACGGGTGCTGTAGTACATCAAGCTCGCCCCGTAGTTGGTCATCCAAACGGCTCGGTTTTCCTGCGGAGCCGTCATCTGCGAATAGATAACCGGAGCCTGCCAGAAGCACAGCGTGGCCCAGGCCGACACCAACATCAGCGCCAGCCGCAGCAGCCATTTTTTACGGAAGAACTTAACTGCCATATCCATAGAGAACGCTCACACCCTACCGCTACAGAACTTTTGAGGTGCATTACGAAGAGCAGACACAATTTCAAGGTCAGGGATACAGAGAAAGTAGGCGCGTGGAGGAGTGATGGAGTGGATGGGTGGATGGGTGGATGGGTGGATGGGTAGATGGGTGGATGGGGAGAAGGTTGCTGAAGTTAACGAAATAGCACAGTCGATTTTGCTGTGTCGAGAAAAACAGTATCGTTTGGAGATGCAGGCATGCTGGCGATCGCAGCAGCCCTCAGTGTTTGCCGTCTTATCGCAGTGTTATGGCTCAACCGACGATTGAATCGATTCTCAACGAACAACGACTGTTTCACCCCCCTACGGAATTTTCTGCCGATGCTCGCATCAAAAGCATGGCAGACTATGATGCCCTCTATCAAAAAGCGGCGGCGGATCCCGCTGCTTTCTGGGCTGAACTGGCCGAGCAAGAACTCCACTGGTTCCAAAAGTGGGACACCGTGCTGGATTGGCAACCCCCCTTTGCCAAGTGGTTTGTCGGGGGCAAACTCAACCTTTCTTACAATTGTCTAGATCGTCACCTCACGACTTGGCGGCGGAACAAAGCTGCCCTGATTTGGGAAGGAGAACCCGGCGATTCCCGTACGCTCACCTATGCCGAACTGCATCGCGAAGTTTGCCAAATGGCCAATGTCCTGAAGGATTTGGGCGTGCAAAAGGGCGATCGCGTCGGGCTTTACATGCCGATGATTCCCGAAGCGGCGATCGCGATGCTGGCCTGTGCAAGGATTGGGGCTCCCCATACTGTCATCTTTGGGGGCTTCAGTTCAGAGGCGCTGCGCGATCGGCTCAACGATGCCGAAGCCAAGGTGGTGATTACCGCTGACGGCGGCTTTCGCAAGGATAAAACGATTCCTTTGAAGGGCGCAGTTGATTTAGCACTCGCTAACAACGCCGTGCCCTCCATCACGAATGTCCTCGTTGTCCAGCGGACGAAGGAAGATATTGACTGGGTGGAAGGTCGCGATGTGTGGTGGCACGACGTTAAACCCACAGCATCAGCCAAATGCGAGGCCGAGCCCATGGACTCAGAGGATATGCTATTCATCCTCTACACCAGCGGCACCACGGGTAAGCCCAAGGGCGTCGTTCACACCACGGGTGGCTACAACCTCTACACCCACATGACCTTCCAGTGGACTTTTGACCACAAGGATACGGACGTCTACTGGTGTACCGCCGACGTGGGCTGGATCACCGGCCACAGCTACATCGTCTATGGCCCCCTCTCCAACGGAGCCACCAGCCTTATGTATGAAGGGGTGCCCCGTCCCTCGAATCCCGGCTGCTTCTGGGATGTGGTGGAAAAATATGGCGTCAATATTTTCTACACGGCTCCCACCGCCATCCGTGCCTTTATCAAAATGGGGGATGAATTGCCCAAGGCCCGTGACCTGTCTTCTCTTCGCATCCTCGGCACGGTCGGTGAACCCATTAACCCCGAAGCCTGGATGTGGTACCACGATGTCATTGGTGGCGGCAACTGCCCCATTGTGGATACCTGGTGGCAAACGGAAACCGGCGGTTTCATGCTCACGCCTCTCCCCGGTGCCACACCCACCAAGCCAGGCTCGGCAACCAAACCCTTCCCCGGCATTCTCACCGATGTAGTGGATCTGGACGGCAATTCCGTCGGGGATAACGAAGGGGGCTACCTGGTGATCAAGCATCCCTGGCCCAGCATGATGCGCACCGTCTATGGCAATGACGAGCGCTTCCGCCGCACCTACTGGGAGCACATTCCCCCCAAAGATGGCCAGTACGTCTACTTTGCTGGGGATGGCGCCCGTCGCGATGAAGATGGCTATTTCTGGGTGATGGGCCGCGTTGATGATGTCCTCAGCGTTTCCGGTCACCGCCTCGGCACCATGGAAATTGAATCGGCTCTGGTGTCACACCCAGCAGTGGCGGAAGCAGCCGTAGTGGGCCGCAAAAACGAAATTACCGGGGAAGAGGTCTTCGCTTTCGTCACCCTAGAAGGCACCCACAAGCCCAGCGATGACCTGAAGGGTGAACTTAAACAGCATGTGGTGAAGGAAATCGGCGCGATCGCTCGTCCTGCTGAAATCCGCTTCGCCGATGCTTTGCCCAAAACGCGATCGGGCAAAATCATCCGTCGCTTCCTGCGTAACCTCGCCAGCGGTGAGGCGCTCGTCGGCGACGCCACCACCATGGAAGACCAAAGCGTCCTCGACAAACTCCGTCAAGGCGCTTAAAGAATGTTTCATTGGAGGTTGTGTAATCTTCGTTGTAACCTCCAATGAAACCCATGGCTTTTCCTTAGAAAATATCAGAAGCTAATCACAATGACAGCTTCCAACCAAGAAGATAAAGACACAAGATACTCAAACTACTTGAAGGAGAGAGAGCTTTACATCAAAGGCTATGTAGAAGCACAAAAAGATCGTGATAAAACGTTAGTTACTCTATATTCAACGTCTTTCGGGTTTTCTCTAACGTTAGTCAAATTTATAGGGTTTTCATCGCAGTGTGTGTGGCCTTTGGCAGTGTCTTGGATTCTCCTAGGCTGCTCATTAATCTCCATACTACTTTCTATGATTGCAAGTACAAATGCATGGCTGGCTGAAGTAAATTCAATCGATCAGAGTTATCAATGCGACGAGACTATAAGTACTTCATCTGAAACTAACGGCCAAGAAACTCCTGAATTACAGAATGACAAGCGTTTCTTGGCAAGTCTCACAGATTTTTTCAACTACAGTTCGTATGTTCTATTTATAATAGGACTACTGATGTTGCTGATTTTTGCCATCAACGATTTGTTTACCTACTCATAGGATGGTTAATTCATATGTATGAAGAGTCTGCAAGTCCAAAATATTTTCTAAAAGTGCCCACCTCATCTGGTACACGAAAGCATGGAGTTGTGCCACCCCCAAGACCTTCTAAGCCTCCAAAACCTCCTGTGAGTGAAACCCCGCAGCCAAAATCTAAAAAAATCTGAGCGCTAGATAAATTATGGTGTACTGGTATCTATGTGGCTAATGTCAGCACGTCACATATATTGCCATCAAATACCTGAGCAGCTCATTTGTTCCGATGCAGTTTAGTACTACCCCTTAGAACTTAGAAAGCAAGTGTTTTATCAGCACTTTGCCAGCAAACTTGATCAGATGCTCTAGCTTCCGTATCTCTGAGTCAAGCAAACGCACCAACCCATACCCCAAAAACACCCAATACCCAACTGTTGACTCGGCCTACTTCATCGCTCAAGTCACTCTCAACGACCGTCTTGGCGATGTAGCGATCTGGCCCGCCATGCCATCCGCGCCGCCATCCCTACTGGAAGGAAAAATCATCCTTTCCTGGTAATGTCTTTGCGATGCTGCCCGAGCATTACTGGTGTTTAGGAGACTGGGTTGTTGGCGAGATTTGGGAGTTGTGATGGTCTTGCCAAAGCTGCCAACTGCACCACAGTAGGGGAATCGATAAGCCGAGCATCCAACAATAAAATCCGGGCTGTAGAGATTGGAGATACCTCGTGGCACCTGCCCCGTTGGATGGCAGTTCTTGCACGAATAGAAAGAGGGTATTTAACCCCAACCCGACAGCAATCAGACTGAGAATGACGGCTGTACGCCAAGCGCGATTCAGCCATAAACCTAAGCTGGCAAAGTAAGCAATATTGGCAAACCAGGCAAATTGCCAAACAAAAATACCGAGCCAACCCAGCGCTAATACTTCCCAACCCGGCATGAGTGTCAATGCACCGTCGGGAACCGTGTTGAATTCACCCCGGTTGAGGAAATTAAAAGCAGGAAGGGCGAGGGCGAGGCCATAGAAGGCCAAGCTCAGGAGCATGGGGGAATGCAAAGACTTGAGCTTCATATGCGATCTACTGGGGGACGAATAATGGGTAGCTGTAGCTACAACTTTGGCAATTGAGTTTACAGAGGTAACTTTGGGAGCACCTGAAGCGGATGGTGCGTTTACTTGCCAGCAACGCACCCTTATCGTCGTGATTTCTATGCATCTGGCAACCTGACCATTTATTACAGTCCTAATCAGCTGAAATCGGAGTACTTCAGGGGGCCAGATGGGAACATGTCAGGTTTGCAAATTCCTGAATAGCCCTCATCCCCCAGCCCCTTCTCCCAATATTGGGAGAAGGGGAGCAAGCATTTTGAAGTCCCTCTCCCAAGCTTGGGAGAGGGATTTAGGGTGAGGGTTCGAAAGTGA
>JBCBSJ010000061.1:0-24729 GCA_039819245.1 Cyanobacteria bacterium J06638_20
CCGCACAGGAAGAGAGGATTGAACTCGCGGCCAGGGGACTCGGCCACGGCCAGGGATGCGGCATGGGCCATGCGGTTGTTGGAGCCGACAACGAAGCGCGAAAAGATGTAGCGAGAGTTGAGTTCGGGGGAACGACTAGCTTTGGGAGTGGGGCGGTTCGCAGGTTTGGGTGCTGGCTCAGGCATACCGGGGATCAATTCGGGAGGGGGATCACTAGGCACAGCGGTGGAATCGGATGGTTCCAGGTGCTGAGGCATCCAAAACTCTTGGGCAACGGAATCGCCATCCCCATCGCCGCCGGGGCGTACTTTGATCTCAATTTCGACGGGATAGTTCAGGATCTCCTGGACGACTTCTGAGAAGGTTTTCACGTAGTACTTGTTGAGCCAGGAGCAAGCAAAGACCGTTGGCGTGCAGATGACCAAGCGCTTTTCGTCTAGGGATTCCGCTGTGGCCGATTTGATCCAGGTTTCAAATGTAGGACGGCTGAGAAGATGCTGTAGCTTGTCTAAAACTTCGTTCCAAAAGCGATTCAGATCCTCTGCGTCCACGATTGCCATCCTCATGTTTTGACTCCAATGCGATCGATGTGCAGCCTAAGGCTGTAGGGGCGGGGTGTGCGAAACACTGCACTCGGGGCTTACGAACAACTAGACAAGCGATCTCTTCGACAGCGATTTCTCCGACAACGTCTCTGACAAGACAACGTCGCTAGCAAAATTGACACACGACAACCTCCCCCACACAGATAGGCGTTGAATCGGGGCGATCGCCCAACATCCAAAACTCCTCACGGGGGGTGGCGGTGATTGGTTTAACTAGACTACTAGATATATGCCGGAAAACTTATAGGAATTGCATATATAGTGCTTGGCACCAAGATATAGAATCCAAAACCTTGATATCTTGACAGGGATTTGAATAACTTTTGTCATTGTTTTAATGAATTTGGTGAATGAAGGTGTGTGGAGCGAAACGCGAGTCTATAAAGGCGTTGACGGTAGCGGACACCTGATTTTCGAATAAACCAATCGAACAAATAAGCAATTTATAAAGAAAATGTGATCCTCAAATCTACGGGCTGACGGGAAATTGAGCCATTTGGCTTCGTCTCGGTAGGATGCATAGCGTAGCGTAACGTACCTGCCCTGGCAAGCGATGCATGAGAGCCAGGTGTGAGTACCATCAATTTCTTTTGTATGCGATCTCATCCTTGATGGCTACCCCGTGAGACGGGCGATCGCCAACCTTTCAAACTTTGTAACAGTCATTCTTGATCAGAGACGGTTTGAGAGCCTCGATCTAACGCAAACCCGTCAAGCGGTTAATCCACGCGCTCCAGCTGCCAGAGAATCTGATTTCCCTCGCGGCGCACCCTAGACACAACCCAATTTCGCCAAACCCAGTTATCGCCACGGCTGGTCACCGCGCTGGCATTGATATCCATCAGATCGGCTAGCTCTGAGCTGGTAATCAGATAGCCACTTTCTGCAATCTGATCCGCCATCTGGAGGGTTGCGATGACGTTGCGCAGCTCAGCAACCCGCACTTCTCGTGGCAGGTCTTCGATCGCTTCACTCGAAGAGGACGGCAAGTCCGTATTATCCATCGCTGCTTCAACCCTTCCGTTCCCCAAGACACCAAATGTTGAGACTTACACATGTGTTGATTCTTTGAGCGCGACACACCCAAAAGATCAACGAACTAATCAGGATTACGCGCGGTTTACATGAAGCCCTGAATGTTTTGCAATTGTTTCGTATCTTATCGCTTTGTTGCGGTGGTCGTCGGTAATTGATGTAGCAAAGGCCGCTTTGTAAAGATTTTCTACGGTCTTCGGGAAATTAGATTGGTTTGGACAGTTAAGCCGTTTCGCATTGGAGACCTTGTTGGGAGGGATAGGTTCACTGGCAAATCCGTATAGAATAGACCAGAAGACCTACACCCCAGCCAATCTCTGTGGGTGCAGCTTGTTTATCTTGTTCTCCACGCTTCTGGTCTAGGCATGAGCGCACCGACGGAAACTGATTCCAATCTCAACGAAACCGCCAACGGAACGGCGATCGCCAACGGTGCTTCGCCCACCAAGGCCGTAGATGAAACCGATCTCGATGATGAATTGCCCGGTGATGTTGAAATGTCGCTGTTTGGTCATCTCGAAGAATTGCGGCAGCGGATCTTCTACGCATTGGTTGCTGTGCTAGTGGGGATTATTGGCTGCTTCATCTGGGTCAACAAGATTGTGTCCCTGCTCGAAGTGCCAGCCCAGGGCGCGAAATTCCTGCAACTGTCGCCGGGGGAATACTTCTTTGTTTCCCTCAAGGTGGCGGGTTACAGCGGCTTGCTAGTGGCTAGTCCCTTCGTGCTGTACCAAATCATCCAATTCGTGCTGCCTGGGCTGACGCGACGTGAGCGACGGCTGATTGGGCCTATCGTTCTCGGCTCCAGCTTTTTGTTTGTTGGCGGTCTGGTGTTTGCCTACATTGCCCTGATTCCCGCGGCCCTTAACTTCTTCATCAACTATGGGGAAGGGGTTGTTGAACAAAGCTGGTCGATCGATCGCTACTTTGAGTTTGTCCTATTGCTCTTGTTTAGCACTGGCCTTGCTTTCCAGATCCCAGTCATTCAAGTTCTCTTGGGCTTGCTCGGTATCGTCAATTCTTCCCAGATGCTCTCTGGCTGGCGCTTCGTTATCCTTGGCGGTGCTGTCCTTGGAGCGGTTCTTACCCCCTCCACCGACCCCGTTACTCAAAGTCTACTGGCAGGAGCAGTGCTGGGACTCTATTTCGGCGGCATCGGCATGATGCGCCTCATGGGTAAATGACCTCGTTAGCGTTCGAAAAAGCAGTGAGAGAATGAGCAATGCTCATCCTCTCACTGCTTTTTCTTTGACGCGCCAACTCTTTAGCGCCAATAACGTTTCCCTTGCACGAACACGCCTAGCACAATGCCTACCAACGTGGATTGGTTTAGCTGAATCAGGGCGGGTAAGAACGAGAGGGATTGGCGCACAAGAAATTGCAGCATTAAACAACCCACCAGCGCCCACAGCACGCCAGAGTTGATGATGATATCTTTGCGGATGTTTTCGAGCAGTAGAACACTTAAAACTCCGGCGCAAAATCCCATCCCGATGATGACGAGCAAGCCCAAGGGTGGCGTTAGGAGGAGTTGCAGGATGTCTCGAACGAGCAAAATTTGCCGTGCCGCCTCAAGCAACACAACCTCAATCACAAAAATAATGACAACTGCCAGGGCGGCGATCCACAGCAGTTCCATCCAGGGCAATTGTCGTAGACGTTCGAGGGGATTTCTTCGCACGGCACTAACCGCTTATGTTGGGGGATTGGATGCTGATGTGGGTTCGGGCGATCGCCCGAACCCAGCGCTTTAACTCACAGTGCACCCAGTGGCTAATAAGCCTAGGGTAACGCAAGTCCAGCTCCAAGCCCTGACTTCCTTTCGAGGTTAAACGAGAACCTTCGCGGGTTCCTGGCTGGCATCGAGAACGACTTGTCTGGCCCAGCGATCGGCGGCGATGATGTCGTCCAGGCTAGGTTGAGCTGTGTTTTGCGATTGATGGCGATCGCACACTCCTTCAATCAGCCGAGGGATATCGAGGAAGGCAATCTTTTCTTGCAGGAACAGCGCCACAGCCTGCTCATTGGCCGCATTCAACACCGCGGGCATTGAGCCGCCCGCCCGTCCTGCGGCATAGGCCAACTTCATGCAGGGATACTTATGGTGGTCGGGTTCCCGGAAGGTGAGCTGGGCGCATTTCACCAAATCCAGCCGCTCCCAATCGGTCGCGATCCGCTCTGGATAGGAGAGGGCATAGAGCAGGGGCAACCGCATATCCGGCAGACCCAGCTGTGCCAGTACCGAGGTATCTTCCAGCTCAATCAGCGAGTGGATGATGCTTTGGGGATGGATGACAATTTCGATATGGTCATAATCCAGCCCAAACAAGAAGTGGGCTTCGATGACCTCTAGCCCTTTGTTCATTAGAGTGGCGGAGTCGATGGTGATTTTCTGCCCCATCGTCCAGTTGGGATGCTTCAACGCATCGGCCACTTTGACGGTTGCCAGCTTCTCGACAGGCAAGTCCCGGAAGGCTCCCCCAGAAGCGGTTAGGAGGATGCGCTGCAACGACCCTTCGGGAATACCCTGTAGGCATTGGAAGATGGCGGAATGCTCCGAGTCCGCTGGGAGCAGCTTCACTCCATGCTCTTGAACCAGTGGAAGCACCACCGGGCCACCCGCAATCAGGGTTTCTTTGTTGGCCAGGGCAATGTTCTTTCCGGCTTCGATCGCCGCCACGGTCGGTATCAGTCCCGCACAGCCGACAATTCCTGTCACCACCGATTCGGAGTCGCCGTAGCGGGCAACTTCGGCTACCCCATCTTCCCCCGCCAAAAGCGTGGGGGGATTATCGAGGTTGGCGATCGCTTCTCGTACCGTTGCCAACTGGCTTTCATCCCGAATTGCGGCGATTTCTGGGCGAAACTCGCGGATTTGCTGCGCCAACATGGTGCCATTGCGTCCGGCAGCCAGTCCTACAACTCGAAATTTGTCGGGGTGCTCCCGCACAATATCCAGGGTTTGTGTCCCAATCGATCCCGTTGACCCAAGTAAGGTAATGGCTTTCACAATGGCTTAAGAATTCAGCACCTCTACTATAAAACGCGGCGGGATCAGCGTGAAGGACATCCGAGCCTCTCCCGCAAAGGATTTGAATCTATGATCTGATTTGTCTTGTACTTAGAGCCACGCTACATACCCAAATACACGCATACCATATAGGATATGTGAGTTGCCTCTGGAGAGATGATTTATGGTGAATCTGCCCCCGGATCCAAATGAGCGGCGATCGCGCGATCGCGACCTTAGCTTTGATGAGTGGGTTGCGCTGCTCGTCGTTTTCCTCTCCGTTGGAACAATCCTTTGGTGGGGGCTTAGTCGTGGGCGTGTGGGTAACATTCCTCTGCTGTCCCAAGCAACCGACATGCTGGACGAGCCGATCTTTGAGACGGACAGCGACGATATTTTTCTGGATGCAGAGGATCCAGAGGGCTTTCTGTTCCAAGAACCAGAGGCAGACTCTACTGACGAACGAGCTGAAGATCGGAGAGCTCGGCGTTCGGCTCGGGTGCAGCCTGTACGACCCAGGGGCGATCGCCCGTCAGTGATTCCCCCTGTTTCTGTTACGCCGGATCCGGTTACCCCAGCTCCAGTGACGCCAGATGGGTTGGGGGACACGGCAACGACGGTTCCGGCTCCAGCTCCAGCTCCAACGATGCCTGCTGAAGCAGAAACCCCGCCTCCCCTCGATATTTCAGACGTTCCCGAGGATTACTGGGCCTATCCTTTCATTAGGAATCTGTACGACAACGGCTTCTTGCCTGATTTGCCCGAAGGCCAGTTCCAGCCCGATGCCCCCGTAAACCGAGCCGAGTTTGCCGCACTTCTCAACCGTGCCTTGGTAGAGAACGGTGCCGCCACCGCGACCACCTTTACGGATGTGGATGAAACCTACTGGGCGCAAGAAGCTATCAGTCAGGTTGTTGCAGCGAGATATATGAGTGGTTATCCAGAAAATGAATTTCGTCCCGACCAGCCCGTTCCGCGTTACCAGGTGATGCTGACTTTGGCGACGGGATTGGAATTGTCTATCCCAGGTGATCCTTCGGTAGCATTGCAACGGTTTACCGATGATCTCAGTGGCTTACCCGAATGGGCACAGGGCAAGGTCGCTGCCGCTGTTACAGAAAACATAACGGCTAATCATCCCAACGCCGATGCGTTGCGCCCTGCCGAAACGGCCACCCGTGCAGAGATTGCGGTCATGTTGCACCAGGCGCTTGTGAACCAGGGCAGGCTTGACCCACCTCCGGCTGAGGGCTAATACCAATTCGCTAAGAACCCACTACAGATTATTTTTTGAAAGCCGCGCACTGCGCGGCTTTCAAAAAATAATCTGGTTTTGGTTTTCGTAGAATTGGTATAAAACGTTAAATCCGATGAATGTTTGGACAATGGGCGATGGTGGTGCGGCACAATTGTAGACCTTGCAGGTTCCAGTTCCCTCTGGCTGCAACATTGCCCTAAACATTTTCTAAGCCTTTAGACAGATTCCCGTTATGCAAACTCTAAAAAATGTTTTTAACGTCGTGATGATGGCGGTATTGGTGACCTATATTCTTGCCAGTGCTTATCGACTAGCGGTGTTTTTCCTGCACACTTAACCCTAGAATCAAAGTGGATTTCCGTTAACGCAATTGCGTTAACTCAACTCTGTTTAACTCCGTTTCATTAACTCAACATAAACCCTAGAACCATGGCCGACGCTTTAACACCGGATGTGAGCGATCGCATCTGTAAGCATATGAACGATGACCACGCAGAGGCAGTGCTGCTCTATGCCAAAGCCTTTGGCAATGCCAGCGATGCGACAGCCGCCCAAATGCTGCGGATTGATGCCGATGGCATGGACTTGAAACTTCAAGGTGGCGATACTACCGATGTGCGTATCCCATTTGATCATGCTCTACAAGACTCGGAAGATGCTCACCAAACGTTGATCGCTATGGTGAAGCAAGCACGAGGAGCAGCCAAGGCTTAAGGGTCTTGCACACAACAAAGTCCTAGAACTATAAGTTTTGGAAACCCGAGCGAGAGGGTGGGTACAGCTCATCTTCTCACTCGGGTTTTGTTTTTTGTTTATCCGTTAATTTGGGGTTCATTTAGCCAGGCATATTTTTAGGATATCCAGACATATTCGTTAATAACCCTCGGCAGTGTAAAACAGTTACTGCCGTCTGAAACCTTTCGACTTTCCATAGACCGATGGAATCGTATTAAGGAATACAAAAAATCAGAAAAAACTTTGTCATCGTCGCTATAGTCTTTTAGCCTGCTAGCAAACTAGTAAGGCAGTAAATGTCCCAGACTCTCTACGGCGTGTCTGGCTTTTTTTAATTCTTTGAGATCCTTATGAAGCAACTCAAATTTCTGTTTACGGTCGCTCTGAGTGCTCTGCTGGCGGTTTTCTTAACCGTCGCTTGTGCCCCTTCCGAAGAAGCACCCACGGCTGATTCTGGAGCTGCAGGGGATGCTCCTAGCGAAACTCTGATTATGGCGACGTCAGCGGATTATCCTCCTTACGAATACATTCCCAGTGGGAGTACCGAAATCGTTGGATTTGACATCGATATTGCCAACTACATCACCGAGCAGTTGGGCTATGGCCTAGAAATTCAAAATATCGACTTCAACGGTTTGCTTCCGGCGTTGCAATCGGAACGCGCTGACTTCGTAATGGCCGGTATGACCCCGACAGAAGAACGGAAGGAAAACGTCGATTTCTCGCGGGTCTACTACGATGCGAAAAATACGATTGTCGCGATCGCGGGTTCTGGTTTGACCACGGCAGAATCGCTCAATGGCAGGCGCGTAGGGGCTCAGTTGGGGTCCATCCAAGAAGGTGATGCTCGCGATATTGAGGGGGCAGAAGTTGTCGCGCTCAACCGCATTGGCGAAATGATCCAGGAACTCAAAGTGGGTCGGGTCGATGCATTGATCATGGAAGATACCGTTGCCAAGGGGTATGTTGAGTCGAACCCTGACTTAGAGTTCAACGTCATCGAAAGTGAAGGGGAATCGGGTTCGGCGATCGCCTTCCCCAAAGGTTCGCCACTGCTCACAGATTTTGATGGCGTGCTGGAGCAAATGATGGGCGATGGCACTATGGAGGAACTCGTCACCAAGTGGTTTGGTGACGACTCCCCCGCTCAAGCCGAAACCGCTGAGGAATAGGCTTTCAATCCACAAGGGGTTTGGCAGAGTCCAGACCCCTTTGTCGTCTTCATGCTTGGCCTGGTTATGCCAGTCTAATCCTCCTCCATCTCAAGTTTTCAATGCCTTGAACGCGTACGATTTCTTCTTTTTGCCAATGCCTTCTTTGCTGCACCCCTTACGCTTGCTTACCTGTCTTTCAACCAGATTTAGGATCGCGTAAGGTATGGATTTTTTGTTTTCCCTGTCTTCTAGCTTGCCGCTGGCTCAGCTACAGCTAGACTTTACAATAATTTCCTCCGACATTCCCTACATTGTTAGTGGAGTCCTCACGAATCTAGCATTTACCCTGGTTTCAGCTCTTTTTGGGTTTATCTGGGGAACCATTCTTGCTATCTTCAAAATTTCATCTATTCCACCCTTAAAGTGGTTTGCAGATTTCTATACCTCGATCTTTCGCGGTACTCCATTAATTCTGCAAATCGTTATTATCTATTTCGCCACACCTCAGCTTCTGAATTATCCCATCCCGTCCTTTTTGGCGGGGGTGATTGCCTTTTCGCTCAACTCTGCTGCCTACAGCTCTGAAACAATTCGGGGTGGCATTATGGGAGTAGACAAAGGGCAACGGGAAGCTGCCCAAACCCTGGGTGTAAAGTACATGCCCATGATGATGGATATTGTTTTGCCTCAGGCATTTAAGAACATTCTCCCAGCCTTGGTTAACGAAAGCATTGCCCTCCTCAAAGACTCCGCCCTGGTATCGGTTATTGGGGTAGAAGAACTGATGCGGCGGGGGCAGATTGTGGCACAACGAGAATTTATTTACTTTGAACCTTTGCTGGTTGTGGGTGTTGTGTTTTATCTCATGGTGATTGGATTTACTTGGTTTGCCCGTCGTTTTGAAAAGAGGATGCGTTTCAGTGATTAAAGTTGAGCAACTTAGCAAATCATTTGGGCCGCTAGAGGTTCTGAAAGATATCACCACCGACATCGATAAGGGCCAAGTCGTCGCTATTATTGGCCCGTCGGGATGTGGCAAGTCTACGTTCCTGCGCTGCCTCAACCTATTGGAACGACCCACCAAGGGAAAAATTTATCTAGATGACGTTGAGCTTACCGATTCTAGAACCGATATCCGTAAGGCGCGACAGAACATCGGCATGGTGTTCCAGCATTTCAATCTTTTCCCCAATATGACGGTGATGGAAAATGTCACCTATGCGCCCATCAAGGTCAAAGATATGTCGAAGGGCAATGCCCAGGAGTTGGGCTACAACCTACTGAGTCGGGTTGGTTTGGAAGAGAAGGCGGATATCTATCCTTCACGACTATCGGGTGGTCAGAAGCAGCGGGTGGCGATCGCCCGTTCCCTGGCCATGCAACCGGAGGTGATGCTGTTCGATGAACCCACCTCGGCGCTCGACCCCGAAATGGTGAAAGAGGTACTGGATGTAATCCAATCTCTATCGGAAACCGGGATTACGATGGCGATCGTGACCCACGAGATGGGCTTTGCCCGCGAAGTGGCAGACCGCATCATCTTCCTCGATAGTGGCCGCGTCGCTGAAGATGCCCCGCCGGACATCTTTTTCTCCACACCAAAAAGTGAACGTGCCTGCCAGTTCCTTGAAAAAGTTCTGTAGGCTCGACCCTAAGGATAATCGTGGCTTACGAAGGGTAAGGCAACGAGCGTTCCGGTTGCATCGCCGACCTCTACTTGTTCTGGGGGTATCTCCAAGGCTTTTGTACGGAGATAGGCTAGCCCGCGATCGCCCTCTGCTGTTTTCACGGTGCTGGTGAGTAGCCCCGCCTTTTTCCCATCCACGACCACAGGCGTGCCGGGTTCCACCGCTGTTGACAGGGCGATGCCCCAGAGTTGTTGCTTGACGCCACGATAGGTGTGCAGGCGGGCAATCGTTTCCTGGCCGATGTAGCAGCCCTTATCGAGCGAAATGGTGTGCCATAGCCCCGCTTCGAGGGGATTGAAGTCTTCGGTTAGTTCCCGACCGGGAACAGGGCGCCCCTGAGAAATCCGCAGGGATTCCCAAACTGTTTCACCCATCGGTACCGCATCTTTCTCGACCAATGCTTGCCAAAGGTCAGCCGCTCGGTCAGCAGAAACGATGAGGGTGTATCCAGCGATCGCTACCCCATTACCCACAGCGACCCGCACCGGAATCCCAGCTAGGGTCATTTCCTCGTGGGTGCCATCAGTGGCCTCGCTGAGGGCTGTACCCCCTAGTGATTCCAGAAGTTTTGCACTGTCTGGGCCAAGCAAGGTGAAGGTCGCGGTTTCAGCCGTGAGGTCTTCCAACTTCACCTTGTCGGCAAAGAAGATGTAGCGATCCATCCAGGCAATCAGCTCAGCCTGCTTGCCGGGAGAAACGAGCAGTAACACTGCATCTTCCAGAACATAGGCGGTGGCCAGGTCGAGGGTGCGGGCGGTGGAGGTGACAAAAACGGTGTCGCATCCTTCGCCGGGTTGCCGTCCTTCGAAACGATTAGTGGTCTGGTTGTGGAGAAACCGCAGGCGATCGCCATCAGCCACGCGAATGCGCCCCCAATGGGTGCGATCGTATAGGGCAACACCGTTCTGGGTTGCCTGTAGTGCGGCTGCATCGTTATCGAAGGTCAGAGGAAAGGTCACGCCACTCTCATCGACTGGGGAAAGGTGGGCGCCGTCTGCAGTTTGCTGGTCTCGAAGTGCCTGGTGCATTGCAATTTGAAGGGTAGGATTTTAGCGAGAGGGTTAGATTGACCCCAAAAATTGAGTCGTGCAGGTGTTTAATCTTCTCCTCACGTTCAGTCTAAAAGAACTGTGTCGGCTCCGTTGAACGTTTTGTCAATCCATCCGGCAGCCTTGTGTCTATGCCGCAACTCCAGCAACGGTCTGTGCCGCAACTCCGGCAACAGCCGTCAATATTCAGATAGACTGAGTATCTAGATAGGCTAAATTCTGATTGGGTTATGTTGGGCTCGTTGTGGATGGTCTGGCAGTGATAGATTGTGCCAGGATTCTGCGAAGCAAACGCTACCATCAGTTTGTATCCTACCCAAAGGTTCCTGGGGGAAATCGATGTTCGACTCGACCCCATTTGATGAAGTGGATGGAGAGCACTTGTGAGCGAAGGATTTGACTACGACCTGATCATCATTGGCGCAGGAGTTGGCGGACATGGCGCAGCCCTCCATGCCGTCAGTTGTGGACTGAAAACGGCCATCATCGAAGCCGAAGATATGGGCGGTACCTGCGTCAACCGGGGCTGCATTCCATCAAAAGCCCTACTGGCGGCTTCGGGACGGGTTCGGGAATTACGTGATGCTCATCATCTCAAGTCAATGGGGATTCAACTGGAGCAGGTGTCGTTTGACCGCGAGGCGATCGCCAACCATGCCATCAATCTGGTGAGCAAAATTCGCTCTGACCTCACCAATAGCTTGCAACGGCTTAAGGTTGATGTGATTCGAGGGCGGGGCAAGCTGGCTGCACCCCAAAAAGTCAGCGTGATGACCGCCGAGGGCGAAAAGTTTTTCACAGCGCAGGACGTGATGTTGTCGCCGGGGTCGGTTCCTTTCGTGCCACCGGGAATTGAGTTGGATGGACGCACTGTTTTTACCAGCGATGATGCAGTGCGACTGGAATCCGTACCCCCGTGGATTGCCGTTATCGGGAGTGGTTATATCGGCCTAGAATTTGCCGATGTCTACACGGCCCTCGGCGCTGAGGTAACGATGATTGAAGCACTAGATCAGCTCATGCCCGGCTTTGACCCCGATATCGCCAAAATCGCCCAGCGAGTCTTGATTGCCCCCCGCGACATGGAAACACGGGTGGGCGTTCTGGCTAAGCGCGTCATCCCCGGTTCCCCTGTGACGATTGAACTGGCCGATGCCAAGACGAAGGAAGTCGTGGATGTGCTAGAAGTGGATGCTTGTCTGGTGGCCACCGGACGCATTCCCGCCACTAAGGATATCGGTCTAGATGCCGTGGGTGCTGAAACAGATCGTCGTGGCTTCATTCCTGTGAATGACCAAATGGCGGTACTGGCGGATGGTGAGCCCGTTCCCCATCTGTGGGCAATCGGTGACGCGACTGGGAAGATGATGCTAGCCCATGCAGCATCCGCTCAAGGCGTTGTGGCCGTCGAGAATATCTGTGGGCGATCGCGCGAGGTCAACTATCGCAGCATTCCCGCTGCTGCCTTCACCCATCCTGAAATCAGCTTCGTTGGCATGACAGAACCTGCCGCCAAGGAACTAGCAGAGAAGGAAGGCTTTGCGATCGCCAGCGCGCGTTCCTACTTCAAGGGCAACTCCAAAGCCCTGGCTGAAGGCGAAACCGACGGACTCGCCAAGGTGATTTTCCGCAAGGACACAGGCGAAGTGCTAGGAGTTCACATTTTGGGACTGCATGCCTCTGATTTGATCCAAGAAGCGGCCAATGCGATCGCCCAAAACCGTTCGGTGCAGGAACTGTCCTTCATGGTTCACACCCACCCCACCCTCTCAGAAGTGCTAGACGAAGCCTTCAAAAAAGCTGCCCACAGCTAGACACTCACGCGAAAGAATAGCGGTTGTTTCGTAACACGAAACAACCGCTATCTCTTCTTAAACCTTGGTATTCCTAGTCCGCGAAGGCGGACTTTGCTCTCATAGCTGCGTCTGAAAGCCGCGCCGCGACTTCAGTTGCCAAGCATTCCAATCTTAAAAATCCAACTGACTCCGCTTCAGCCCTACAGAATAGAAAGTGCGATCGGCGCGGGAAATCGTTTCTCCATACACCAGCGGCACTTTTTCCTTGTCCCACGCTAGGTAATGGTAGACCAGCAGCGGGGAACCCAAGGGCACATCGAGCAAGTCCCGCACGTTATAGCTAGCCGGACGGCTTTCAAGCGAGACCTCTGCCGATTCGATATCGTAGCCGCTGATTGCTAAGGTGCGATAGGTAAAGCCGTTGTTGACATTGTCCTTGAGCGCGATACCGACGGTTTTGGGGAAATAGGCCAAATCCACCGCAATCGGCATGTCATCTGCCAGAATCAGCTTTTCTTGCAGGTAAACCGTTGACTCTGTCGTCGGCAGTTTCAAGCGGGCACGAATTTCTGGCTCGGGTTGTGTTGGTTCGTAATGGAGCGTCTGGAGGCTACTGGTGATGCCTTGCTTGGCTAGCTCGCTATCAAAAAAAGTGAGGGGATTAGCCAGGGAAAAGCTAATTTTGCTTTGGAGTTTAACGAAAATACCTTTGCCCTGTTGGGTGGTAACCAATCCGAGACGCGTCAGGGTGGCGATCGCCCGTCTCACGGTCGTCCGGCTGACTTCAAACGTCCGTCCCAAATCGAACTCGCTGGGAAGCTGATCGCCCGGTGCATAAACCCCGTTCTGAATCTGCTTCCGCAACTTTTCCGAAATGATCATGTGCATTGGCGTTCTGGCAGAACTTGGTTCTGGCCGAGCCATAAGCGCGTCGTAAATCTCCCCAGTTGAATACTCAGGGATCTTAACTGGTAACGAGCGATATCCAAAATTTTGTTCATGGAGAACAGGTTGAAGTTCTTCATGAATTGGAATTAGGGTAGAGCGCTAGTCGTGCGGTCTCAGTAAACGGGCATTACACCGCAACTGGTTGGAATCGAGAGAGCTTGAATAGGCTCGTGTCGTGAACGGTCGATCCGGCGATCGCCAAATCCGACAGCATTTTGCCCATCAGCGTTGTGAATTTGAAGCCATGCCCCGAGAAGCCTGCTCCAATCACCAGTTGTGGGTGAGTGGGATGGGTATCGACAATGAAATGCTTGTCGGGGGTCACGGTGTAGAGGCAGCGACGGGTTGAAATCGTTTCACCCGCTGCATCAGGTAGGTACTGACGAGCTAAGTCGCGGATGCGTTCTACCCAGTCAGGGTCAGGAGTATAGTCCACTTCACTAGGATGCTCGACGGTATCCCAGCCGTAGAACGTCGTCAATTTGTAGCCAACGCTGTCATTGTCGTGGGGAATGCCATAGGGCATTTCACCAAAATCCCCATTCATGTGGGCAAAGAACACAGGCATAGTATCGGGCTTGAACAGCTCCGGATTTTTGGGTTGATAGAACCCGAGTTGACAAGGCATAATCCTCAGGGGCAAATCAATGCCCTGGGTTGCCAGTAACGACTTAGCCCAACTGCCGACGGTAATAACCACCCGCTCCGCCGCAAAGGTTTCGTTTGCCGTCTCGACTTCCACCCCCGCTTCCGTTGGCACGACGCGCATCACGGGTGTTTGATCCAGCACCGTCGCCCCATAGCGCTGCGCCAACCGCACATGAGCTAGCACGCAGCGGGACGCCCGCAGCAACCCTGCCGATTCCTGATACATCCCCTCCATACTGTCATCGATCACAAACTGTGGAAAACGGCGACGTATCTCGTTCGCAGATAGATGCTCATAGGGCAACTCTGCCACATCCATGCTGGCTTTGAGTGCTTGGAAGGTCTGTTGGTCGGGCATCCCAAAATCGAGCCCTCCGGTTTTAACATAGAGTGATTCCTCGGACTCTTCCTGGAGCGCAAACCATAGAGGATAGGCCGCCCGCATCAGGTTGATGTAGATGGGATTGTCATAGCTATAGCGAATGACACGGGAAACTCCGTATGAACTGCCATTCTGATGATCCAGCTCAAACTGTTCGAGCAGTAAAACCTTTTTCCCCGCTTTGGCGAGGTAGTAGGCGGCGGCGCTACCGACCCCGCCCGATCCAATCACGATGGCGTCGAAGTGCTGTGCCATGTTGTCGAAGCTCCTTACGTTGTCGAGTGTGCTGGCATTAAGCGGGCAAGATAGCGGGGTCTTGGGAAGAGGGGTGAACAAGGGGCCGGGGAAAAATCGCTCCGGCTGAGATCGCCCCTCCATCTCCAGCCCTCCTCAAGCGTGGGAAAGCAGAAGAACTGCAACCTCCAAGGTTTAACTGACACAGATTCCTCAAATGACTCATCAATGAAGAAGTTGTCATTACATGTTGATTGCCCCTCAATCAACAGTTGACAAACGGCACAGTTTGCTCGTTTCAAAACGAGCAAACACTATCTGTCCGCAAGATGTACAAGAGTCAATAGATAGGGATGACATCATCATGCCAGAGACATTTGCTTGGAGGGCAACCTCCTTATGAATCCGCAGATGCCTCTAAGAATGAAGGCTTGAGGTGTGAGAAGAGGTTTCTGAAATAACTTGAGGATAAATAGTAAAGAACCAGGGAAACATCATTCTGTTTCTCACTATACAGTTGTCACTACAAGTTAAAAACCCCATAGAAATATAACAAGTCAAATTTCTAGCTTCACCGTTTTAATAGCTGAAAACCCTGATCTGTCAGGCTTTCTTTATATATTAAAGAACTTGCTCGATGCACATGATAAAAAAAAGATTTAAAAATGTATTGAACGACACGGATTTTTGGTGTTTCCAAAAATTACCTTCCTTGTTTAAGACTTGTAATGACAAGTCTTTTTTAATTCTTTGTTGTTTTCTGAATGATTGTTAGCCCTTCGCTGGAAGAGATTTTGGCGATCGCAGAACCGCCAGAGACGATGAGGTAACGCTTCGAGTTCGCTGTTCGCTTTATTTATTCAAGGATTTATCTAGAGGTAATGCCGCCGTAATCGTCCCGGAAATCAGTTCGTTTGTCTCCTGTGCAGATCGTTTTCTGGATAGCTTTTGTGTCGAGCATCCCCTGGTCTGCAATGAACTGAGATGAGTGGGTTAGGTGACTGAGCGCTCCGCGGTCGGGGCGCGATCTTGCTGTACCTGCCAAGCATATTTCATGCCAGAGATTACCACTGCTTCTGATGTGGTGGAGGCAGGCTTGGAGGGGTATGCCATACCCCTTTGTTCTGCTGAAAAGCTGGTATTGATTGGATCGAAATATCTGAATAACTGCTCTTTTTTTGTGAAATGGGGCGCGATAAAGAGGCCTTAAGGCGATCATCGCACCCACTCTGAGCAGCGAAAGAAGGTGGAGTCGTTCGCCTATATATCCCATGTATGTTCCACCGTTTTGATACGCATTTAGACCGTTTTTAGATATCTGGTCGAGGTCGCTATGGATGAATTGAATGTGTTAGGAGAGCAGGCAAAGCAGCAAGCTTTTACCCGCCCGGATCCAGCCGCAATCGATACGGCAGGCTTTTTAGAAACCGCATCTGCTGAGACCACTCAGTGTCTCGATACAACACCACATGCTACTCCGCTACCGCTGTCGTCGCCTCCCTCCCCGGTGGAGCTGTCGTCCGGCTTGTGGGCGGATGCGTACACCAGTCCAGAGTTTTTGGATTTGGAACGGCAAACGGTGTTTGCTAACCATTGGGTTTGTGTGGGTTTGGCGAGTGATGTGCCCAATCCTGGCGACCTGTTGCCCGTGGATGTTGCCGGAATCCCAATTGTGCTGGTGCGCGATCGCCACCACACTCTCCGTGCCTTTCACAACATCTGCAGCCACCGGGGCTTGCAACTGGTGGATCAACCTTGTTCAGTTAAGGGCATTATCCGCTGTCCCTACCATTCCTGGTCTTACGGGATGGATGGCCAACTCAAATCAACCCCGCATTTCGGCGGTTACTACCAAGATGTGGCCGAAGGGTTTGATCGGGAAGCCAAAGGACTGCGAGTGATCCGCTGCGATCAGTGGCTCGACCTGGTATTCGTCAATCTGTCGGGATATGCACCACCGTTGGAAGAATACCTGAAGCCGATTGTGGAGCGCTGGGCGGACTACGATCTCAGCCTCCTGCGGCGGGGAAGGGAAGCCACGGTGGAATGCAACGCTAACTGGAAGCTCGCTGTCGAAAACTTTTCGGAGAGCTATCACCTCACCTGGGTTCATCCCGCACTCAACAGTTGCTCTCGTATGGAAGACCACTTTTGGTTTGATGTCGGCGACATCCATGCAGGTCAGGGCAGCTTGAAATATTACTCGGGAGAAGTGGAAGGGAAACGCCTCCCCACGTTCCCCAATTTGGAGGCTACCGATCGCACGACCATCGCGGAATATGTCACGGCCTTTCCCAATCTGATGCTGGGGGTGCATCCCGACTACGTTCTGGTGTTTATGGTCAACCCCCTCAGCCCCGATCGCTCGTTGGAACGCATGGTGTTCTACTACGTTGGCGATGAGGCGATGATGTCCGAAAATGCCGCTCTCCGCGACATACCTGCTGATTTATGGATTGCCACCAACGATGAGGATATTGCGGTGATTGAACGGATGCAGAAGGGACGGCGATCGCCCGCCTTTGACGGGGGCTGCTTCTCTCCCGCCCTGGAAACCACCGTCAAGCAATTTCAATCCATGGTCTACCGCTCAATTAATGCCTGATCGTTCTGTCCACCGCCCACCCCGGAGAACCTGCTATGAAAGCTACCGCATCGCTCGTCGTCATCGGAGCCGGAATCGTCGGCTGTAGCACCACCTACCACCTCGCCCAAAAGGGCTGGCACGACATCGTTGTCATTGATCAAGGGCCTCTTTTCGCCACCGGAGGTTCCACCTCCCACGCCCCTGGACTGGTCTATCAAACCAACGCCTCCAAGACCCTCGCCCTCTTGGCCAAATACACCGTTGAACTTTACAAGCAATTGGAGGTGGATGGTGACCCCGCCTTCTATCAGGTGGGAAGTTTGGAAGTCGCCAGCACCGAAGCTCGCTGGCAGGAACTGCATCGTAAGCTGGGCTGGGCGCAGTCCTGGGGCATCGAAGGTGCGTCGCTGGTGACGCCCGCTGATGCCAAAGGCATGGTGCCACTGTTGGATGACAGCAAAATTTTGGGGGCGCTGCATGTGGAAACCGATGGCATTGCCAAAGCGGTGCGCGCCGCCGAAGCGATGGCGCGATTCGCCATGAACCAGAAAGCTGCTGAGTTCCACGGCCATACCGTCGTCACCGATATTGAAGTGGTGGATGGCAAAGTAAAAGCTGTTGTCACCAATCAGGGACGTCTCGAAACCGAGAAGGTTTTGGTTTGTGCGGGCATCTGGGGGCCGCGCATTGGGCGCATGGTGGGCGAAGTCATTTCCCTGACGCCCGTGCAGCACCAATATGTGAAAACATCGCCTCTAGCAGAACTGGCCGGAACAACCGAGGAAGTGGTGCATCCCATCCTGCGTCACCAAGACAAATCCATGTACTTCCGGCAGCATGGCGATTGCTACGGCATCGGTTCCTATCAACACGAGCCCTTGTTGGTGGATCCAGACGATATCCTCAGCCCGGAAAAAGCCCCAGTGATGCCCTCCGTTAAGGAATTCACCGAGGAGCATTTCAAGCCTGCGTGGGAATCGACGGTGGAACTACTACCTGCCCTCAAGGGAGCGGATTTATCCTACAAAATCAACGGCATGTTTTCCTTCACCCCCGACAGCCACTCGGTAATTGGTGAGTCATCCAAAGCCAAGGGCTTCTGGGTGGCGGAAGCCGTTTGGGTTACCCAGGGTGGTGGTGTTGGCAAGGTGGTGTCAGAACTCATGACCACCGGAGTGCCCAGCCTTGACCTGCACGAAGCCGACATCCACCGCTTCCCGGATGTGCTGAAAAGCCGCGACTATATTCTCCGCGCCGGGGCACAGCAATATGACGAGGTCTACAACATCATCCATCCCCTCGACCAACAGACCCACTCCCGAGAGTTGCGGGTGAGTCCGTTTTACCTGCGAGAGAAGGAACTGGGTGCCCACTGCGTCTTTGCGACGGGTTGGGAGCGTCCCCAGTGGTACGAATCCAACGCCAAGCTTCTAGAAAAATACGACATTCCTCCCCGTTCTGGCTGGGAAGCCCGCAACTGGTCGCCCATCCAGGCAGCAGAACACCTGGCGACCCGCGAAGCCGTCGGGTTGTATGACCTTACACCGTTCGCTAAGTTTGAAATCACTGGGTCGGGCGTGGTGGACTACTTGCAGAATCTCTGCGCCAACAATGTGGACAAGCCTGTCGGCAAAGTTATCTATACCTCCATGCTCGACCCGAATGGCGGCATCATGTGCGACCTGACCGTGAGCCGTTTAGCAGAGAATAAGTACTGGGTTGTGACCGGGGGCGGCGTTGGTGCCCATGACCTCGCCTGGATGACGCAGCACCTTCCCACAGATGGTTCAGTCCACATCACGGATGTGTCTTCGAGCTATTGCTGTATTGGACTGTGGGGACCCAAGGCTCCCGAGGTGCTGCAATCCGTCACCCAAACAGATGTTGCTAAACCTGCCTTCAAGTTCTTCACCTGCCAATCCATTCGCATCGGCAACATTCCGGCACTGGCGGTGCGGGTGTCTTACGTAGGTGAAGCGGGCTGGGAAATCTATGCCCCAACGGAATGCGGCTTGAAGCTCTGGGATACCCTCTATGCGGCGGGTCAGCCCTACGGTTTGGTTCCGGCAGGACTAGGTGCATTTGAAACTCTGCGGCTCGAAAAAGGCTTTTTGCTCTGGGGGTCTGACATTCACACAGAATATGACCCCTACGAAGCGGGCATTGGCTTTGCGGTGCGTCCCGACAAGGGCGAGTTCATTGGCAAGGATGCATTGTTGCAGCGTAAGGAATACGCGAGTCGCAAGTTGGCCTACCTAACCTTGGATGATCCAGCCGCCATCGTTATGGGGAAAGAGCCCATTTGGGCGGATGGGAAGGTGTTGGGCTATGCCACTAGTGCCGGATATGGCTACAGTTTGGGGCGGTGTGTGGTGTACGCCTACTTGCCGTTGACCTATGCGGTGCCAGGAGCAACGGTCGAGGTGCGCTATTTCGACAAGTCTTACAAAGCAACGGTGGTTGAAAAGCTGTTGTGATAGCTAGATGCAGTGGTTGTTAAACCACAAAGGCACAAAGACACAAAGAAGAAATTCGGAGATTACTCAAAATAAAATCACCGAATCGTTGATGCGTTACGCTTCGCCAACGGCATCCTACGGCAGGTTCAGCTTCTTCTAGCAATCTCCTTATCCTCAACCACCGTTTGGCTGAGTGCCCGCGCCGCAGCCTATCCACCCATCTACCTATCCCCCACCCCATGACCATTAACGTCTTTGAGATTTTCAAAATTGGTATTGGCCCCTCCAGTTCTCATACCGTTGGACCGATGAAGGCGGGGTTGCAGTTTGTGAAGGGGATGACCCCTGACACTCTGGCTCGGGTGCAACGTATTCAGGTGGATTTGTATGGCTCGTTGGGGGCGACGGGGCAGGGGCATGGTACGGACAAAGCGGTGATGCTGGGTTTAGAGGGAGAAGCGCCGGATCAGATTAATCCCGACAAGATTGACTTTCGGCTCGATCGCATTCGGTCGCAGCAAAGCCTTTGTCTGTTAGGACGCCACACCATCCCCTTTGTGGAAAAAGCGGATTTGCAGTTCCACTGGAAATCACTCCCTCACCATCCCAACGGACTCTGCTTTACGGCGTTTGATGCTGATGGACAGGTACTTGCGGACAAGACCTACTACTCGGTTGGGGGCGGGTTTGTGGTGGATGAATCGGCGATGGGGAGCGATCGCATCCAACCCGCTCTCACCCCTGTACCCAACCCGTTCAAGACCGCTGCTCAATTGCTGGAGCTGTGCCTCAGCCACAACCTCTCCATCTGCCAGGTGATGCTCGAAAACGAAAAAGCTGGGCGCAGCGAAGCTGATATTCGTGCCGGATTACTGCATATTTGGGCGGTGATGCAGGGCTGTGTGAAGCGCGGTTGCCACACCGAGGGCATTCTTCCCGGTGGTTTGCAGGTGAAACGTCGCGCGGCTGACTTATACCATCGCCTCAGTAGCCAGCCCGAAGCGTCTCTATCCGATCCGCTGACGGTGATGGATTGGGTGAATTTGTATGCGATGGCGGTGAATGAGGAAAATGCGGCAGGCGGGCGCGTCGTTACGGCACCCACTAATGGCGCAGCGGGCATCATTCCGGCGGTGCTCCACTACTACAAGCGCTTCTGCTACAAGACGACTGATGATTGCGTGGTGCGATTTCTGCTGACGGCTGGGGCGATCGCCCTCCTCTACAAAGAAAATGCCTCCATCTCCGGGGCGGATGTGGGTTGCCAGGGAGAAGTGGGGGTCGCCTGTTCGATGGCGGCTGGAGCCCTCGCTGCTGTGATGGGTGGTACCCCAGCGCAAGTGGAAAACGCGGCGGAAATTGGCATGGAGCATAACCTGGGGCTGACATGCGATCCGGTGGGTGGCCTGGTGCAGGTGCCCTGCATCGAGCGCAACGCAATGGGCGCCATCAAAGCCATTAACGCCGCCCGCATGGCGCTGAAGGGCGACGGCAGCCACTGCGTTCACCTCGACAAGGTGATCAAAACCATGCGCGACACCGGAACCGATATGCACGAGAAGTACAAGGAAACCTCACGGGGCGGCTTGGCGGTAAATGTAATTGAGTGTTAGGGAGCTGAGTCCAAGGGGTCGGGTGCCTAGCAGAAAGTTCCTGTCATCATTGGGGGATGACGCAGGCACCCGACCCCTGAGCTGGAGCCCCCATCATTCGTTGGCAATGATTTGACGAATTTGTTCGTTAGGAAAATCGTCTTGGTCAGACTTGTAATAAATCACAATAAGCAAGACACAGGTGTTGTCACGGGCTTGATAGATGACCCGATAACCACCCCTTTTCCCCTTTTGCAGATCGCTGTTTTTGAGTCGAACTTTGAAAACGACAGAACCTGTTTGCGTAAGGCGATCGCCCACGAAATTTCCTTGTTGTAGATCTGCCAACAACGGCTGAAGATCAGAGCGAATATGGCGATATCGTTTGGCCAGGGTGCGGAGACGAGCTTTGAAAACCTCTGAAAACAGGATTTGGATGGAAGGTGTGCCTTCAGTCATCAAGGCCGTCCCATAATTCAGAAATCGGATAGGTTTTTCCAGCTTGCGCCTCCTGGAGGGAACGGCGCAGACTCGCCAGAATCAATTCATCAGGATCGTCATCCGGGTCTGAGGGGGGGGTGACGATGTGGCGATCGAGAAGTACCTGATAAAAGTCTTCGAGGCTCTGGCTACAGAGGTCAGCGGCTTGCTCAAGCTGGATACGTTGCTGCTGATACAGCATAATGGCGATTTCTTGCAGCAGTTCGCCTTCACTCATCTGAGCCGTTTGCAGCAGTTCGACAGGCAACGGAATGGTCATAGGTAATGAGAAACCGAAAAAAGCAGATGTCTTGATTGTAGCGACCGTCATGAAGCAATCAGCCTGATGATTCGGAGGATGCAGCCTTTAGAGGCGATCGCCACCAACCCTTGAGCAACCCCTTGTACCAGTTCATCATCCCATCACGATTGATTAGCCGAATCTGGCGAGAGTAGTTTATTGTATTGCTACCAAGAGTTGTTGTCTTTGGTTGTTGAATTGCGAGAAGGTTAGGGCTTATGGGGGATTCGGGGCGAATACCCGTGGGCATTGTCGGTGCATCCGGCTATGGTGGGATCCAGCTAGTGCGGCTCCTGCTAGAGCACCCCAATGTCGAAATTGTGTATGTCGGTGGCCGCAGCACGGTTGGCAAAGAATTTGGTGAGATTTACCCCCATCTGGCCCATCGCATTAAGCTGAAAGTTGAGGATGTTGATGCAGCAGTGATTGGCGATCGCTGCGAGGCTATTTTCCTTTCGCTTCCCAATGGGCTGGCCTACAAGATGACGCCGACCTTGCTCGAAAAAGGCTGCAAGGTGCTGGATCTCTCTGCCGACTACCGCTTCGCGAACCTAAGTACCTACAGCCAGTGGTATGGCGTGGATCGCGATGATGCAGCGATCGCCAGTACTGCTGTTTATGGCTTACCCGAACTCTATCGCAGCCGCATTGCTGAAGCGCAGCTCGTCGGCTGCCCCGGTTGCTACCCCACCGCCAGCTTGCTGGGAATTGCCCCTCTACTTAAGCAAGGATTAATTGTCCCCGAAACCGCCATTATCGACGCCAAGTCAGGCACCTCTGGCGGTGGACGCCAACCGCCCAAGACAAACATGCTCTTGGCCGAAGCCGACAACTCCTTTAGCGCCTACAACGTCGGCGGGCGCCATCGCCACACCCCCGAAATCGAGCAAATCTGCTCCGACCTGGCAGGTCACGAGGTGCTGGTGCAGTTCACCCCCCACCTAATTCCGATGGTGCGGGGCATCCTCTCCACCATTTACGCCACCATGCGCGATCCGGGGCTGGTGCGCGACGATTTGCTCACTATCTATCGCGCCTTCTACCGTGCCTGTCCCTGGGTGCGCATTCTACCCAGCAGCACCTATCCCCAAACCAAGTGGGCTAGTGGTACAAACCTCTGCTACATCGGCGTCGAAGTTGACCCCCGCACCAGCCGCGTGATTGTCATGTCGGCGATCGACAATCTGCTCAAAGGGCAGGCGGGTCAAGCGGTGCAATGCCTCAACCTGATGATGGGCTGGGATGAAACCCTCGGTTTACCGGAACTTTCCTTCTATCCCTAGAGGGCTGGCTACTGTTTTCGGTTGGATTTCGATGGCGTTCAGTCCAATCAACAGCACTGGATAAAATCTGAGCGATTGTCCAAGGTGGTAGTGGCAAGGAACACAAACCTTGGGGAATTTCTGTTTGCCTGAAATCTCTAAGCCTGAAACCTGACGTTTTGGAGCGATCGCATCTGAGCAATTGTTTCAAAATCGCGATCGTCATGAATCAGGATCAAATCATTCTCAATTGCGAGCTGTGCGATACAACAATCAATTGGACTGCGGATTGTAAATCCCTGACGGCGCAAGTCATAGTAGATGCGAGCAGCCGCCTGCCAAGATCGTGATGAGAGTTCTACGTAATTTTGTGATTCCAGGTAGTCAGATAGTAGAGTCCACTCTTGTTCATTCAGACAACCTTGAAGCAATTCAAGCTGTGTAAAGCGGGTCAACAAAACGTCCCGGCCTGCAATCAGCTTTTCGAGTTGTTGGCGAACTTGGCCGCGGCGATCGCGAAAGACGTTAATCCAGACAGATGTATCAATCAATAACATCCCGAGTCTCACGCAGGGTTTTGTGATCAAAGTCTGGAGTGAACTGAATTTGTCCGGCTAGATCAAGAAGATTTTTCTTACGGCGCGATCGCACTAGTTCCTGCAACGCAAGCTTAACCAACTCCTCTTGTGTGCTGATGTTTGTGAGGCGTAGAGCCTCATTGAGCAGTCCGTCATCGAGATTGAGGGTGATTTGCATAAAGCAGCTGTCAGGCAAGCAGTATTGACCTATGCTAGCGTCAACGTAGCGTATCTAGCTCCTGCAAAACGTTGCTCTGTGTCTATTAGAACGATTCTTCATAACTTTGTAATGGAAAAACAGAATGAAAAAACAGGGTGCAAACAGCTATTGGCTAAAGGGTTGAGCCTCTTGTTAGGTCTTTGCCTGGTGTTTACTGGAATGCCGGGGGCGATCGCCTCTATCCATACCTATCCCGACAAAGACCAGCAGGTGATGTATCGCTCACTGCAAACCCTGCGCGATGAACGGGGGCAGGCATGGCAAATCGTGTTTTACAAACAGGTGAAAGATGGCGTCGTGGGGTCGCTTCACCTGCGGTTGGTCGGGTTTCCCGGAGTAACGGAATTGGAGCATCCGCGATCGCTCCACATCACGGAGGGTAGTGGGAAAGCATGGGATGCCCCCGATGTGTTTGCCACATCCCGACTGAAGCCAGAGCTGGGAGTGCATGTCGGCGAGTATGATCTAAAGCCCGTAATCGATGTCCTTGGGACGAAACGACCCCTATGGCTGGAAATACCGTTAGCAGAGAGCACCACCGAAATCCCGATTCCGCCCTTTGCTATGCGAGAGTGGCAGCAAGTGCTAGACCGCTGATGCCTTATACCAATTCTACGAAAACCAAAACCAGATTATTTTTTGAAAGCCGCGCACTGCGCGGCTTTCAAAAAATAATCTGTAGTGGGTTCTTAGCGAATTGGTATTAGA
>JBCBSJ010000062.1:0-24584 GCA_039819245.1 Cyanobacteria bacterium J06638_20
GCCCGCGCCACATAAAATCAGGGGTTTTAGCAGGGGTTTAATTTTTTGTCCTGTACTGAGCCCTGACCTTCACACCCTGTTTTGAATCGCTCTCTGTCAACAAATGAAGAAACAAAGTAACCTGATAGACAGCAAAGTAGATGGGATAAATAGAATAGTGAAGATGTGAAATAAACTGGCATTCCCATGACTTGAATGATGGGTTTCATCGTTAGAGTAGGGCAAACCCAAACAACTCAGAAAGGGTCACCGCCCACTGGTAAAAAGCTAGATTTCTTGATATGTAAAAGAATATCTTTGATGAAAAACGCAAGTCCTTTGGCTAAAAACGCCATGTACTGCATTTCCTTTTGCACTAAACTCAATTTCAAGAGAATTCATCTAATTAGATGAAGTTTTCATGAACTTTTAAACGAAAAATTATCGAGGCTATCTCGATTCTCTTCCTCGGCTTGGGAACACTAATGTCTGGAAAGTGCCAACAGTGTGATTTTCGTATAGATTTGTGTAGAGCGTATATAAATGATTCTAGTAGCATGTCTGTCTTGTCGCTGCCCATCTACTTATCTTCTTTGGCAAACAGCCTGCGCTTCAGTTGGATCGTCCGTATTGTTACATCGCAGATCTGTAGAAACACTTATCTTCACCTCTGCTTAAGACGGTTTCTGGCTTCCTTTTACTAACTTTTCACTATTAATCTCGAAAGAACTGCGCTGCCTTACATTAGAAAGCAAAGGATAATCAAATGTAGAGCCAAATACAGACCTAAAGTTATTTGTCCTGATGGGATGCTATTTGTCCGGCGATCGCAATAAGAGTACAGCCGAATGAGCTACTGCTTAAACCCTGCCTGTCCAAACCCTGAAAACCTGCTCGACACAGAACTGTGTCAGGCATGCGGTTCCAAGCTGTTGTTACGCGATCGCTACCGGGTTAATCGGGAACTGGGGCGGGGTGGGTTTGGTGCCACGTTCTTGGCCAAGGACGAGTCGCTTCCTGGCAGTCCTCACTGTGTGATTAAGCAACTGAGGCCCGCTGCCTCATCCCCCCATGTGCTACAAATGGCACGGGATCTGTTCCGCCGAGAAGCTAAGACCTTGGGTAAGATCGGGAATCACCCTCAAGTGCCTCGGCTGCTCGACTATTTCGAGGCCAACCAAGAATTTTATCTCGTTCAGGAATACATCAGCGGCTCCACTTTGCAGCAAGAGGTGAAAAAGAACGGCCCCTTTACCGAAGCCGGGGTCAAGCAGTTCCTCAGCGAAGTGCTGCCGATGATGCAGTACATCCACTCTAATCAAGTTATTCACCGAGATATCAAACCGGCTAACTTAATTCGGCGCACCCAGGATAAAAAGTTGGTGCTGATCGACTTCGGGGCAGTTAAGGACAAAGTCACTCCAACCCGCGCTAATGCATCGGAACAAACGGCCTTGACCGCCTATGCCATTGGGACACCTGGCTATGCACCGCCCGAGCAGATGGCAATGCGCCCGGTATATGCCAGCGATATCTACGCCCTTGGGGTGACCTGCGTGTATCTCTTGACCGGGCGATCGCCTAAGGATCTCTCCTATAACCCCAACACGGGGGAGATGATGTGGGAAGAGCATATCCATGTGAGTGAGCACTTTGCCACCGTAATGCATAAGATGCTGGAGGTTTCGGTTCGGCATCGCTACCAAAACGCAGGAGAAGTGCTACGGGCGCTGGATCTAGAACCCTATATGGAGAGCTTAGCCCAGAGCATGGTCACGCCCGTGAAGCCGACGCGCGAAGACAACACCGCTGGCAATACGGGCAATCTCAACAATGGCAACAACAGTGGGCGGATGATGCACTCATCGCCGTCCGCTCGGATGGCCGCTGCAATTCGAGCGCGGCAAGCAAAGAATGGGATGGACTCGGCGGGAATGACCGGGGGCAGCAATCGCCGAGGAGGACTCCGTACAAGCATGACGACGATGGAGCGATCGCGCATCCCCTCCCGCGTCTCAGGGCCACCCAGCACAGGCGGTGGAGACAGCAACTCAGCGGGCAACACCAAGCCCAAACCCTCAGCAGAAGAAGTCGTCCTGACCTACGGCAAAGGTAAGCGCGACTTTACCTTCCATGATTTGAGCACGTTGCATTTAGCGAAGGCCAATCTTTCGGGCGCCAACTTCCATCAGGCACGGCTGCGTAAGGTCAACTTGCAGGGGGCGAACCTGTTCAACACCGACTTTGGGCGCGCGGGCTTGAGCCAAGCAAATTTGAAAAATGCCAACCTGGCACGGGCATATCTCAGCCATGCCGACTTGCAGAATACTGACCTGCGGGGCGCTGACTTAAGCTATGCCTACCTGAGCAATGCCAACCTGAGAGGCGCCAATCTCTGTGGTGCCGACCTGACAGGCGCAAAACTTACCGATGCTCAGCTTTCCCAAGCGCGGACAAATTGGGCCACCATTCATCCCAGTGGCAAGCGCGGTATTTGGTAGCGTAGAGATAGTAATTTTCATCATGGAATTTCTATGCCTGATCCGGCTTCTGGCAACCTGCAGGGTAAGCGTCCTGCCTCGCGTCTTTCTCCCGAAAAACTAGAAAAGCTACGGGAAGAAGCTCGCGCTCCCTATCGGGGTCTACGCTTTTTCATTTATCTCACCTTTGGGTTGTCCGGCTTTGTCGGAGCATTGATCTTCCTCGTGCAACTAATTGCTGGACGGGATGTCGGCACTGCGCTCCCAAATTTTGCATTACAAGTGGGGGTAGTTGCGCTGATGATTTGGCTAGCCCGTATCGATCGAGCGATCGCCCAGAAAGACCGAGCCAAGCGCAATTCCTGATATCCAACGCTCCCACTTCCTGGCCATTGTTCCACCCCAAAGGTTGCTGGGCACCCTAACACTAGTTATTCAGACACAGGGTGCTTATGCTGGCGAGAGTGTGGAGCGCATCGCTCCTGGGGATCGATGCGGTGAAGGTTGGGGTCGAGGTGGATGTAGCAGGCGGACTACCCGGCGTCGTGGTCGTCGGTCTACCAGATGCAGCGGTACAAGAATCGCGGGAACGGGTGAGAGCCGCGGTGAAAAATGCCAGCTATGCCTTCCCCATGCGCAAGGTAGTTGTCAACCTCACCCCCGCCGACCTACGAAAAGAAGGCCCTAGCTTCGACTTGCCCATCAGCATCGGGATCTTGGCCGCATCAGAACAAGTCAATCCACACTTGCTCGACGATTTCATTTTTCTAGGCGAACTATCCCTGGATGGTGGACTGCGCCCTGTTTCGGGCGTATTAGCGATCGCCGCGACGGCCAAACAATTGGGGATGAAAGGGCTGCTAGTTCCTGCCGAAAACGCCAGGGAAGCAGCAGTTGTTAAGGGTTTGCAAGTGTATGGCTTTAAGCACCTCTCCGATGTTTCAGACTTTCTGAACGAACCCCATCGCTATCAACCCGTCCAAGTGGATAGCATTAAAGAGTTATCTCGTTCTACCTTTCCCCTGCTCAATTTGAAGGATGTGAAAGGTCAGGCGCAAGCACGACGGGCGTTGGAAATTGCAGCGGCAGGCGGACACAACTTAATTTTTGTTGGGCCACCGGGCAGTGGTAAAACGATGCTGGCACGCCGACTTCCCGGCATTCTGCCGCACCTTAGCTTTGAAGAAGCGCTGGAGGTGACGCGCATTCACTCCGTTGCCGGATTGTTGAAGGAACGGGGGGCGTTGGTGTGCGATCGCCCCTTCCGCAGCCCCCACCACTCGGCCTCTGGTCCATCGCTGGTTGGCGGCGGCAGCTATCCCAAGCCGGGCGAAATCTCCTTGGCCCATCGCGGTGTCTTGTTTTTAGATGAGCTAACAGAGTTTAAGCGGGATGTGCTGGAGTTTTTGCGGCAACCGCTGGAGGATGGCTACGTCACCATTTCCCGCACTCGCCAGTCGGTGGGATTTCCGGCACAGTTTACCCTAGTCGCTAGCACCAATCCTTGTCCCTGTGGTTACTATGGCGACACAGTACAGCCCTGTACCTGCAGTCCCCGCCAGCGTGAGCAGTATTGGGCAAAGCTATCCGGGCCGCTGATGGATCGGATTGATTTGCAAGTGGCGGTGAATCGACTCAAACCCGAGGAAATGATGCGGGTGTCAGGGGGCGAAGCATCAGAGTCGGTGCGCGATCGCGTCGAAAAGGCCAGGACACTCTCCTATCATCGGTTCCAGCAGGAGAACCTGCGCTGTAATGCCGAAATGCAAAGCCGGCACCTACGCAAGTGGTGTGCTCTCGATGAAACCAGCCGCACCCTGCTAGAAGGCGCCATCCGCAAACTCGGACTCTCGGCCCGTGCCACCGATCGCATCCTCAAAGTCTCCCGCACGATCGCCGACCTCGAAGGCAGTGAAAATCTCCAGACACACCATGTCGCCGAAGCCATCCAGTACCGAACCATTGACCGCATGCAGTAGAATCCTGGAGCTAAGCGTCGGCCATGTCTTCAAATTTGTAGCCAACGCCGATAACCGTTTTGACAAAGGTGGGGTTGGAGGGATCGGGTTCAATTTTCTTGCGGAGGCGGGCAATATGGGTATCGACCACCCGTTCATCCCCATAAAAGTCGCTGCCCCAGAGCTTTTCGATCAACTGAGTGCGGTTCCACACCCGACCTGGATAGCTCATGAAGGTGGTCAACAGGTCAAACTCCAGGGTCGTCAGGTCAAGGGGTTCTAACGACTGCCCTTCTAGATGTCGCTGGGCGATGCGCTGATCCACATCGATGGTGAAGTGTTGGGTCTGGTATGTGCGCGATCGCCCGCCTTCCCGCAAGGTGCGCCGCAGCAAGGCTCGCACCCGCGCCACCAGTTCCCGTGGGCTAAAAGGCTTGACCATGTAGTCATCAGCTCCGGTGGAAAGCCCGATGATGCGATCGATCTCTTCTCCCTTCGCGGTCAGCATTAGGATGTAGGGGTCTTTGTTCCCTGGCTTTTGGCGGATGCGGGCACAGACTTCCAGCCCATCCAACCCAGGCAGCATCAGGTCAAGGATGATTAAGTCGGGCTGCATTTCCTGAAAGACTTGCACCGCCGTCAATCCATCCCGGCAATGACGGCAGTTAAACCCTTCTTTTTCAAGGTAGAGCTGAATCAGTTGGGCAATTTCAGCTTCGTCTTCAACAATGAGAATATCCACAGATGGGGAATGACTCGCACAGCGCTTTTATGACCGTATGCTATCAGAGCAAATGGGTTCAGTGCTGGGCATTAGCAATGAAGGCGATCGCAGAGGATTTGGAAAACTTGGGGAACGCAAATGGAGACAGATATGCAGATGAAAGCAGCGTAGACATTAAACTCTGTATCATCAATCTCTTTTCTCTGTACCCTCTGTGCCTCTGTGGTTCAAAAAATCTAGAATCTCATTGATGGATAAAGGTTGATATAGTTCCCCACAGACGAAGAGAGGATGGAGTGGACATGACGGTAGGTTCAAGTAAGTTTGCGGCAGCAGTACCTCTGGATGAGGTTGCGTATAACGATCAGGGTTTAGTCCCAGCGATCGTGCAGGATTATCTGGATGGCACGGTATTGATGATGGCCTGGATGAACCAGGAGTCGCTATCCAAAACGATGGAGACAGGGGAGACCTGGTTTTGGAGCCGATCGCGCCAGGAATTGTGGCACAAGGGGGCGACCTCGGGGCATCTCCAACATATCCGTTCTATGCGCTACGACTGCGATAGCGATGCCCTCCTGATCGGCGTGGAACAGGTGGGAGATATTGCCTGCCACACGGGGGAGCGCAGTTGCTTCCATCAGGTTAAGCAAGATGTTGTACCTCCGCCTGCGGATACGCTATCCCAGGTGTTTGCGGTGATTCGCGATCGCCAGCAAAATCCCAACCCCGACTCCTACACCTGCAAGCTATTGGTGGGGGGCGATAACAAAATTCTCAAGAAGATTGGGGAAGAAGCCGCCGAGGTGGTGATGGCGTGCAAGGACGACGAACCGGAGGCGATCGCCAGCGAAGTGGCCGACTTGTTCTACCACACCCTTGTGGCTATGGCGCACCACAATGTTGACATTCGGGATGTCTATCGGCAGCTCCAATCACGGCGTTAGGGCTGGATACCGCATCGCGTCAGCCGATAGTCGACTGACGCGATAGTTCACGAACGCAGTATGGGCAAGCAAAGGCCTCAGGATTCCAGGCATTTGCTGAACGCGACTGAGCGATGGCGCAACTGAAAGCCTTCGGATTGGTAAAGCCGCACCGCACCCGATGGGTTCTCGGAATCGACCCCGAGGAGCACCGTATCTATGCCATACTTTGCCAGTGCCTGCATACCCATGCGCAACATGGCTCGGGCTAATCCCAGCCGCCGATAACCGCGCCGGGTTCCCAAACCGGTAACCCAGCCTTCCTTGCGCCCCAACTTATCGTTTTCTTCCGCGAAGATAGTGCTTCGGCAAAACGCGGCTAGATTGCCATCGGGGGCAACAGCAACCAAATCCAGCGAGGGCATATACGAGGGCAGGTTGATGGTATGGCTGAAGTCGTCAAGCGTGGCAGGGCTATGGTTCCAGTGATCGATGAAGGTCTGGTTGAACATTTCAACCCAGGCGATCGCCTCCCGCTCTACATTGACCGGGCGCACCTGAAAGCCCTCCGGCAGTTGGGGCACAAGCAGGGACTGGGACAGCGATCGCGCCATCCGATAAAATGCCCGCACCTTGTCAAACCCATAGGCTGAAAACAGCGACATTTTGTAGCTTTGAGTATCGCGGCAGCCAGCATGTAATTCGATGCGTGGATGGGGTTCGGCCTCGGCCATCTGCCGGAGACGTTTCTCTGCCCAAGCCATTAGCTCGGGTTCCAACCGCCCCCGCACAGCCGGATGAAGAAAACAGGAGAGATAGGCTTGGGCGCAATCAGGCATCTTGCGTTGCCACAATTCCGCCGTGGCCAACAAGTCGCCAGACCCATCCCGCCACAAACGTAGATCCTGACTCGGGTCGAAGTCGGGATCGCTCAAGTCCTCGCGTAGTTCATCCAGGGACAGCCAACTGTCGAGCTGATCGACTTGGCTGCAATGGTTATAGAGATCGGCGATCGCAACCAAATCGGCCTCACCCGCAAAAGCATCCGCCCGTAGGGCTACTTGGGTTGTCATGGTTTTCCAGCTCCCAATAGATTCGCGCATACTACATTTTGTAGCACACTTCTAGGTGCTACAGCGGGAGGCAAGGTCATTTCAGAAATTCGGGGCGCTCAGTTTTTTTGAACGCCCTGCGTTGTAAGGCTTTCAGAAGAATCATCGGTAGCGGGGTTGAAGCATGGGCATGCCATCCACGGCTCTCGCCAACCCTGGGCATCTAAACGGTCAAGCACCTCCCTTACACTGAAGGAGATACTTCTTTGCCCGCTGCTATGACCGGAACGCTCTACATCGTCGCAACGCCGATCGGCAACTTGGAAGACCTGACTATGCGGGCAGTGCGGGTGTTGAAAACCGTGGACTGGATCGCCGCTGAAGATACCCGCCACACAGGGAAGTTGCTACAGCACTTGCAGAGTAACGTTCCGCAAATCAGCTACCACGAGCACAACCGCACCCAGCGATCGCCCGAACTTGTAGCCAAGCTACAGGCCGGGCAGGCGATCGCCCTCGTCAGCGACGCGGGTATGCCAGGGATTTCGGATCCTGGCTACGAGCTGGTTTGCGCCTGCGCGGAGGCCAACATTCCCGTGGTGCCGATTCCCGGTGCATGTGCGGTCGTCACCGCACTGAGTGCATCCGGTTTGCCGAGCGATCGCTTTGTCTTCGAGGGCTTTTTGCCCTCCAAGGGACAGGCGCGGCGCGATCGCCTCCAGGCGCTCATCCCCGAAACCCGAACCCTCGTGCTCTACGAATCTCCGCACCGCCTCCAGCAAACCCTGACCGATCTCGCAGCTGCGCTGGGAGGCGATCGCCCGATCACCCTGGCGCGGGAGCTGACGAAGCTCCATGAAGAGTTTTGGCGTGGCACAATTCAGGACGCCCAAGCGGAGTTTCAAGGGCGATCGCCCCAGGGGGAATTCACCCTCATCGTTGCTGGCGCACCGCCCTCCCAAAAAGTCTTCACAGACGAAGCGCTGCTCTCAGAACTCAGCGCACTTCTCAAGCAGGGTCTATCCCGCTCCATGGCCAGCCGCCAACTAGCTGAGCAAACGGAGCTGTCCCGTCGTCACATCTACCAACTCGCCCTCACACTTCCAGATATCGACGAGATGGAGGAGTAACGATTGCTCGGTTAACTTTCAGATAAGTCCCTCAGCGAAGGGCAAAGCGACGAACCGCGAAGAGACTTCCTAGCAAGCCAACGGAACTCCCTAACCCCAGTAGGGTCAGTGGCAATAGGACTAGCTTGCTTTGGGGCAGCACCAAGCCTTCGGCCAAAAATCGAATGAAATCGGCTTGTTGCGCCAGTAGGCGATGGATAAATTCCTCTAACCCTGCAATTAAGCCCCAGGCCACCAATGCTCCCACCACGCCAAAGGTAATTCCTTGCAGGATGAACGGCAGGTAAATCCAAGCGGAGGTTGCGCCAACCAGTTGCATCACCTCAATTTCTCGCCGCCGTGCCATAACGATCAAGCGGATGGTGGTGGAAATCACGGCGATCGCCGTCAGCGTCAGCATGGTAATAATTCCAACACTAACCCAGTTCAACCCCTGATTCAGCTGCGCAATGCGTTGCACGGCTTCGGTCACATACAGCACCTCATCCACGCCAGGCAATTGGGCAATGCGCTCAGCCAACGCTGAGACTTCCTCAGAGTCTCGTGCTTTGACATTTAACTGATCCACCAGTGGATTGCCATTCAACTGAGACGTGGCTCCATCAATATCTGCAATCCCCATCTCATCTACCAACTGCTCCCAGGCAACTTCCTTGGAAATGGGTTGCACATTGCTGACGGTAGGAAACTGTTCAATCGTCGAGGCCAGGGAATCAGCCTGAACACCCGTGTCCAAAAAGACTGAAATTTCTAGCTGGCTACCAAATTGGGTGAGTAACCCTTCAACTTGCCAAGACACCTGCAAACTCAGCCCAAACAAAAACAGCAAGACCGTGACGGTACTCACCGCAGCCCAATTCATCCAACCGCCGCGCTTCAGCCCAAGAAAGGTTTCACGTAAGAGATAGTCCGATTTATTTAGCAGTTTCAGCATGATCTATTTGGCAGGAATGGAAGTGACGATAAGAGCAATTCGATGATGATAGGGTTGCTGTGGTACTACCGAGTGCCATTCGGAATACTCCAGCGAAACTTAGAAATAGAGGCAGATGCAGTGGGGCAGAATATCTGCCGAATCGAATGCCTGGAACAAATATCTGGGAGGAATTGTAACGGATTAGGGCTGGAACCGCCGCCCCCACCTTCACAGTCATTCACAGGCAATGCGAACATCTTTCGCTAGTCTCGGTAATTTTCAGCGCCGAACTTGTGCTGAAAACCCCTGAGGCCCATCATCAATATTCCTATGTATACCCCTGAAAAACAGACCTGCAATCTGGCTCAGGATTCACTAAGATAGGACGTATATAGAATTGTGACGATATCGCCGAGCGAACTTCCCATGACTGCTCAAATCCTAGTTGAGAAGAAAAAGTTAGACAACCCGCCACTCGAATTGCATTATCTGGGCGATCGCGTTTTACGGCAAGACGCCAAGCGGGTCACAAAAATTGATAACGATATTCGTAAGCTCGCCAAGGAAATGCTGCAAACCATGTACAGCAGCGATGGCATTGGCTTGGCGGCTCCGCAAGTTGGGATTAACAAACAAATCCTGGTGGTCGACTGTGCGCTGGACGATGCAACCACACCGCCTTTGGTTCTGATCAATCCGACGATTACCAAGTTCAGTCAGGAACAGTGCATGATTCAGGAAGGATGCCTGAGCGTTCCTGGGGTATTTATGGATGTGGTTCGCCCATCGGTCATTGAGGTTTCCTATAAAGACGAAAATGGTCGTCCGCGACGACTCCAGGCAATAGACCTAATTGCACGGGTGATTCAGCACGAAATGGATCATTTGAACGGGGTCATGTTTGTCGATCGTGTCGAGAATCAAATTGCCCTGACTCAAGAACTCGACAAGCACGGCTTTTCAGCCCAATCCGTCAAGCATATTGCGGAATAATGAGTGAACGAAAGCGCTACCTTCCGGGTTGCGCTTTTTTGTAGCTGGCGTCAGTTGAATATCATCGCTAGCCAGGTCTCGCGGGCATTGATGACATAGATAGGCTCTCGGTCTTACAAGACAAACGCTTAACATTGTGAAATTTGTGGTTTAATCCTTTAGAACGTGGTTGGGTAGGAGAAAGTACAACAATGATGACCCCAAAGAGTGGGCTTCTTTTGGCAGTATCTTGCATTGCAGCGATCGCTGGGGTCGGCTCCATTTTTGAGTTATCCTCTGGCGTCCCTCAATTGGGCACAGCAAACACAGCGATCATTCTGGCGTTGAGTATCCCCGTCACAATTGGCAGTTTTTTGGCTGCTGTTCAAGATGCTCGCGCTAACCAGTGATATTCCATTGGTTCACTTGCCCTCACTCCTAGGCAAGTTTCTCTTCCAGATCATTCTAAAAAGACAATCCATTGCGAAAACTGGGTGCTGTGTCTAAAAGCAGAATTCAACCATCCGCACTGTCACCTCATTTGCGTTTGATTGATTTTGCATCGGCCAGCCCATCCGTTACGGTCTATCGCCTGCCAGCTCAAGGAGAAATCACGCTGGGACGGGATCCAGCTTGCCAGGTGCCCTGCACCATAGCGCAGGGTGGAGTATCGCGCTTTCATGCCCGCATCGTTTCGGTGGGCAAACGGCAATGGAACCTGTGTGACCTGAGTAGCACCAACGGCACCTATCTCAACGATCGCCGACTATCGGGATGCCGTCTTCTGCGACAGGGCGATCGCATTCGTCTCGGTCATCATGGTCCTAGCTTCATCGTGGAGATGGACACGCACCTCTCTCCTTGGTCGACCTGGAAACCCGTTGAGGCAGTCACTCTCACACAACTATTTCCGGTTCTGCCGACTCTAACCGACCCCGATCACTTCGATTATCTGCTGATTGGCATCATCACTGTCACAGTGGTGGTGGTGCTATTTATGTCCGTCGGCAATCCTGCCCTCTTCAATGTGTTGCTGGCCATCTACCTAACCCTGGCCGCCTACTATGTCATCTATCGCCTGTGTCGTCAGGTCAAACCGCTTTGGGTTCCTGCCCTGACTGCCGTCCTCATGGTGCTTCTACTCGAAAGCCCAGTGCTGGATGCGTTTATCCACATTTTTCGGGTGTGGCTGCCAGGAGACGCCAATCTCGGGACAGCCTCTGAGCAACCCCTAACCTTTGTGCTCCAGATGTTTTTGGGCACAGGGGTGATGGAGGAACTGCTGAAAATTGTGCCAATCCTGTTGATTGGTGCCCTGGGCAGAATGGGGCGATCGCCCCTGCGCGAATGGCTGACCGTGCGTGAACCCCTAGACGGCATTATCCTGGGAACTGCCGCCGCTGTGGGGTTTACTCTAGTGGAAAGTCTGGGCTACTATGTGCCATCCATGATCCAGTCTGTTGGCGATGGCCTCAGCTCAGATATCGGGCAGACCTCAGGTTTGCAATTGCTCATTGCCCGAACATTGGGGGCGATCGCCGGGCATATGGCATACAGCGGCTACTTTGGCTATTTCCTAGGGCTGAGCGTCCTCAACCCCCACCATCGCATTCGCATCTGGCTGACAGGATTCCTTTCCGCCGCCGGACTCCACACTTTATGGAATGTCAGCGGTTTGATCAGTCCCGTCGTGCTCGCTCTCGTTGGGAGTGTGTCCTACGCTTTTCTCATGGGGGCGATTTTTAAGGCGCGAGACCTCTCACCCAACGAAAACGGCAATGCGTAAAGACAGCACGTGCTTAGAGAGCCTGCCGATGTTTCGATCAATCTTTCGTTAAAATTAAGCGCGTTTGTCAGTGGGAGAAGTTTGATTGATGACATAACGAGCGATCGCTAGACTCAACCGTGCTTTTTCGATCTCGCTCAGTTGTTGCCAATCATCGCGACGAACTGATTGCAAACTTCCATCCAGTAATTCAGCTTCCTCTCCACTCCGCATTGCATAGGCGAAGGGACGAGCCAGTACCTGCAAATCTTCGTCTACGAAGCTGGGCAATAGGCCGTTGACACAAAAAACGAGCTGGTCAGCTAGGGAGTTGGTTTGGGCGATCGCTTGCTCGGCGCGCTGGTGAATCTGCTGGAGCCAATCGCTCGGAAATTGAGCCGCAAACTGCTGGAACAAATCGGATGGAAACACAGCCGCCAATTCCTGGGTTTGTAGCGAGTTCCAGGCGGCGTCAAAGGTGGCGGACAATGACTGGACATAGGGCGAAAAATCATCGGCAGTCCAGCTCTCGGCGACCTCCTGTTCGAGAGCCTCCATTTCTGCCCACATCGGGGTATTCTGTGCAATCCAGGGATATGGAGTATCGACCTGATTCAAAATCATGCCGACGAGTTCCAACTCCGCAAGTGCTTGAAAATGCGCTGATGAATGCCGAATCGAATCGCTTGTCATAATATGCCCCACTCCATTTGAATGCGCTGGGTGATTGTTTGCCAACCCTAGCTACAGGGTAATTTGTGGCAGTTCCGCAACTGTCTGAAATTTTTCCGTGAAATCACCCAATTAGATAGCCTATAGAGGTTGCCTCTGAATATCCCATAGGATCACCCCATTCGATCGGTTCCGTCAACCAGGAACTCGACGCGGTGAGTACCAAAACAAAGCCGCGTACCCGAATGGAGAGGAATTTCCTGGCGATGAATACGATACCAGCGGTTATCTATAAACATCAGGGTGCCGTAACGCGAAAAGTCGCGCAGAAAATATCCCGACTGCATTCCGCCCTCAATGGCACAATCACGATAAAAGATTTCGGCATGTTGCCGCGAGACCCCTGCGCCCCGCAAGACTAAGTCATTGGTATCCAATCCGCCAATGCGCATCCGACCGCCATGGATCGGCCAACCACTCCCCGCTGCTTCTAGAGGTCGTAGCGATGCCGCCGGAATATTGGGCTCAACCCAATTGGAAGGTGACTCGGGCATCTCCGTTGTGCCCTCTAAGGGCGATTGCAGGAGTTCCCCATCAAACTCCGGGTGCATGTAGAGTACGGGCAATGTCCAAGCGGGCTGGTTAAACCGATAGAGCGTCAGTAAGTGTTGTCGGGAAACTGCCACCGCTTCATCAATCGGCAGCCGTTCCGACAGGGAACGGGCAAACACTTGGATAAAGCTAAGGGCTTCGTGGTCGGCGATCGTATCCCGCATCGCCAGCACCGCTGGCACACCGTGGTGAATCAAGACTTCCGCTAAACTGCTGCGCGGGATTGGATAGCCATCACGGGTATCGGGTTGTGCTCCCCAACAGGTATTAAACACCGCTAGCTTGATGCGGCAGCGGGTTAGCAATTGCGATAGTTCTGTGCCGTTGAGAGTGGCATCTGGCCGCAAGTACAACAGGCCACCATCGGGTCCCGGCATCCCATGGCCGCTGTAGAACAGAACGTTGTAGTGCTTGCTTTCTAAGTAAGCCGTCAATTCGCTGGGAGTCGGCTGGATCAGGATATCGATTTCGCAATGGGCAATTTCCTGCCAGGTGTTGCGGAGCGACATATCGCTACCTGTGGAAAAGGCTTGGGCGATCGCCTCTGCCTCCCGCTCCAGATTCAAGTCCTTCTTGCTACCGTTATTAAAATCTAATTTGCTACCGGTGTTGATGCCTTGCACAAGCAACACCTTCAACCCAGTTTCTTCCTGCTGAATCGCAAGGGGATCGACCTCATAGGTCGTACGGCTAAACAGCACTTGTTGACTGAGGCCGACCGCCCGTTGCCCTGGGCCATGTTGCATAATCTCCCAGGGGATAGCAATTAGATTTGGATCCCGCAGCTCTAGCCGGAGCCGCAGCGGTTTACCCTGCCCCAGGGCAATGCCACGGCTCTGATCCAGGCTGTTTTGAATGCTACCGTCAAACACCCAACGCCACAGCAAAACACCCAGGTATTGCATTAAGCGACTGGTATAGGGAGACGGGGAGCTATCTTCGGCATCACTACTATCGGGCAAAGTTAAAGAGGGCAAAACAGGCGCATTCGCCATCGGTTTTTGGGAAAAGAAGCTTTGCCATGCCCGCCAGGCTTCTATCAAATGCTCCGGGTAATTCTGATCGTGATGTGCGTAACCGGATGGGTGAGGAGCCTGAATGACCCAGATAGCAAAATGATCAGCAGCAGTAGTGGCGTTAAGACGGTCAATGGCCAATCTTAAACAAGGATTTTCAGGCATGAAATAATCTGTTGACTACGCGACCGTTGATCTGAATTTCGGAAGAACTAAAGAAAACTCAGCTAATCTTTAGTTTATCTATTATGCCCTTGGAGTTAAAGAGTGGTCGATGATTCCCCTCCACTTTCCCTTACAACTGGCTTGATCCGACTTAGCCAAGGGGATCTCCCCCTAGGGAAGAACCCGGATTTAGGGCTGGATCCGTCGCCGGCGGACAAATATTCGAGGGAACCACTTCTTCGGCAACAGGCATGGCCAGGGGCACAACAGCATCTTCTGGGAGCCACCCCTCATTACCCACTTGCGCCACTTGCGTCGATAGCACGGGGGTAGGTGCAGGTACAGGCAGGGTGGGATCAGCTGATGGCTCCGTTGAGTCGAGGATGGCATCTTCTATCGGAGTCGGTGTCTCACCAACAGAGCAAACTACCACCCGCAGCCAGGGAACATCAATCTCTTCGGGGCGGTCGAGCACCCGCAAGATACTACCAGCAGCCAAGATCAGGCCATCCAGCTTGGCGGGATCCGGCTGGGATAACAGACGCAAGGGGGTCTCGCCTTCCGGTGTACGTCCGATCTGAATCAAGTTGCCAGGGAGGATCGGAGCGGGAGAGGCGATCGCCTCGGGCGTTGGCGTGGGGCTAAGTGGTGGTTCCTCGGGAGTCGTATCACCCAAGAATGCTAGGACGCGATCGCGCAGCTGTGGCACCAGGAAAATGGCCAACGCTGATCCCAGTAGAAGAATTAACAACAGGGGAATGAAACGTATCGAGCGGCGCGAGGGCTGTGCGGGTTCGGCAACCACGGTGGCCGCGCTAGGGGCTGCAGCCGAGGGAGCTGCGATCGCTCGACCGTGAACGGTTGCCTGATAGTCTTCAGCCAGCGCCTGCATATGTTGCAGGATAATTTGCTGATCGTCTTCGGCGACGGGCAGTTGATGGTGAATGATGCCGACGGTCACGTTGTCATGACCGTTCTGGGTATTGGCAATTTCGATGAGATGGTGACCCAGGGTAGCAAAATCCCCTGCCCCTCTGAGTAGAGGCAATAGCTCCGTATCCCAATGCTCTTCGACGCGATCGCCATCGCTCAGCCCATCAGAGCAGAGGAGAATCACGCCATCTTCATCGAGCAGAAACCGCCGAACCGTCGGATGCAATAGGTTGGAAGACCCCATTCCCAATGCCTGCACCAGCGACCCCGAATTGGGATGACGCAGGGCTTGGCGGTGGAGGGCATACCCCAAGCGCATTTGGCGTGAGGCCACATCATCGTCGAGGGTCGCTTGATGGCAGCCCCAGCGGGTAATCCAATAGGCACGACTGTCTCCCACATGAGCCAGATATAGCTCGTGGTGGCGGAGCAAGCTCAGCACCAGGGTAGTGCCCATGCGTTGCCGCTCCATCCGCATTTCGCTGTCGTTGCGCTGGCTAATCTGGTCATTGGCAATACTAATACTCTCGACCAAGGCGTGGGACAGCTTGCTAGGGTCAAGGGTGGGCAGAGGAAAGGTATGCAGGTGGTGTTCCAGCGAGGCGATCGCCAGGTGCGAGGCCACATCTCCTCCCTGATGTCCACCGATGCCATCGCAAACAACGACCAACGTATGGTTAGCAGCATCGCTGTGGAGCACATCGGTTGCGACGGTTCCTTCCTTGGGGTAGCAGGCATCTTCGTTGCGCGATCGCGTTGGCCCCTGATCGGTCTGGGTCGTCATGCGTACCGCATGCGGCATGGCCCCGTGGAACTGCGCCAACTGGGCATCCAACTCCGCTAGCACCTGCTCCGCATCGGATAGGGCACCCTCCACCATGCTTGTGCAGAGGGATCCCAGAAAATCAGCGATATCGGGATCCGCCTTCGTCAGCCAACTCTGCCAAAGGGCTCCTAGATCTGCCAGGGTAGGTGGGGTATCCGGCAAATCGAGCCGCAATTCCAGCAGCCGAACCAGCCCCCCCTCAACCCGAATGAGGTCTGGGGTGAGCAAGGTTGTTGCCACTTCCTCACTCAGCAAAGATGGCCATAGGGACGCGATCTGCCACAACCAAAAGAGTTGGCGTCGCCCTGAAACGCGCGTCCACAGATCCAGAAGGCCAGGTAGCCGTAAAACACCGGTAAAGCCTGAGGGGACAGATCCATCTCCCATTCCAATCACTTGCCCAGGCTGCCAGATAGCCGCTTCTTCCAGCAAAACGATGGGATGCTCCGCTGGATGTGCCTCATCGGTAACGAGGTCATAGACCAAGGGCAAGTGGAGGCGATGCTCGGCTAGTCGCAAATAGGCATAAACAACAGCGGGCACATCCTCAATGTCGGTCGCCGGAGGATAGCCCGGTAACGTGTCAAGAAAAATTCCTCGCCCCTTGTGCAAGTAGCGATCGCCCAACAAAGAATCGATCGCTGGGGGACTAGCCAATTCTGCCGCCCAAAGGTAACGGCGCGGCAAGAAGGCACCGCACTGTTGACAAAACCGATGCCCATCATCGTTGAGGGTCTGGCAAGTAGGATTAGGGCAATACAGCATCAGCCTGGGAAAGCATCGGATAGCTAGAACTTCGGAACCAAGAATAGAGACAATTTACCTAGGATAACCCAGTCGCTAGAGATCGCGATCGCCCATTGCACTTCCTCTGCCAGCGAATACAGCCCATACCAAGAATAGGCAAGGGTTGAAGCGATGTCCCCAGGGGATGTCTAAACGTTAATATCCTCGGCAACCCTGGGTAGCCCGAGGCTATAGTTGCGGACACGGCTTTGCAGGTTGTAAGCCACTTGCCCCGATTCCAAGAGCGATCGCACAAAATGCTCTAGGTCAGACCCAATCCGACGGATGTTGTAGTCGCTCAGTTCTTCCCCGTCATATTGGGCCGTTAGGTCTTCAAACTTTTTATAGACTGCTTGCAGCGCGTCGTTATTCCAAACCAGCTCGTTATCTGGATCCACATCCAGCGTCAGTTGATCGGACGAGGGTACGAGTTCGCCATCCTGAATCTCAGCAGAGAAGATCCGAATATGGCGGGTTGTCGATTTATACATGGAGTCAGGCATGATGGGTGCGCGGCATTCGAGTTCAATTGCTATTCTACCGAGTGAATGAGCGTTATCCTTGAAATGCGATCGCCTGAGAGGAAGGATTGTGTCGTAGTTCACCATAGAGCGGGGTGTATTGAATCAACCCTGCTTGATCGAGCGATAGCACGACATTATGAATCTCAAGGGGTAGGATGGTTGTCAACCGCACGGGTTTACCCTCCGTGCTATTCCGGTAGTCCACCGGATATTTAGAGATGGCAAAAGAAATGGCAAATCGCCCCATTCAACATCACCGCTTTTACGCGACTCGCCATCACCCATGTTCCCTATCTGCTGTTGTTTCAGAATTGCGTTCTAGGGGTATCTATGAGCAGTCGTCCCTCCCAATCGAACGTTGGGCAAGCTCTTCAAACGCTCTCCCTGCTGTTGACCGGGGGACTAGTGACCGCTGGGCTCATCGTCGGGGCTGGCGTCTGGAGAGGCAGTTCCGCCCTTCTGCAAGGCCTACGCGATATCGCGATTCCCCGCCTGTCGGAACCCCAAGTCGAAATTGAAACCCTTGTCCTCCAGCAAATTCGCGGCGCCAGTGAGCTAACGACGGCGGTTTATACGATGCAAGCCGTACTGCCCACCCGTCGCGATCGCCTTTTGGCAGGCTACCCCGTCGGGTCAACAACGCTGCTCTACATTGCCCACGGAGAAGTGCGCGCGGGCATCGACCTCTCCCAACTCTCTTCAGAGGCCATCCAGGTGTCAGAGAACGGGACGCTGACCGTCCAACTGCCTCCACCACAAATTCTAGATCGCAAGATTGATGTCGAACGCTCTCAGGTATACGACTACGATCGCGGATTCCTGGGCTTGGGGCCTGATGTTGCCCCCGAGTTGCAAACCGAAGCGCAACGGCAAACCCTCCAGCAAATCGTCACCTCTGCCTGCACCGAAGGGATTTTGCAGGAAGCCAACGAGCGGGCTGAAGTCGCCATCCAACAACTTTTGACCACGACTGGAAATGGCAGCGTCGTTGTCTTGACCCAGCCCCCTCCACCGGATACCTGCCTGAACCAGCCCAACCCCTTGCTCGAACCGGGTGTCGATCCATCTTCTCTACCCACTTCACCCACCACCCCACCGCTGGGTTAAATCATTGTGCCCCACTGCAAGACAGCGGGCACAAATGATGTGGTGCCATGCACTTGAGTAAAACCAAATATTTTTTGAAAGCCCCGCAGCGCGGGGCTTTCAAAAAATATTTATCCCAATCTTAATGCGTAAGGCTATATGTGGTTTCTTCAACCAGATTTGATATTAAACGGGGTTTGATTCTTCCAGTCGATCGCTGGGTTGACGGCGATCGCGCAACCGCTTTCTTCGACTGCCATAGAGGTGGGAGTAGACGTAGGAAAACTCACTGCCCAAGAAAAAGATTTGGCAAGTGAAGTAGATCCAAAGCATCATCACCATGACGCCCCCAATCAAACCATAGGAGCGGTACTGGGCTCCCACATGGATGATACTGTTACTGACTAGATATTGCAGTCCCATAAATAGGGCAGCGGTCAGAAATGCCCCAGGCCAAATGTCACCCCAGGGAATGCGATCAGAAGGCAGTATCTTAAACAGCGCCATGACAATCAAGCCCATCACCAAGAAGGTAATACCAATCTGGGCTTTACTGATGATCGTGACTTCGTCTAATTCGATAAATGTGATGAGGGAGTTGAATTCCTCGAGTAGTCGCCGAATGACATCAAACACGATGTCAGCCAGCAGGGATAGGGTCATAATTGCTGCGGAACTTAGCACCAAGCTGAACGCAACGACTCTATCTTTGATGACGCCGATGACGCTGGCCTGAAATGTTTTACGCTCATGTCGCTTATGATGCACGTTCCAGATGCGATCGACCGAGCGATCGAGGGCACCAAAGACATTACTAGCCGAGAAGAATAACAGGAGAAATCCCGTGATTCCGGCTCCCACACTACTGCTGTTCAAGTCCAGCAAAACATCCTCAAAGACATCGTAGGCAGAGGGCGGGAGACCCGACTGCGCGTAAATCAGAATTTCGGGAATCAGGTCGTCACTGCGTCCTAGAAGAAACCCAACAATACTGAGAATGACCAGGAAGATAGGGAATATCGAGAATAGGGCGTAGTAGGAAAGCGCCGCCCCCATTTCCAGGCATTGGTCGCGCTGCCATTCCATACCTGTGCGAACCACCAGTTGCACAGGCCGGGACGGAAGAACCTTATCTCTGATAAATGGAATCACGCTCGCCTCACCAGTTGGGTATGTTGATGTCTTGCTACTGTTATTTATTATTGAATATTTATCATCAAATATCCTTGCGGAACGATCTGAAGAAAATCAGAACGTTGCAGCATACAGCAAGATTGCCTACAAACTGCACATTCCTAAGCACTTCTCAGGATATGGGGAGCTGGAGGACAAAGAAAGCATAACTGTACCAGTCAGAAAACTGACGATATATATCGATTTCTTGTTGTTCTTGCTCCAACACCGTCAGGGCTTCTGGCTGTTGGGCGTAAACCTGGCGCAATTCTTGGATGCGGCCTTCCATAGGCTGATAGTAGTTTTCCCAAGCCGCAGCGGGTAAGACAAACTGGTCGAGGAGGCAATAGCCCTGAGCCTGGCAGCGATCGCCCACTGCATCGACTGTCTGCATCGCGGGGTAGGCACTTTGCCAAAAGTCGCGCACGGGAGCGGGCGGATTGGGGCGCAGCCAGACCAGTTCACTAAAGACCAGATACCCTCCTGGTTTGAGAAACCGCTGCCATTGCTGCAACCCCGCCTCAACGCCAATGATGTAAATTGCCCCTTCAGACCAAATGAGATCAAAGGTGGCATCTGGGAAGGGTAGCGCCATCATGCTGATGCACTGGGGATGGATGCGATCGCCTACCCCCGCATCCCTGGCGCGTTGACGGAGGCAATCGAGAAACGGAGCATGGGTGTCGATCGCCGTAATGTCTCCATTGCTCAGTTGCGCCAGAACCAGAGTTTGGGCACCAGGGCCACAGCCAATGTCGAGAATGGTCGGATGGTCGTCAAGCGGTGGCAAACTCTCAAATGCTTGCCGCGTAAATATATCGCCACCTGGTGCTTCCCTGGGTAAATCCCGATGCACCTCAAAGAAAATATTCATGCCGTCATTCATAACGCTGCGTTAGGGCGACTGGGCAGGCAGCTCAGGGGTAGTAGAAGGACTGCGATCGCTCTGCAACGAAGACAGTCCCAAAAAGCCCAGCAGGAGAAGAACTCCCAGCACAGCAGCAAGCTGGAGCGATCGCTCAACCGCTATAAAATTCCGGAGCAATTGCGTCATGGTTCTCGTTCATTCATCATCAAGTGCTTGATCTAGCATATCAAGACGAATAGAGCGACGGTCTGGGTTCCCTCCCGGTTCCATCATGGGTTTGATCTATGACGGATAGGTATTGCTTTATGTATTGGGTCCAGACTCAATATCCACAAACGGAAGAAGGCTAGCATGCCCGATGGGTCGCTAACCTTCTGAATGGTTTGAGCGATCGCGCTTCAGAAACGCTATTGAAGTGCGATCACCCGATGATAAGAATCCTGTTTCTTTGCACGGCCAATGTTCCTTTCAGCGAATAGCGAACCTAGAACCTTACCGTGTCAGTAACCGGAGTTCTTTCGGTATCTTAGACTTCGACGAAATCGCCAGCGCTGAGGCTGCTTGCGTCGGTGCGCAAGAGCAGTGCCAGGCGATCGTTACCAACGGTGATCAATGTGCTGTTCCCCTGCTGTGTCAAGGTCAGGTCTCCGAAGGAGAGGTTACCCAGCAGCACAATCTTGTCGTCTTCGCCGCTGTTAAAGCCGCGAACCCGCTCAAAGCCATTGGCGCGACCGATGGAGTAGTTGTCAGCACCCGCACCACCGAATAGGAAGTCATTGCCTGCACCACCGTTCAGGCGATCGTCGCCTGCCTTACCAAATAGACGGTCACGGCCTGCCTGACCTTGCAGGATATCATTACCGCTGCCACCCAGCATCCGGTCATTGCCAGCGCCACCTAATAAGCGGTCATCACCCGCTAACCCTAGCAATGTGTCATTGCCAGCGCCACCCCGAAGGATATCGTTGCCAGCACCACCGATGAGCCGATCGCGGCCATTGCCACCAAAGAGGCGGTCGTCATCACCCAACCCGCTCAGGCGATCGTTGCCAGCGCCACCCCGTAGGATGTCATTGCCTGCCAATCCGGAGAGGAAGTCGTTACCAGCGCCACCGGACAGAACATCACGGTTAGCACCGCCCCGGAAGCGATCGCGACCCGCACCACCGATCTGGCGGAAGCGACGATTCAAGACGCCATCATCACGCTCATCTAGATTTTGGATCCGGCGATCGAGGTCAGCGTCAGTATCTGCTTCGGAGAAGGGCGTTGTCGAAAACTCAGCGGCTAGAAATTCAGCCAGGGCATCTTGCTCAGTTCCGTCTGGAGCAGAGGTTGCCGCTCCCGTTCTCGGTGCCTCTTCCTCCTGTTCCAGATCAACCACATCTTCCGCAAAGGCAGGGAAGGGGTAACCATCACCGCCCCCGGCCAGGAAGCTCAGGGTTACCATGCGGATTTCGCGATCAGGATTACCAACCAGGTTGCCATTGCGCACGATCACATCTGTGATGGCCCCTGCATCGTTGACGATCGCCAGGTTCTGGATCCGTTGGCCATCAGTGACGACATTGCTGTTCTCATCAAATTCGATCGCCGTCTGGGTTGCATCAAAGCTGAAGGTCAACCCGCCGACTTGCGCAAACTGACCCGGAGTTGCTCCAGGCTCGGTTCCCGCAACACTATGCTCGAGAATTTGCTCCAGCTCACTAGCTGTCACTGTGAGCAAAGTCAGACCGTTATTGAACCGGAGAGAGTTGCTCACATCCAGCTGGGAAATATCTCCCTCCTCCTTACCAACCCGAGGGTTAGGCGCAGTGGGTGCTGTGATGACATCTTCAGGATCCGTCGACCCTGGAGGAAAGGTGATCACACCGATGTCGTCCCGAATCCCGCCACCATTCTTGAGCGAGACGGTTACAGTTGGATCCTCTTGCTGTGCCACAAACAGGTTGGCATCTGCCGTCAGATTCCCCAGGTTGGTTTCCTGTGTCCGCACATCACCCCGGGTACCGTTCAGGAAGACGGTGCTGCTGCCAAAGATGGCACCATCAGCTCCGTCAATCACTTCGGCAATATCATCCACAAGCTGCTGCACTTCGGGATCAACCAGGGCCTGCGCGTTCAGATCCGCAACGCCCTGAGCATCGGTGGCAAACGCCCCACTCACAATGGGGTCGATGCTGTCAGGCTCAATAACGCCGTTGTCGTCGAAGGTCACTACCAAGTTGCCGACATACTTGTAGTTGCCATCGGTGTTGACGACCGCAACCGGATCCTTCGCAGCACCATTCTCATCGGTGTCTACGATGATGGGATAGTCACCCTCGTTGCTATCCCCAGCACGGAGGCGATCGGTTTCATCCGACAGCAATGTGTTGGAGCCACCTGCAATGATGATGTCAACGCCATCCAACCGCTCCGCCAAATCCAGCTCAACAGAAATCTGTTGCATGTGAGCCAGCAGGATAATGTGATCGATGCCTTGGCTGGTCAGCTCGTCAATTTCTTCCTGGATAACAGCAGCCAGGCTATCGATACCGCCTGTGCCTAGGACATCGATGTCATCTCCGGGGCTAGCAATGCTATCTAGGGTTGGGGTCGTTGCCCCAATAATGCCAAACTCAATGCCACCTTCTTCGATAACGATGCTGCTAGAAAGCGTGCCAGGTTCCGGCGCTTGGCCACCCTCTACAACAAACCCAGACAGGTCTTCATCATCGGTAAAGTCCAAGTTGGTGCTGAGGTAGGGAAAGGCTGCACCGGCGTAGCCGTCTTCAGCATCTTCTCCAATGACATCGGCGATCGCTTCGGGCCCCAGGTCAAACTCGTGGTTACCCAAGGCAATCGCCTCGAAGCCCAATTCGTTTTGGATCAGAATATCCGCACGCCCAAACTCACCCAGCGTTTCATCGCTTGCTCTAAAGAAGGGGCCAGGAATGTAGGCATCACCTGACGAAAGGGTTAACTGCCCATCAATGTCATTCGATGCCGCACCAGCGTTTCGCAATGCATTGAGGACGGCAGAGAAGCGGGGGGCATCCTCAATCGCCTGAATGCCAGCCTCTTGGTCGGCGGCATGCAGCAACTGTAAAGTAAAAGCCATGTGCCAAATTCCGTGTAGTTTTACTGAAAGATTGGTGTTCCTGATGTTCCATCGTTCACATTTCCACACAGAGATTAAGCAGAGGTCATCCTTTGGTTATGACAGAACTACGGTTCTATTAAAAGCACAAAATGATGCCACAAATACTCTCTAAAACAGCATTCCATCGCATCTCAAAACCAGGATTCTAGAGATTAAAGCGTTAAAGATTAAGGCTGAGTTAATAGCAGAAAAAGTATAAGCTTTACACTTATCGAAAACTTAAACACAAGTTAATCTGCATGACACTCAAACTATGCAGCAGTAAGGATCTCTGCTTTCTTTTCTAGCTCAACAATTTAAATTTTGGTTTGTAGGCTAAAAATTTTCGACTTTTAACATCGATCAGTTGGAGGTGGTTTGAGTATGTAATTCATGTGTCCCCCTTTTTTGGGAGAACTAAAGCGATCGCCGTCATTCTGAACAAACGATCGAAGCTGATGGCTGAAACTACCAAGCTTCAATGTTTTGCCAGCCAATAAGAGTTATGTATTATACCGAGTCAAAATAATCAGTTCCCGACCCACTGTCTTTATTTATGAAATGAGAAAAGATAAATGGGCTTTCTCATCCAGCATTTCGGGCTAAGCAACATCCTGAATCAGAACATAGGGCTGCAGGATAAGAGCCTTGAAGCGCTTTTGAGGGTTGTCGCTCCAGGTTTTAATTTGTTTCTGGGTTGGCTTACATAGAAGCCGCTGATTGATCCAGCCCTGGACAGGTTCAGTGTCGTCGTTGGCGATCGCCGCCCCCACATCCACCAGATCGAGATCGGGCGACACAATCACCAAAGCACCGCGATCGGCGTGGGGCATCAGCCACTCCCACTCGGCCTCGTCCATGTGACCCGCTAGTTCTGCATGTAAATCGGACATGTCC
>JBCBSJ010000063.1:0-24149 GCA_039819245.1 Cyanobacteria bacterium J06638_20
CGCAGATTGGCACCCATTAAGTTTGTATTTTGCAAATTGGCGCGACTTAAATCCACGCGCCGCAAATTGACGTCGCGCAAATCTTTACCGCTTAAATCTGCGCCAATGAGATCGCCCTGACGGAAATCGCTATTCCACAGGAATACGCGATTTCCGTCAGGGCGATCTCATTGGCGCAGATTTAAGCGGTAAAGATTTGCGCGACGTCAATTTGCGGCGCGTGGATTTAAGTCGCGCCAATTTGCAAAATACAAACTTAATGGGTGCCAATCTGCGAGAAACCAATCTAACTGGAGCCGACCTACAAGGAGCCATGCTAAGTCAGGCCAATCTGATTGGCGCACGAATGCACCACGCACAACTGCAAACGGCGGATCTTTCTGAAGCAGGGTTGCGGGGAACCCGGCTAACAGAAGCCAATTTGACTAAGGCTATCCTCAAAGGGGCAAATCTTGCAGAGGCTACACTCGATCGTGCCGATCTGGCGGATGCAATATTGACTGACGCGAACCTCAACCGCACCAAGTTAATTGCCACCAATTTAACCCATGCCAACCTAGATGCAGCCAATCTGTCAAACGCCCTCCTAAATGAAGCCCGTTTGGAGTTTGCCAGCTTGGTCAACGCAATTCTGCACGGGGCAAATTTGGAAGAAGCGGATCTGCACAATGCGGATCTGAGCCGAGCAAAGCTGACGAGCGCAACGTTGATTAATGCAAATTTGAGCAATGCCAATGTGCGCGAGGCCAACCTGAGTTGGACGTCGCTGCGGGGCGCGGCGTTGCAAAAGGCCAACTTCTACCGGGCACGGTTGAATTGGGCCAATCTGAGTGAAGCAGATTTGACCGAAGCGGTTCTACTCAATGCTCAAATTAATCAGGTGAATTTTCAAAACGCCAATCTTGCGGGAGCTTTGATGCCCGATGGTATGGCCCACGAATAAACTCAGCTAACTCAACCCAGCATAGACAGAACTCTAGGGAACGTTAGTGAGAGAATACGTTGGAATTCTGGCGTATTCTCTCCCCAATTTTGAGAAAGGAGTGTCAAGATTAAGGTTGAGATGCAGCCAGAGCAACGGTTATGCCTAATCCTGATGGTTCCCTTGCCCAGCATTATCACGAGCGCACCAAGTATGCGCCCGATACGATTGCGAATTTGCCTCAGCCCAACTGGCAGCAGCAACCGATTCCGTTCAAAACGTACAAGCTTGGCACCCCCTACGACCTGAAGCCCTATCTGGCCAGTGCGGAGCAGAGCGGCCAGAGCGATCGCCTCTGGCGACGGCTGGCGCACCTACTCTTCCATAGCTACGGGCTCACCCTGAAGATGACCACCATGAGTGGTGAAGCGGTCTACTTCCGGGCAGCGCCTTCGGCGGGCGGGCTCTATCCCGCCGAAATTTACCTCATTTCGAGGGGAACACCCTATCTGCCCTCTGGGTTATATCACTACCAGCCACAAACCCATTCCCTCCTGAACTTTTGGGGCGATGAAGTGTGGACGGCGCTGCAGGAAGCGTGCTTCTGGCATCCGTCTTTGGAAGGGACGCAGATGGCGCTAGTCACGACCGCCATTTTCAACCGTTCTGCATGGCGCTACCATGATCGTGCCTACCGCCGCATTTGCTTGGATACTGGGCATCTGCTGGGCAATATCGAGCTGGCAACGGCGATGAATGACTATCGCCCTCACCTCATCGGTGGTTTCGTGGATGAGGCACTGAACAAGTTGCTGTATCTAGAGCCGAAGGAAGAGGGGGCAACCGCTGTCATCGCGCTAGCCGATTTGTTAGATGTGAAGGAGAATCTGCCCGCTGCCCGCACCGCCCTCCCATCTCCTCGACCCAAGGACTATCCCACCATCGCCGATGGAGACTTGTTAGCGCAGTTGCACCACTTCAGCCAGATCCCTCCTGATACCGATCCGGCGGTCACCAAGCCAGTTCTCGAAAAGCCGGAGGTGAGCGAGCCGGATGCACCCTCCGAGGATAAATACAACTTCCCGTTCTGCTTGAAAGTATCGATGGAGAGCAAACCCATTGCCTGGGGCGAGAAGTTAGTGGAGTTGGAGCAAACCATTCTGCGTCGTCGCTCCACCCGTGCCTACACCGGGATGAATTTGACCCGCAGCGAACTGCAATACCTCTTGGATTTTACCTACCGTCCTGAAAACTACTATGAACAAGGTCTGGAGCGATCGCCCGACTACTTTGACCTGGGCTTGATCGAAACCTTCATCACCATTTCCGGCGTCGATGGATTAGAGGAAGGCTGTTACTACTACGCCCCCAAAGCCCAGGAAATTCGGCAGATTCGCTTCAAAAACTTCCGCAAAGAGCTGCATCGGCTCTGCCTGGGGCAAGACCTAGGGCGCGATGCCGCCGCCGTTGTCTTCCATACCGCAGACCTGGCTAAAGCCGTGGAGGTCTACGGCGATCGCGCCTACCGCTACCTGCACCTCGACGCCGGACACCTGGGACAACGCCTCAACTTGGCCGCCATCCGCCTGCAACTGGGTGTGAGCGGCATCGCGGGCTTCTTCGATGACCAAGTGAATGAGGTCCTCGGCATCCCCGCAGATGAAGCCGTTCTCTACATCACCACCCTGGGACGACCAAAACGCGATGGGTAATACCAATTTGCTAAGAACCCACTACAGATGATTTGTTGAAAGCGGCGCGGCGCGCCGCTTTCAACAAATCATCTGGTTTTGGATTTCGTAGAATTGGTATAACTCTAGATGATGCATTGAAGCCTGTGGATTCATGCTTCTTTTACTGCGTTCCCATACTGCTGTGGTTCAATGGATGTCCGGCGATCACTCTGGAATACTCGAACGCAGATGACCATGGATGCAGGCATACGCACCATTCCTGACTCAACCTTCCGGTTTCGCGCCCAGCAGCCGCCTCCTACCTGGCATTATCTGCTGCTGATTGGCATGGTGCTGCTGGGATTGGGGTTGCGCTTTTGGCAACTGGACAGCAAGCCCCTGTGGTTGGATGAGGTCATCACTGCGGTGTTTGCCCTGGGACACAACTACAAAGACATTCCAACCAATACGTTTATCGGACTGGAGACCCTGACCGAACAGTTTGCGCTGAATCCAACGACCACCTGTGCCACTATTGCTCAAACCCTCATCACCGACTCTAGCCATCCTCCCCTGTTCTTTTGCGGACTCCACCGCTGGTTGGTTTGGCTCAATCCAGCGCCCGATCAATTGGCCTGGGCGTTGCGATCGCTCCCCGCCCTCCTCGGCACCCTCCTAATTCCGCTGATGTATGTCCTGAACCGAGTCGCCGTGTCGTCTGCGGCAGGCTTGTTAGGAGCGGGATTCATGGCTGTGTCGCCTTTCGCAGTCTATCTCTCCCAGGAAGCCCGCCACTATACGCTGCCAATGGTGCTGATCACCCTATCCCTGCTCTGCGGGGTATGGATGTTGCAGGATCTGTTGCGCGATCGCGTGCGGGCATGGGCGTGGTTGCTTTGGATTGCCGTTAGCCTATGCGGACTCTATACGCATTACTTCTTTCTGATGGCCTTGGTGGCGCAGATAGTCGCCTTGGTGGGAGTTTGCCTGCGGCAAGGACAGGGGTTACTGAATTGGCGAGGTTTGTTATTGGGCTTGGCGATCGCCATCCTCTTCCTCGGCTATTTCCCCTGGATTCCCGTGCTATATCAGCACTTCAGTCAGCCCGCAACCGACTGGCTCAACCTTGCCCCCGGATGGGGACGATTGAACCCGCTATATCAGGGCTTGGCTGGGTGGATGATCTTCTTCATCCTGCTCCCTGTGGAGAATCAGCCCTTGGCGATCGCCCTTCCCTTAGGCATCATCATGCTGGTAGTTTTCCTCGGACTGGCTTGGCAGGTTTGGCAAGGTCTCTGCCGTTTCTACACCCAACATCCGACCCACCCAGCGGTGAGCTTCTTGCTCCTCAGCACCCTGCTAATTGGGCTGGAGTTCTTGGTCATCATCTACGGGCTGGGCAAAGACTTGACCCTTGCCCCCCGCTACAACTTTGTGTACTTTCCGGGGGTCTGTTCTCTGGTAGGGATTGCTCTGGCGCAGCGGGTGCAGCGGCGATCGGGCTTCCCCTCCAGTTTCTCCCGCCGCTCCCTAACATCACGAACCTGGAAGCGGCTAACCACTTCCCTAGTGCTAGCTTTAGGACTTCTCAGTAGCATTTTCGTTGTTTATGGGCTGGGATTTCAAAAAAGCTACAACCCAGCGACGGTTGCAGCTAATGTGCTGCGATCGCCCAATGAAGACATGGCGATCGCCTTCGTTTATCCCACCTTTCAGGAACTGGCGCTCCACCTCAGCTTTGCCTATGAGATCCAGCAGGAATTGTCTGGACGCGACACACCACCCAATATTGCGCTTACGTTTCTGCCTCAGGGTATGCCTCAAGCGCCGTCCGAGGTTTCACTGCCGGATTTGGAAGGCGATCGTCCCGTCCCCAAAACCCTCTGGATTATTACCTCACCAGGCTATGACAGCTTCTCGGACACCCATAACCTCTCAACAGCCATTGGTGGAACCAGTCCGTGCCAAATCGAGCCCGACGGGCGCTATCAAATCTTTGGCGTTCCATATCAGCGCTACACCTGCCGGGAAAGTTGAGGACTCCATCGTTGCTCGGGCCTTGATAAAGAACCACAGAGGCACAGAGGGCACGGAGAGGTGGCTCTGTGGTGAATGCTTCAAATGGCGAGGGGGTTCAAAAAAATGCCCCCTTTGGTCGATCAGTACCGAAAGGGGACGTGGTTCCAATATTGGTGTGTTCAGGAAGTTGGCTAGCTACCGTTCGGTAACTTAGACACAGCCAACGTTTCTGAAATTACGGTGAGGCAGACTTGCTCTCCGTTTCGGCGGCTGTCTGCACCGACCTACTTGTTAGGCTGAGGAGTCATGCGCAGGTAAGACTTGACTTCGGTGACGCCTTTGGGGAATTTCTGCTTGGCTTCTTCAGTGGGAATAGCCGGGGAAACGACGACATCCTCGCCATCCTTCCAGTTCACGGGCGTTGCGACGCTGTAGTTGTCGGTCAACTGCAAGGAGTCGATGACCCGGAGGATTTCGTCGAAGTTGCGTCCGGTGCTGGGGGGATAGGTGATCGTCAGACGGACTTTCTTCCCGGGGTCGATGACGAAGACGGTGCGCACCGTCAGCTTGGCATTGGCATTGGGGTGAATCATGCCGTAGAGGTTGGACACAGACTTATCGTCATCCGCCAAGATGGGATAGTTGACCGTTGTGCTCTGAGTTTCGTTGATGTCGCCAATCCAGCCCTGGTGGGATTCAACGCCATCAACGCTGAGGGCAATGACTTTAGCATTGCGCTTCTCGAATTCGGGAACTAGCTTAGCGACCTCACCCAGTTCAGTGGTGCAAACGGGGGTGTAGTCGGCGGGGTGAGAGAAGAAGACGACCCAGCTATCACCAGCCCAGTCATGAAAATTGATTTCGCCAGCGGAAGACTTCTGGGTAAAGTTTGGTGCGATATCTCCAAGTTGAAGAGTCATGGTTACAAATTCCTGATTGATTGAAATGAAGAGCTCTCGTGCCTGTTCCCTATAATTGCATAAAGCCCACAATTCCGAGCGGGTTTTAGGATTATTTTTGTTTAGCTCGCAGTGATTCTCCTGTATCCCAGGCGGTGTAAGGGATGGAGTCCGTTAGCAAGCCAGGACAAACCACAGCACAAGTGGATTTCTCACTAAAACAGCGGCCTTCCCCTTCACAAATCGTTAAATCTTGTACCTTGGCAGCGGATTGTCACGAACTCACGCTCTTTAAATGGGCGAATCCGGTTCACCGAAGCCTGTGAGGTTAACGTTGAAGGGGCCGTTAGGATCATTGATACTGGGAATGATCAACTGGGCACTGCGATCGCCCGGTGCCAGGGGCCCAAACGTGATTTGCACGTTACATCTTTCACCAGGGCTAAGGACGCTATTGGAGCAATTCACCTGAAACCCATTGCTCGTTGAAGGAATGAAGTCGTTGGGATGGGCACCGCCGATACCAATCGTGCCAATTTCCAGCGGCGCGTTTCCACTGTTCGTGAGTGTCAAGTTTTGGGGTGCGCTGGTTGCCCCTTGGGGAACGGGTGGGAAGGTGAGGCTACCAGGGTTGACGGAGAGGGCTGGGAAGCGCTGCACAACACCCCGACCGCGCAGTTCCACACCGATATTCCCTTGAGGCGCATTGCTGGGGATAGTAATTTGAGCACTGCGATCGCCTTCCACAAAGGGCAGGAAAACGACGCCAAATCGACATTCCTCATTGGGGCGCAGGGCAATATTTGAGCAAACTCTGCCAATGGCTCCGTTATCTTCGCTGACAAAATCGCCATTTCCGCTCGTGGTGATCTGGCCGATGGATAATTCAGTGTTGCCGTTGTTGCGAATGGCAATTTGCAGAGGAGCGCTCGTGCTTTCAACCGGAACATCATTGAAATTCAAGGCTGTCGGCTCGACACGGATACCGGGAGCCGAGGGCACGGTGCCGACCCCTCCAACATAGACCTGGCCGTCGCCGCGCGGATCATTGCTGACCACCACCACCTCACCGCTTTGCCCCCCTTGAAGTTGGGGGGTAAATATAATGCCCAGGCTGCACTCATCACCGGGTTGCAAGCTGCTGCGCTGGCAGGTATTGCGTCGAATGCGGAAGCTTTCGCTCCCTTCTACAAACACCTCAGAAACCGTGAGCGACTGGTTGCCGTTGTTGATGGCTGTAATGGTACGTTCGCGACTGGCGGTATTGAGGGGCTGATTGTCAAAGGTGATCGCCCCTGGTCGCAGGCTGAGGGCAGGAACCTGCGGTTCGACCCGAACACCATTGCCGCGCAGGGGCACGTTCCACAAATTCCCGACGGTATCGCTCACAGCCAAGTTAGCCGTTCGTTGCCCTTCCACACTGGGCTGAAATGCAACGTTGATCGAGCAACTCTGACCAGGAACAAGAGGAGCTCCGGTGCAATCGTGGGCCGTGGGAAAGTTGTTTCTTGCTTCCCCCACCGGACTGATGGCTTGGATCGTCACTGACTGCTGGCTTTCATTCTGTAAGACGATACGACGGGGTTCGCTGGGCTGTCCTTCGTTAATGGAGTGATCCCCAAAATCTAGGTTGCCCGGTTGGAAGCTGAGGGTGATGGGGCCATCGACATCCTGGGGAGCCTGCCCAATACCATTTAGGGGAATGCGTTGATCGACGCGCTGCTGGCGATCGCCCACCACCAACTCGGCCATTCGTTCGCCTTCCAGTTGCGGAGTGAAGGTGACCTGGATCTGGCAGGCTTGATCCGGGGGCAACGGCACCCGGCTACAGGCATCTGAAACCACTTGAAAGTCCGTTGGATGGCTTCCGGAGAAGGTGACAGGTTGCAGCTCTAACAAGCCATTGCCTGTGTTTTCAATGGTCAGGATTTGGGCATCTGTGGTGCGATTGAGTTCCTGACTGCCAAACCCAACTTGAGCCGGGTTAATGGCAACGTTCGCCGGGTTGCGGTACATTTGCCACGCCAACCAAGACCCTAGTCCCAGGAATGCGGCGGCGACCAGCCCAACCTGCACCACCGGCGGAATGCCACGGCTAGATTGTGTAGGTTCTGCAACGGGTTCCTGGTGGTAAATCGGTGCCGCTGTTGTAGAGAGCTGAAACGCCCCCGCCTGTTGATAGGCGACAGGTTCATAGGTTGCTTCGGGTTCCAGCAAGTAGCGTAGATTGTGATGACTGGCGGCAGCGGCGGTTTCATGGCTCATGGCCTGGCGGATCTGCATCGCCTGGGTCAGTTGGGTGTGGGCGGCGAACTCATCCCCTAAGCACAGAGCACGGGTTCCCAATTGATGGTAAGCATGGGCGATCGCCTCCTGATCTCCCAACGCCTCCCCAGATTGCAGTGCCAACTGCCAGATCTGCGCCCAGCGATCCCACTGGCCGCTCACCATAAACGGGGCATCCATCGCCCGCGCCATCTGCAAAACCTCACTCCAATGCTGATGGGCAGAGGCCTGCGCCATGATCCACAGCAGCAGATTGCCCTCCTGCGGCAAGGCTCCGGTGACGCTGGCATGTTTTTGCGTCCATTGCAGAAAATGATTGATGATGGGCTGTACCCAGGGAGAAAGATTCCACTGCTGCCGCAACGGGTCTAACAAATTGGGTGCCAGCGTATAACGATACCCATCGGTGGTCAGCCATCCCTGCCGTTCTAAATCCTCCAGGACGGTTTGGGGATTGGTAGTGCCGATTAGGCTAGCAATATGATGGACACGCACGGGAACGCTCCCGATAACGCCCAGAGCAGCCAATACCCGGCGTGCATCTTCCGCCAGATCGGTGGCGACTCGCAACACCCAGTTTTCTAAGGAATCACGGCTTAGGTGTTGAGCCAAGGTCGGCAGGTCGAGATAGCGGTGATACACCAGGTTAGTGGCCTGCTTCAGCCGCAGCGGATTGCCCTGGAGCTGATGGTTGAGGGACACCGCTGCAGGGCGCTCTTGCTCGGTAAGGGAACGATGGATGCGCGCTTCGATCAGGTTCACGGCAGCATCATTCGACAATCCTCCCAATGGCAACGAGGAACCATCGGGCAGGGCATGATAAGTTGAGCTGCCCAACAGCAAATGAACTGTTGGCAGATGATTGACCAGGGAGCTCACCTGCATCCCATCCAACTGAAACTCATCCAGGACTAACAGCGATCGCCGTCCACGGAAAGATTGATAAATCTGCTCGGGTTTGGGTTTGCGGGGAATCGCTCCGTCATAGTCAAAAAACATCTGGAACAGATTGTGGAGCAAATCCTCCAGGCTTTGATCCTGCACCGAGTGATAGATTCGCCCATCGGAGCAATCGGATTCCAAGGCATGATGGTGGGCGATCGCCCGCAGTACAGTCGTTTTGCCCATCCCATCGGGGGCATAGAACTCCAGGGGTTGGGATTCCCTCAGTGCGGCGATCGCTCCCTGGATCTCGCCCTCCCGTCCCTGAGCGTCGGCGTCAGCACAAAATTGGTCAATATCCGGCATGGAGCGGGGACGGGGTAGTGCCGCATGGGTCGATCCATGCGGCATCAACACGGCACCGTGACTCGTCATCTGCAACAGAAGATCCCCATAGACAATCTGTTGCCCGACAGCACCCTGCCCTACCTCGAAGTCGGTAATCGGCAGGTGCCCTGTAGCCTGAGCGGGGGCAAATGAGGGGGGTGTTGGGTTGAGGGCGATCGCCTCCTGCCAGTCATATTCTGAATGCCCCAACTGGTTGCCCACCACCCGCACCCGCCGCAGATTGGGAATCCCGAGTTGCGACATCCCTTTCTGAATGAAATCCACCAGTTCGCCCTGGGGAGGCACCACGGTTGACTCCAGCAAGACCTGGATGCCATCTGATTCTGGATAGACACGCACCTCAATGCCACGGGGATTCAGCGACTGGTTCAGCAAGCGGGCGATCGCCTCTAGATTCCCCTGCTTAGCCTGGAGTAGCGTTTGGCCCTGATCTGAACCCGGATATCCTCGCGAAACCATACCCAATTCGCACTGTCTAATGTTGAAGTGACGCTTACTTCCATCTGCATCCATTTATTCTCGGCCGTTTCCGCAAAATCGGACACAATGGAATGCCTAAAGCATAGTCTGACCCCGCTTAATCCCTCCAACTTTCTCTACGATGGGATCAAACAGTGATGCTCGCTTCAGGAAGTCCAGCAGTTGAAACTCGCCGTCGTGGACTCTTGCTAGGAATCTTGGGGCGATCGCGACAAAGAATTGCGCTGCAGAATTGTTGGCTGGATACTCCGTCGCTCAGAGGATAGTGATAGCTTAGACGAGTTGAACCTTCGCTTGAAGACTCATCCGTCCAACCCCTTGCCCTACTTGCTCATTGTCCTAGGACGATTGCCCTGGGATTGCCTCATCCCGTAAGACTCATGACCGATTCGCTGCGCCATACGCCCCTGTACGACCTGGAAACAGCCCTCAAGGCTCGCATGACCCCGTTTTCTGGGTGGGAAATGCCTGTGCAATTTCAAGGGATTAAGCAAGAACATCAGGCCGTGCGCGAACAAGCCGGAATGTTCGATATTTCGCATATGGGCAAGTTTTTGCTCCAGGGACATGGCGTCCTGTCTGAGCTGCAACAGTTAGTTCCCACAGACCTCAGCCCCCTGGAACCGGGACAGGCACAGTACACCGTGCTCCTTAATCCCGTTGGTGGCATTGTGGACGATCTGATTATTTACAACCAGGGTACAACCGATTCAGGCACGGATCAGGTGCGACTGATTGTGAATGCAGCAACAAAGGACAAAGATTTGGCGTGGCTCCAATCTAAGATACAAGACCGGGCGGAGTTGACGGATCAATCAGATGCAATGGTGTTGCTGGCGGTGCAGGGACCCGCCGCAGTAGAACATTTACAAGCATTTGTGGAAGAGGATTTGGGAGCGATCGCTCGCTTTGGACATCGCGAGGTCACGGTGCTAGGCAAACCCGGCTTCTTCGCCCGCACTGGATACACCGGGGAAGATGGGTTTGAGGTCATGGTAGAGCCTGAGGTGGGGCAAGATCTGTGGCGATCGCTCCTGGAACAGGGCGTTGTGCCCTGTGGTTTGGGCGCACGGGATACCCTGCGTTTGGAAGCGGCGATGGCACTCTATGGGCAGGATATCGATGATTCCACCACACCCCTAGAAGCGGGGCTCAGCTGGTTAGTGCATTTGGATCGCACCCCCGACTTTGTGGGGCGATCGGTCTTGGAAACGCAAAAGCAAGAGGGTGTCGTTCGTCGTCTGGTAGGACTACAGATGGAAGGGCGCAACATTGCCCGTCATGGCTATCCCGTCCTGCACGAAGGCAAAGAAGTGGGCGAAGTGACTAGCGGTACTCTATCGCCCACTCTTGGCTATCCCGTGGCTCTAGCCTATGTGCCGACCCCTCTAAGCAAAGTCGGACAAATCGTGAGCGTCGGCATTCGAGGGAAGGAATACCCAGCCACAGTGGTCAAGCGTCCCTTCTACAAGCGGGCTTCATAAGCACCACAACGGCACAAAGGAGTTAGCAATGCTGGGGCTTTGGCTTGGCGCTACGCCTTCGCTTTGGCTTCTAGGTTTTCTAGCCGACTGCGGAGATTCTGGTTGTCTTTCTTCAGTTGCTCTAGTTCTTCCTGGAGCTTTTTCACCGCTTGGTTTTCGCCTGCTTTCTTGTAGACCCGCTGGATCGCTTCTTCGGCAATCCGGCGGACGCGACCATCGGGGGTGCGATCGCTCAGGTTCTGCAAAATGCCAATAGCTCGTGTCGTTTCCATATTCCCCAAGGCTTGCACAACGGCAACTTGGGTCAGGAAAAAGGTTTCGTCCGACAGGTTCCGTAGGCGATCAAGTATCCGATCGAGATTGTGGGGAGTCTGTCCACTGGCGATCGCACCCAAGGCACGGATAGCGTTTAATTGCAGCGCTTGGGGAACCTCGGGAGCCGTGTATTTGAGAATCAAATCGAGGGCAGCTTCAGAGGTCTTAAACTGGCTGAGTCCGGCGATCGCCCCACTCCGCACGGTTTCGTTCCATCCTGCTCGCTCTTCCAGCACCGACTTCAACAGCTTCAGCACTTTGTCGTCTTTGGATTTGCCGTCGATGGGGGTTGTGGCCACACTGGCCAGAGCTTTCATGGCCGTCGCTTCGGTGTAGTAGCTGGGATCGCCTTTTTCCGCCAAATTCTTCAGTGCTTTGTAACTGGCAGCGGTTTTCAGTTTTCCTAACGCCCCAACAACCGCGCGTCGAACGCGGGCATTGTCATCCTTCAGCCCTTTCAGCAGTGCATCAACCACTTGATCCAGCTTGATGCTGCCCAGCTGTTCAGCCACTTCCACCCGGACACCCCAAAAGGGATCATCAGTAAGTGCTGTTGCAAGGGCTTTCACCGCTTCCAGGTTGCCTTTTTTAGCAAGGGCGATCGCCCCATAGATTCGCGAGACTGGATCTGGGTCATAGGACAGTTGAGCCTTTAGCTCGGCTACGGGATACTCCAGCGTCACCGTTTTCAGAATGTGGTTGTCCTGATCAAAACTAATAAACTGAGGCTTTTGCGACAGCGGGAAGTAGAAAGTCTGCTCCTTCTCATGCACCCGTACGGTGAAGGTTTGGAGCGTTGGCTCTGCGACTTTGCCCTTCTTCGCCGACGCCACGAAACCAAAGCCAATGGGGATTTTCAGGTCATACAATCCACTGTTCAGCCCCGTTTCTCCATCCTTCGCCTGGGTTTGCGTCACCGTCACTTTTGCTAGCTTGCTGTCGTTATCCCAGGCATAGGCCACCTTATAGTCGGGATGTCCGCCCCGGAACACATATTGGTCAAAGAGGAAGTGGAGATTGCGCCCCGTGGCCTTTTCGATCGCCCGCAGCAGATCCACCGTCTCTACGGTTTGATGGGCATTGTCATTGACGAAGGTGTGAATTGCTTTGAAAAACAGCTCATCTCCCAATTCCGCCCGCATCATGTGATAGACACAAGCGCCCTTCTCATACAGATGCCCATCGTAAAGTTCGATCGCCTCCCGATATACATGGGTCACGATGGGGCGACGATAGCGGGAACTGTCCTCATCGATGTAACTGCGGGCTTCGTGGAGGCGATAGTAGGCCGCATCCGCTGGCCCATATTCGTGATTTGTCCACAGCACCTCGGAATAGGTTGCCATCCCTTCTTTAATCCAGGCATGAGACCAGTGCTTCACTACTATAAGATCACCAAACCACTGGTGTGCTAGTTCATGGGCAACCAAACTCTCGGTGCGTTGGTTGTCGATCGCCGCCCGCTCATCCAACAAACAGCGATCCGTCAGGAGCGTGGTCGAGGTGTTCTCCATGCCGCCGAAAATGAAGTCATCCACACACACCTGGGCGTACTTGGGATAGGGGTACGCGTACCCAAAGGTTTGACTGAAGAACTCGATCATCTGGGGCGTTTTGCCCATGCTGCGCTTAGCATCCGCCTCATGCCCTTTTTCTACGTAATAGGTCACGGGGATGTCGTTCCAGGTGTCGCGCAGTTCCGCAAAGTCGCCTACGGCCAGGGTCATCAAGTAGGTGGGATGCACCTGCTTTTGTTGCCAGTAATAGATCTTGTCATCTCCATCTTCCAGTGTCTCAGCCAGCTCACCGTTGGAGATGGCCATGTAGCGCTTGGGCACACGCACCCGAATCTCGGAGGTGGCAAGTTGTCCCGGATAGTCGAAGCAGGGGAACCAGAAACGGGAATCTTCATCCTCTCCCTGGGTCCACACTTGCACGGGCTTCTTGGGAGCAGGGTCGGTGGGCCGGATGAAGTAGATGCCGCGTTGGGGATGCTCGTTCTGATAGGCGATCGCCACTTCCACTCGTTTCCCCGCCTTCGTCGGCTGCTTCAGATGAATGGTCAGCACTTCACCGTCGTAGTCAAAGGATTGCTTTGCTCGACCGATAGTGATTTGCTGAATCGTGAGGTCTACCGCATCCAAAGTGAGCTTGTCGATGCCATCACGAATGGGGTTCAGGCGAATTTTACAGGTGCCGCTATAGGCGTTATTGGGGATATCTAGCGCCAAGTCCAGCGCAATATGCTCAACTTGACCGGGGCGATCGGGATTGTAATGGGGCTTGGCTCCCGGTAGCTCAAATCGACGCGTATGGCTATCATCCAACATCTGATTCGACGCCTTTAGGAAAGAAAACTGAGACTGCGACATCTACTCACTACCTTGTTCTTGCAACGATTAGCAGTACAGATTTAGACAACCATATTGACGGCAAATCGCCCCGTCAGCCTTCGCGTGGGCATAGTCTAAACCTGTTTCAAAATAACCAAGGACTCCGTGCTAGCATCCCGGAGTCCCGTCTGGCTATTCGTGATTCCTCTAAGCGTAGCGTGAGGATCCCTGTACCGGGGAAGGAAATGTTGGTTGGCTCGCTCACCAGATGTTCGGCGATTGCGTAGCGCTTACATTCTACAGGGTTGGTTTGTGGGCAATCGCCCATCCCATCCTCGCCACAAATTGATCGGAATCATCCCTGTGATTTGTCCCGCGAAGCCTGCCCAAGGAGAGTCGAGACCATTACACTAACTCTCAAGACCCTTTCAGGAGACATGACATGAGACCCCAACCCATCCCTCCCGGCCCTGGTCAAGAGTCCGTTTGGGATTACCCCCGCCCGGCCAAGTTAGACGATACCGACAAACATATCCAAGTCATCTTCAATGGCGAAATTGTGGCCGATACCCATCGAGCAAAGCGTGTCCTGGAAACCAGCCACCCGCCGACCTACTACATTCCACCCGAAGACGTGAAGCAAGAATACCTGACACCAACCCAACGTGCTAGCGTCTGTGAGTGGAAGGGACAAGCCCGCTACTACACGCTGACCGTGGGCGATCGCCAAGCGCCCGATGCGGTTTGGCATTACCCTAATCCCACCCCGACCTTTGCCAGCATGGAAAACTACTACGCCTTCTATCCTGACCTCATGGACGAATGCCGGGTCGATGGGGAAAAAGCGATTCCTCAACCGGGTAAATTCTATGGCGGCTGGATTACCAAAGATGTCGTTGGCCCATTTAAGGGTGAACCTGGTACTTGGGGTTGGTGAGCATGCAAGCTTAGGGACAATTTCAGAACACAGATAAACGCAAATGAACACGGATAAAAACAGATAGTCCGGAGGTGCGGAGCAGGGTTTTGCTGGTCTTGCTTTGTGTCTTTGTAGTTCACTCTCAGTTAGCTCTCTTGCTTGTACGCTTGCTGCTCAAGCCACTTCAATGCTGCCGCTACTGTTGAAACGCGATCGCCTTCGGGTAAGACTGGCCGTTCGATCATCACAATTGGAATATTGTGCTGACGGGCCGCCATCAGCTTTGCGCAGGTAGCGGTGCCCCCACTGTTTTTGGTGACAAGTGCCTGGATGCGATAGTGCTGAAGCAGGTCGAGTTCATGAGCCAGGGTGAACGGGGGGCGATCGCACAGGACTTCTCCCGGGGGCAAAAGTAACTCGGGTGGCGTTGGCTCTAGAATCCGCATCAGAAACCACTGTTCCTTCAACGCCACAAAAGGGGCGAGGGATTGCCGCCCGGTTGTCAGAAAAATCCGCTGAGCCAGGTCGGGGAGTATTGCTGCCGCTGCTGCCAGGTCAGGCACCGTGAGCCAGCGATCGCCCTCTTGCGGCTCCCAGGCAGGACGCACCAGCATCAGGTAAGGAATCTGGCAGTGGTGGGTGGCGATCGCCGCCTGTCGCGAAATCTGAGCGGCAAACGGGTGGGTCGCATCCACGACCGCATCAATCCGTTCAGTCTTGAGGAAATTCACTAATCCATCAACACCCCCAAAGTGCCCCTGCCGCAAAATCGCAGGACTGGTCATCGGTTGACGGGTACGCCCTGCCAGGGAAAGGATGCCTATCCAGCGGTCTGTGGGCAACGCTTGTGCCAGCGCCGTTGCTTCCATCGTTCCACCCAAAATGAGAAGCCGTTGCATGCAAAAGGAGAGCCGGATAGCTTTGAAGTGAACCATTCATAAAGTTTACGGATCAGGACTTACGCAAAACGACCCTAATCCCTAAATGCGAGGGGAACCGAGTTCTTCAAACCTCAGCAATTTCACCCTTTTCATCGTGGGAGCGCTGCACAAGCGATATGGACTCCTGTTCCAAGTAAAGGCGAAACTCAAGGGCTCTCTGGTCTTGAGCGGTGTCTAGTGACAGCACAGACTTCTTTAAATAAATTCATAAAGCGATAAGAGGATGTATCGTTTCTCGAAAGAAGCTTCTGTATTTTCACTGGCTCCGCTCTTCAATCAAGCAACTAATATGGATTTTGGGAAATTCATACGTTTGCTAGAAGGTTATAGGAGTTAATGGGGAGGCATTCATGCTCGGCCACATGTCATATGCTAAAGGTTCGAGTTCCATCCACACGTACTCCACAATAGGCAGAAACGTCAGCTATGCTGAAGGTTTAGCCTACTGAAGATGCCCTCGCTATTCCAGCGATTTGTAGTAACCTCACTTCATTCGGAGTCCCAACTCAAACGACTATTTTGTCGGCTTCGTTGATCTGTCCAGCCAGTGCATTGCTTTTTTATACGGTTTGTTTGCTGGTGAAACAACCGTTCCGGCCGAAAAAGGCCCTTCAAAGCGTTTTTCTTGAGTATTTTCCGGATGTTTACTCCACTGTCATTTGGACCTTGTTAAGCTGTTGGCAGTTGTGTTGAAGCCAATGACATTTTCTAGTCCGTATCCATCTTCATCTACGAAACGTAACGGGGTGGTTGACGCTCCAATGGTTGCTAGTGACACCACTGACCTTGCTGTATCGGGCGGGCAGGTGGTCATTACGCTGAATGGTAATGGGCGCTTTTCTTCCTTTTCTTATGCATCGGGTGTGAATGCTGACCCCACGTTGTTGGCTCTCTCGAATCGAGTTGCCGATGCCCAGGAGCGTTTTGTCCCGTTGCAGTCCGAGACATTCTTGGAGCGGGTACGCCAATCGATGCGCCTGCTGGCTCCGCAGAGCTTCTCCTATCCCTTCCATTGTGGCGATCGCCTCTTACTCTGCTCGATCAACCTCAGCCCGATCCTGCTGCCGAGTCGGCCATCATCCCAAGTCGTGCTGATGGGGGCACCCATTAAAGAATGCAGTCTAGAGGAAGCGAATACCTGGATTCATAACCTACCTGCACTGGCTCCTGCGCAGTTGGCACCTTATTCCAGCCGCTATGAAAAGCTACTAACACAGATTGCCTGGAACACAAGGCGATCGCTGGATCTCGAAACCATTTTGAACCAGACAGTGCGGGGATTGGGTGAGTCGTTGTATTTGCAGCGTTGCCTGATTGGCTCTTACAGCCCGGGGCAAGCGACTGTAAAAATCGTGGCCGAATACAACCCCACCAACTATCCATCGGCGCTTAATACTGAGATGCCCCTGGCGGATTATCCTTCCTTGGAAGGGGCGATCGCTACACTCCAAACCCTTCAAGTTCCCAGCAACATCAATGCTATTACCCCGAACCAATCCTCTAGACCACAACTGGCGATCGCCACCTGCTACCAGGACAATCCGAATGGTTTGCTAATCCTTGATACCTCTGACCAGTCACCCGAGCTTTCCATGCGGGAAATTCAACTGATTGAGGAACTGGCAGACCAAGTGGGAACCGGGGTAGCCCACGCAAAAATCTACGCCGAGCTGCAAGAGCTGAATGAAAGTCTGCTTTGCCAGAAAAACGCCCTGCAGGAAGAACGCCGCAAAGCGGAAGAAGCCTCTCGCCTTAAGACCGAATTTCTGGCCAACACCTCCCATGAGTTGCGAACGCCCCTCAACGGCATGATTGGCTTCCTCAAGCTAGTGCTAGATGGGATGGCGGACACCCCCGAGGAACATGACGAATTTGTCGGCGAAGCCTACAACTCGGCGGTGCATTTGCTCAATATCATCAACGATATTCTTGACTTGGCCAAAATCGAAGCCGGGAAGATGCAGATTACCTGCAACCCCGTCAAGCTGGATGATTTGCTCAATGCGCTGGAAGGATTTACCCGTCAGCAGGCGGAGCAAAAGCATCTGCGCTACGAAATTCGCATCCCTGCAACGCACGATCCGGTGATCCTCTTTGGCAACTATCAACGTTTACTACAGGTCATCCTGAATTTGGTTGGCAATGCGATCAAGTTTACCCACGAAGGCAGCGTCACCATTTCAGCGGAGGTGATTCCCAAAAACCTGGTGGAACATAGTGCTGAAAAGCCCCAGTTGGAGGAAGAGGCGAGCGATCGCAACGCTGGCATGGTAAAAATCAGCGTAGCCGATACCGGCATTGGGGTTTCCCTCGAAAAGCAGGACTTACTCTTCCAATCTTTTAGTCAGGTAGATGGTTCCCACACAAGACAATATGGCGGTACAGGGCTGGGACTGGCCATTTCCCAACGCCTCGTTGAGAAGATGGGAGGGGTGGTCAACTTCTTTAGCCTGGGCGAAGGACTGGGGTCAACGGTTACCTTCACGGTGCCGCTCTACCAGGAGCCTGTACTGCTCACCGAAGAAGACGAAACCCTAGAATTATCTCCCAATTTTGACAACGCAGATTTTGAAGGATAGAGAGCGATACTCGCAACGAGCTGAGAGGCGATCGCACCTATAAGCAGCACAAATCTTCGACTTCTCCAAGAAGTCGAAGATCTAAAGCCCCCTATCGCGTTCCTATTCCATCGTCATAGGCAGGGTAGTCGGTAAAGTTCAGCTTTTAGGTGAGGGTGGTCATAACCGCAAACCCAGTTGTGGGGTGTGGTTTTATTGAGGGCGATCGCATAACAGCCCGGTTTGAGCATCGCCGCCATTGTCGTTCAACTCAGAATTCGGCTCAGCGTCAGCACAAATCCTGGCAACACTGTTTCGCCGGATAGCTGTAGTGGGGCTTGCAAGCGCTCCACAGCTGCCCTGCCCGGTAAATTTCCACCTGCTGCTCCTGGGGATTGATCAACCAACCCAAGCGCACACCATTGTCCTGGTATTCCTGCATCTTGGCTTGAAGGGGTGCCAAGTTGTCGGTCGCAGAGCGCAGCTCGATCACAAAGTCAGGGGCGATCGGCGGAAATTTCTCACGATCGTCTGGGCGGAGAGCCTCCCAGCGATCGCGCGCAATCCATGCAGCATCGGGCGATCGCTCCGCCCCATTGGGTAGCTTGAAGCAAGTAGAGGAGTCGAAGGTATACCCCAACTGGGTTTGGCGGTTCCAAAGCCCTAAGTCAATGGCGATCTCAGCATTGTGGCGACCGCTTTCGCCGCCCGTCGGTGACAGGATGATTAACTCTCCCTTGGCCGAGCGTTCAAACTTAACATCAGGATTGGCTCGACAAAGCTGATAGAAAGCTTTGTCGGTGAGAGTGCCAATGGGGTCGAGGGTGATGGGGAAGGTGGTCATTGGTGGGAGGAGATTATTTTAGATTTTGGATTTTGGGGGGGAAGTCTCGGGGGGGTAGGAATGGGGTGCCGGGTTTGGATGAAGCGGCGTTTAAGCAACGGACGAAGCAGTTGGCGTTGCGCGTGATTCGGCTGACGGATGCGTTACCGGTGAAACCGTCTAGCAGTGTTATTGGACGCCAGTTGATGCGCTGTGCGACATCCGTGGGAGCAAATTATCGCGCTGCTTGCCGTGCTAAATCGACCGCAGATCTGATCGCAAAGCTCAGCATTGTCGAAGAAGAAGCCGATGAATGCCTCTACTGGCTAGAACTCCTCGTAGAATCAGTCACCCTCCCCGCAGCAAAACTGCAAGCGCTCATGCCTGAAACAAATGAAATCCTCGCCATGACCGTCGCTTCAATCAAAACACTCCGCCGCAAACAAACCAAGCTAAAATCCAAAACGCTCCGCTAAAAACAAGCTAATCCAAAATCCAAAATCCAAAATCCAAAATTGCAAGTTTCAGGTAACGGATCGTTGAAACAGTGAAGAATCGTGGCATAACAACCTACTTACAATCCTTAATCAATCGCTAGGATTGGCTCATGCTACAACTCTCAAGTCTTTGAGCAAGAGAGGAGAAACAACGAAGCCTCCACCACGTAGGTATGGTGTATCCGTAAACATCTGGCTCACGAGTCCAGCTTGGGAATTCACCAACGAGAGACTTTTCAAGATGGTACGTAAGGTCGTCGTATTCCAGCCACTTAGATCCTCTTCGCCATCCAACACGATTGCCAAATATTTTCCAGTTTTTTGTGAACCTTATTGGTTTACCGCACTCCTGCCAAATCCGCTTCTGCACACTGAAGCCCCACTTGCCGTCGCTATACTTCACCCAGAGCTGATCCAGCGTCTTCAAGTCCTCACAGGGAAACGTCTCAAAATCCTCACGGTCAAACCACTGCCCTTCTTCCTTGCCCACCGTCGTAATCATCAGCCGATAGGTTTCATAATCGGCTTTTTTCCATTCCCCGGCCTTCAAATAATCTTCCAGTGGTTTGTATTTAGAATCTGTAGTCACACGTTTCAGATTTTGCAGCAGAGCAACCGACTCAGCACTAAGCCTCTCTGGGCGTGGATATTCTTTCAAACAAAGCGCTGCTAGATCAGAAGCTTCGCTACCTTGTTTGCAAGCCTCCCGAATCACGAAATTGAGCACCTTGGGAGATATTTGGGCTGCATACAGCAACACTGTTTCTCGCCAAATTGCTGCTGTCCAGTTTTGCAAAATCAGTTGAACATTTCGCTCAATGCGAGTTTTGTCCTGAGCCTGCGCCAGCCGAGTCGCGGCAAAGAATCCTTGAAATGTGGTGTGGGGAAATTCATATTCTCCGGGCTCTCGTTCCACTAGCAATTCGCTTACATCGGTCATCTGTTTGAGCCACTCGACGGCGTCCACTTCTTCCCGTTGCACCAGAGGATGCTTCTCCAAAAAATTGAGCAACGCACTGCGAGACAGCGTCAGCCGTTTGGTTCGCACCATCCCCAGGGCAATTTCCTGCAACAGATTTAAGCTCTTGCCATAGGTCAAAACCATCTGAATCCCCCTTGCTTTGGGGCGATCATCCAATTGAAGCTTACAGATTCCCTGGTATAACCCCAGGCGCTGGCGGGGAATTTGGGCGGTTGGGTCAAAGCGGTGATACGTCACCAACATGTTCAGCAGGAGCGGGTTCTCGGCCATATAGCCCAACTCCTCTCGACGCTCTTGCAATTGGTCTATTAGATGGTCTGAACGCTCATCTGCTACCCGTTTTGCCTGACGGCGCTGCTTTTCGCTGCGACATGCACGCTCCTGGCACAGATACCAACGACGAATGAATAGGTTTTGCTGGGCTGTGTTGAAGGTTTTCACATAAATCGGGCTGGCAGGCTTTCGGGCTATGTAGTCTTTGAACCCTGCGGGTCGGGATGTAAGGATAAATACAGATGACGAATCTCGATACTCCTGCATTTGATCGCTAAGCCACTGACTCACTTGGGGGCGGTGCTCGTCTGGAATTTCATCAAATCCATCAAACAACACCAAGGCTTTGCCCTTTTGCAACAATCCTTCAGCCCATTCGGCAGAAACCGTAAGGGGGTTATTTTTCGACAACCCTGGCACATGATGTTCTGCAATCAGCCTGGGCAGCGTGGGCGGCTGAGGGTGCGTCAAAACATCAACCCAATCTCGCAAACGCAGCAGAAATGGAACCAGCGTGGGAGCGCGATATCGCCGCTGCTTTCCCTGCCCGTAAATTAAGGTGATATGACGAAGCAGGGTTGTTTTGCCCATACCGCCCTTGGCCAAGATGCTCATTTGCCGGAATTTTGCGTCTTTGCGCGATCGGGCCAGCAGTTTCCAAATATTCAGGTTATTAGACAGCAATTCTGCGTCTGGTAATCTGGGCAATCTTTTGCGGGAATGCGTCGCTTGATTCCTCTCCCAATTCCCAATCACCCCACTCAGATCCAGCGGCACAAATACCTCTTCCAATAGTGGAATCGTGGTGCGGTCTGGGTTAAATCCTTCCGCTGTAAACTCTTCGCAGAGGCGGGCTTGTTGTTGAAGATAGTGCCCGGTTGGGTCTGAGCGCACCGCAGACCAGGCATGGCCACTGGCCGCCATTAGCCTGTCTAATCCTTCATCCAGCTTGGGAGCCAATTTCTTGCCAACCTTGATGGCCGTCCAAACAGCTACGGCTCCTACGAAACAGCCAATGGCTTCTTTCCACTGGCTTTCCTGGGCCTTTGTTATACCCACAAAGCTCAACGCCCCCGGCACTCCAAAACTAACCAGCTTTTTATCAAGTAGTTCAAAGACTGTCTCAATTGTGGTGGGTTCGTAGCTAGGTGGCTCTTGCGACATTACGGCACTACCGTTGGTTTTACCAAGATTTTTCTACAGTTGTAACCCAGAACTTTCCCTCCGAGAATAACCAGACCCTTTTCGCTAGAATCAACACAATCCTTCTCCAGAATTGCAATGACCTCGCTCTTTTCTCCCACAACGAAGACGGACGATCAGCGCGTCGTTTTGTCGGGAGTCAGTTGGCAGCAGTATGAAACGCTCCTGGCGACGCTGGGAGATTATCCCGGCTTGCGACTCATCTACCTAGAGGGAACCCTAGAACTCTTCATGCCCTCCTCTGAACATGAATTGCTCAAAAAAGTTCTGGCTCGACTATTGGAACGTTATGCAGAAGAAGTCGATATCTCGCTGCATGGTTATGGCTCAACGACCTTTCGCCGGGAAGCCAAAGCACGGGGGTTAGAACCCGATGAGTGCTACTGCGTTGGCGTATTGAAAGAGTTGCCGGACATTGCGATTGAAATTAACCTCACGAGCGGTGGGGTAGATAAATTGGCCGTCTACAAAGGGTTAGGAATTCCAGAGGTGTTGATCTGGGAAAACCAGCGGTTGACCCTCTACGACTTGCGGGGAGAGGCGTACCAAGAGCAAGCGCGTAGCCAATTTTTCCCTGAACTGGCAGTGGGGATGCTGGCGCAATATGTCCGCCCTTACGACCAACCCCAGGCCATCAAAGACTTCTTGCAAGTCCTGCAAAATCCAAGCGAGGCATAGACCTGTAAGCTAGAATCCTCAATAGGTTTCATTGGTAGGTCGCGACTGGGATGGCAGCTATTCCTGTAGATACAATTCCGCTGAGAACCATTGACTTGTCGCCAGGGAGCCATTTGCTGCTCTCGGATGTGACCTGGGAACAGTATGAAGCACTGTTGGAAGAGTTGGGGGGCGATCGCCATATCCCACGCATCAACTATTGCAATGGAACATTGGAACTGATGGCACCTCTCCCTGCCCATGAGCGCCCCCATCGCATCATTTCAGATATTGTTAAAGCAATTTTGGATGCTCAAGATCGTGCTTGGGAAGATTTTGGCGCTACCACCTTCAAGAAACCGAAACGGGCTGGGTTGGAACCCGATACCTGTTTCTATATCCAAAATGCTGAGCGGGTACGATCGCTGATGCGGATGGATATGGACATTGATCCACCACCGGATTTGGCGATCGAAACCGATGTCACCTCTAAAAGCACGTTCGATGCCTATCGCATTTTGCAAGTGCCAGAGTTTTGGGTCTACGGCAATGGACGGCTCACGATTCAGCTTCTACAACAGAGCGAGTATCAGGAATCGGAGCGCAGTCTGGTCTTTCCCGATTTGGATGTGGGCGATCGCATTCCCCAACTGGTCAACCAGGCCTTTCAGCAGGGAACCAGCACCATACTGCGGGAGTTACGGGAACGGTTGAATAACCCAGAAGTTCGACTTCTTTGAGAAGTCGAACTTCTAAGCCCCACAGATAGCCTCTAGATCTTCGACTTCTTCAAGAAGTCGAAGATCTACAGTCCTGGAATGGGAATTTTAGGCTTGGGGTACGCATCTAAACCATGATCATGACAAACCGATCGCCACAATTTGAGCGTTTCTACCATCTCTACAATCGAGGCAACAACCGCCAGAACGTCTTTTTTGAACGGGAAAACTATCTCTACTTCTTGCGGCTTGTACGGCAAAAACTGGTAGCCAATGGCGTCTATATTCTGGCCTATTGTTTGATGCCAAATCACTACCACGTGTTGATTGATTTGCAGGCTGATGCGTTAAAACAACCGATGCGATCGCTCTCAGTGGCTTACACAAAAGCGATGAACAAGCGCTATGGGCGAGTCGGGTCATTGTTTCAGGGTGGTTATCAGAGTATTCGGTTACCGAAACCGAGCATCTTGTTCACCTCACCCGCTACATCCACTTGAATCCGGTCAAAGCAAATCTGGTCAAGACTCCAGATGCGTGGGAATTTTCAAGCTATCCAGAATACGCTGGGATACGTGGCGGAACCTTGCCAAAGATGGGGCGAGTAAAAGAGGTTGTGGGGAGCGATCGCACCTACCAGCTCTTCTTATCTGACCACCATCTACCGACCACCCCTACCCTCCACCGACTCCTGCTCGATGAGTAACTCCTCCTAGAGAAGTTCGACTTCTCAAAGAAGTCGAACTTCTAAACCCCCGCAAATCGCCCCTAGATCTTTGACTTCTTGATGAAGTCGAAGATCTGAGTGTCCGGAACTCAGATTTCGGCTTAAGATCCCCCTAAAGCCTCTAGATATGGGGGTGCTTCGATGTGATC
>JBCBSJ010000064.1:0-23681 GCA_039819245.1 Cyanobacteria bacterium J06638_20
AAGCTCGGCTAATGAAACGTAAACGATTGCCATGGAGAGTGGGCAAAGGTGATAGCCTTTGGGAAAAGCTTGCTCTCCAGATTTGGGGTGGTCACGATGTTTCAGAGTGCGCTGATTTGCACTGACTTTACGGATGGGTTGTATCGTTTGGTGCGATTTATACCCCAATTGGCCGAGAGCGGACTGAAAACATTGGTATTTCTCCATGTTGCGCCGTTTGCCGAGGGAGCCGTTCCCCGACCCAATGAAGAAAAGGTGCAGGCGGCGCGCGATCGCCTTTCCGCTGCGCTAGATCATGTGCCAGATGGAGTCGAAGTCAAGATTGAGGTGAAATCAGGGACGCCCAGCGTTCAAATTGCTGAGGTGTTACGCAAGCAGCCAGTCGATTTGGTGATCTTGGGAACCCCAGGCCGTAGCTTGCTCAGCGAGAAGCTCTTTGGCAGCACCATGATCAATGTTTGTCAGCGCCTCACCGTTCCCTTGATGATTCTGCGGCCACATCTCATTTCCACCTATACCAACGCAGAGTTGGCGTTGCGCTGTCAGAACTTATTTCGGTACTTGCTGGTTCCCTACGACGACAGCGAATCGGCTCAGTACACCCTAGAGCGGATTAAGGCCGCGGCGCAGGCGGGGTATCCGCTCGACCAGTGTTTACTGTGCTGGGTGGTAGATGAGGTGCGACGGAATGCCCAACTACGGCAATACGAAGAGGAAAAAGCAGCAGAAGTGCTGGCTCAGCGGCAGCAAGAACTCGAACAATTGGGCATCAATGTGCAAACGGAAGTTCGCGTAGGCAATGCTCTGACAGAGGTGTTGGAGTTAGCGGTGGATGTGGATATTAGCGCGATCGCCAGTGCCTCCGGTAATGTGGGCAAGTTGATTGAGCTATCGGTTCCTAGTCTGACGGGGGAACTTCTTCGAAAAAGCTGGCATCCAGTGATTTACTTCCCAATGTGATAAGACGATTTACCATTCCATAGCAGCACAAGCCCTGGGCTCTAAGAATTCCAGGGCTTGTGTTTGTTTCAGGCTGCCAGCAAAACGGAGTCCGCTAGATGATGCGTGCTTCCAAGAAGTTCACGGTGATGCCTATGAATCGGGCTAGGCGATCGCTTCCGACCTGCATCACGACATCGTTGCCCTGCTGTACCAGTGTGAGGTCATTACTGCTGAGGGAGCCCAACAGAGCGACGCGATCGACATTGTCGAAGTCAATCACTCGGTCGAGGCCATCCTGCTGACCCAGCTCCACAATGTCGCGTCCGGGGCCCATGCGGATAACATCGTTGCCGAGACCACCCCGCAGGCGATCGTTGCCGGGGCCACCCAAGAGGCGATCGTTACCTGCCCCACCGAGGAGGCGATCGTTGCCGGCATTGCCAGCCAGGCGATCGTCGCCATCATTGCCCCGCAGGACGTCATTGCCACCGCCACCGAGGAGGCGATCGTTGCCAGCACCGCCAAAGAGGGAGTCAGACCCCGCTGCGCCCAAGAGGCGATCGTTCCCGTTTGCGCCGGAGAGGCGATCATCCCCGACCTGACCTCGCAGCGCATCATCCCCAGTGTTGCCAAAGAGCGTATCGTTGCCGGAGCCACCGAACATTCCATCGTTGCCATCACCGCCGAAGAGGCGATCGTTCCCCTCGGCTCCAGCCAGACGATCATTTCCGCCCAAACCGCGAACCAAATCATTACCTGCCAGGGCGTTGATCACATCCCGCTCGGGCGTTCCCAAGATCACATCCCGTCCGGGAGTCGGGCCGGGGTCAGTCGTTAGCGCGGTGATGTCGAGGCGCACCAGTAAGGGGTCGTGGTCACTTGCCCGGTCTGAGGTCGCGGCGAATTCGGAGTTGGTATACACGATGTCGAACTCTGCTACATCCGTGAGGCGACCGTTCACCAGAATGTGATCCAGCGATTGGGAATTGCCCTGGAAATTAAAGGTGTAGCGCTCGTTTTCGGGGAGGGTGTCCGTCAAGTTGGTGAAACCGCTTTGGGTCACAAAGTCCTCGACCGGAGACACAAACTCGAATTCATTGAGGTCACCCAACACAACCAAATTGGCATTGGCATCCGCATTAGCAACCCCATCGACAAAGTCACGCACCGCTTGCGATTGCGCCTGTCTTTCATCGAGCGACCCGTTAACGTCTACCTCTTCCTGCCGCGCTTCAAAGGGTTGCTCAACCCCTAGGATAGGAGCGCTGCCACCTTTTGAAGAGAAGTGATTGTTGACGACGGTAATTGTTTCGCCACCGAATTCAAAGTCAGCCACCAGGGGCAAACGGGCACCTTCGAAGGCTTCGCCCTCGCCCTGTCCACCAATGGTTTGTACCGAATCGGGATCCAACGTCACCCGGTCGGGGTTGTAGAGGAAGGCTGTGCGGATGTTGCCGCCGGGTTGGCCGCCACTGGTGTTTTCGCCGATGAAGGTATTGTCAACGAAGCTGTAGGTTGGCCCTCCGGCTGCGGCGATCGCATCCACCAATTTCTGCAGGGTCTCGTCTGCCGTCGTGACACCATCGTCGCTCTCGGATCCAGTGTTGTCCTGAATCTCTTGCAGACCAATGATGTCAGGGCTTTGCAGGTTGTTGACAATCTGTTCGGCGATCGCTGCAAACCGTCCATCCCCTTCGTCATCATCCCCATCACCCGAATTCGGATCCAGGTTGAGCACGTTGTAGCTGGCAATGGTCACCTGATCGGCGGTGCCCACCAGGTTTGTTGTTTCGGCTTGCAACCCTGCCGACTCGATGTTGCCCGTGAAATCTTCGGTCGGGTACACCTCAAAGTTGCCGAAGCTGTAACCAACAACCCCAGTCACATCGCCCAACACATCGCCGACATTCACATCGGGGAAGTCGAAGTCAAAAATACCGCTATCTTCGTCAATCTGAATTTTCTCGGGGTTGAAGTCATCGGGGCTGATGTTGAGCGTTCCCCGGGTACTCAATCCGGTGGCACCATCACCGCGATCGACCACCGTGAAGATTTCGCCAAAGCGGTTTGTTCCCGAAACGGCTACGGCATTTTCCACGGTCACCCGCATCCCTTCCAAGGATTCGAAAAAGTCGATGCCATCGGTCGTAGGTTCAAACGCGCCAAAGGCATCATCATCAATGTTTTCGGTGGGAGGGAGCCGTCCACCTGCTCCGAGCAACACAGCGGTCGGGAGCGTGTTACCACTGGAACGAATGGTGACATTGACGTTGCTCAGTTGGGTGGTCGAGAGGTTGCGAGTCTCAACTCCCCCCGGCGTAAATTCGGAAACCGTCCCCTCAATTTCAACCTCGTCTCCCACCGCAACTGTTGGGGCACTGCCCGTGAAGACGAACAAAGCATCCGACGTCGCAATGTTGCCATCGCCAGTTGCATCCTGGACATAAAACCCATTGGTATCGACCGCTGTCACAATCCCCTCGGTCGTCACCGATTGCCCGTCCAATGGAGAGGTGTGCTGTTCTCCCTGGATTTCGTAGATCGGCGTTAGATCATCTTCCATAGAAACGGTTTCCCTCTCTGTGAATAATGTTGTTTGCATTGAAGCGTTCGTGCGAGCCTGGGTCGTCGCGCACGGGTTATTGGGAAAAGATGCCTGGACTCGAGGTGCGATCGCCAAATTGCCCAGCCAGTGAAACGTTGCCCCAATCCCTACCGCCCCTCAAGGTAGCGCTGTCGCGTCGTTTGGCCACGTATAGAGAAACACAGGCTCCTTGCTATCCGCAGGGTGAAATTCGCGCAAATGGTAATGCGAAGCACATTTTGGGCGTCCTCTTTCGCTGAGGATAAGGAACGATTGAGGATCCATGCGGAGGATACAAATGCCTTCCCAATGTGGATTTTGATAGTGCCCTAACTGCTGCTAGTTCGACATTCCCGTCGTTAGCGGCTGCTGTCTATTGCGACTGCATCATCTTCCGATGCGACTGCATCATCTTCCGAACCCCTTTCTTGCTCGCCCGTTGCTTGAGGTCGAACTATGTTGAACTCGCCGCTGACCGAGGATCAATCGTCTAAAGTCGCCTCACCCCATCCGGTGCTGGAATTTCAGGATATTTCGCTGACCTACGAATCGAAGGGACACACCACCACAGTGTTGGATCGGGTGTCGTTTGGGGTGGAGCGATCGCAATTTGTGTCCATCGTTGGCCCCAGCGGTTGCGGGAAAACCTCTCTGCTGCGGATGGTATCGGGGCTGCTCCCGGTGCAGCAAGGAAAGTTGAATTTTCAGGGAAGCCCAGTCAATGGGTCTTTGCACAGCGTCGGCATTGCCTTTCAGAATCCAGTGCTGTTGCCCTGGCGCAATACCCTACAGAATGTGCTGCTGCCGCTAGAGGTGGTGCAGCCGCACAAACAGCAGTTTCGCCGAAAGCTGTCGGAGTACCAGCAAACCGCACGGGAGTTGCTAGCGACGGTAGGGCTAGACAACTTTCAGAAGCATTATCCCTGGCAGTTGTCAGGGGGGATGAAACAGCGAGCCTCCCTCTGTCGAGCCTTGATCCATCAGCCTGAAGTGCTGTTGCTGGATGAACCCTTTGGAGCGCTGGATGCCTTCACCCGCGAGGATATGTGGGAAATGATGCAGGCGCTCTGGAAACGGACGCAATGCACAGCCATGTTGGTGACCCATGACTTGCGGGAAGCCCTTTACCTCTCGGATGTGGTGTATGTGATGAGCCCGCGCCCGAGCAAGATTGTGTTGGAGCTAACGGTCGATTTGCCGCGTCCCCGGACGATGGAGATGACGTTTACCGATGAGTTCCATCATCTCTATGACCGCCTCCGTCGCCATATTCAACATTAGGGTTGGACAGAATTCCGTTGAATGGAATTTCGTTGGATGGATTGGCACGGTTTGCAACCGCAACCGTCACCCCCCCGACACGCTTTGAGACCCGCGACACGCTTTGAGATAAGAGGGATCTTGCAGAAATGACGATAACGACACCTACAGTAGCGAAACCTTCATCCGATCGCACGGCTTGGAAGCAGTTTCTCGGCTCCAAGGTGGCGACCTATGTGTTGCCGACATTAGCGATCGCCGTTTGCCTTGTGCTGTGGGAAATTGTGGTAAAGGCCTTTGGTATTCCCGAGTTTGTCTTACCTGCTCCTAGCGCAATCTTTGCCACGATTGGGGAATGGGGCGATGTGGTTTGGAAAAATTCGCTGGTCACGTTGCAAACGACATTAATTGGCTTTGCGATCGCCCTGGTCACCGGGCTGTTGCTAGGCTTCCTAATCGGCTATTCCAAGGTGGCCTACACCACCCTTTATCCCATCCTGGTTGGGTTTAACACGATCCCAAAAGTGGCGATCGTGCCGCTCCTCGCCATTTGGTTTGGCATCGGTACCATTCCCGCCGTTGTGACGGCTTTCCTGCTGGCGTTTTTCACCATCGCCGTTAATGTGTCCCTTGGGCTAGCGACCGTAGAGCCTGAAATGCGGGACGTGCTGAAATCCCTTGGCGCATCTCAGTTTGAGCTGTTCCAGAAGGTTGGCTTTCCCCATTCCTTGCCCTATTTATTCGCCTCCCTCAAGATCGCCATCTCACAAGCATTCATCGGGTCAGTAATTTCTGAAACCGTTGCCTCCAACCGCGGTATTGGCTATCTCATCGTCAGCGCCACTGCCTCCTTTGATATTGATTTGGCCTTCCTCTGTCTGTTTGCCCTGGGACTGATGGGAATTGCACTCTATGCTATTTGCGCGGCTATCGAACAACGCACCGTACATTGGATTCGATAACCCTTTGCTGCGGCTCACTACGACCGCTGGATTGGCTATGTCCGGGCATTGCCCGGAGTTCCACCATCCATCCCTTGGCAAACCACGTTGACAAATCGTGTCCTCGAATACAAAAGTAGAAGGCTGATTTCCATTTAATAATTTCTAAATATTTCAGCCCACCCATAAGACATTACTGATGCTTCACTATCACATCCGTCGTTTACTTGGCGCCTCCTTGCTTGCCGTTACCGTTGGCTTAGGGGCTTGCGCTTCCTCTCCCACTGTCGAGACTGAACCCGCTGCAACCGAAGAGAGCGCCGAAAGTGCTGAGGCTCCTGCGGCAGAAACCCAAGAACTCACCCCCGTGAGCTTCAGCCTCTCCTGGTTGTTGCAAGGGGTTGATGCGGGGTTAACGACGGCAGTCGATCGCGGCTATTTCGTCGAAGAGGGTCTGGATGTCGCCTTCGAGCGTGGCTTTGGCTCCGCCGATTCCATCACCAAAATCGCCGCCGGACAATATGACATCGGCGAAGGCGATATCTACGCCATGATCGAGTTCAACGAAAACAATCCAGATCAGGAACTGGTCGCCGTTGCGATTAAGTTCAACCGATCGCCCCTTTCCATCGTTTCCCTCGGCCCCTCCGAAATTACGGAGCCATCGCTGCTGGAAGGCAAAACCATCGGTGCACCGGCAGGCGACTCCGCTCGCCGACTGTTCCCTGTTTTTGCCAGTGTCACAGGCATCGACGAGGCCAGCGTCAGCTGGGCAAATGTCGAACCCCGATTGCGCGAAACGCTCCTTGCCCAAGGGGAATATGATGCCGCGTCTTGTTTCTCCACGTCCTGCATTCCGCCTTTGAGCAAAGCAGGGTTTCCTCTGGAAGAACTCAATGTCTTCTATTACAACGACTACGGCTTGAACCTGTACGGGAATGCCATCATCGTGCGGCGAGACTACCTGGAAGAAAATCCTGACATTGTCCGTGGCTTTGTTGCTGCCTACCTGCGAGGCACAAAGGCCATGATTGAGGACACCGACGGTGCCTTCGCCACGATCGCCCAGTTTGCCGAAGGGGGCGTTTTCGATGAGGAAACCGAGCGCTACCGCCTCGACCTGGCACTGGATAGCCTGATCCTCAGCCCAGAGGTAGAAGAAAACGGCCTTGGTGGCATTGACCCCGCTCGCCTCGAAACCACGATCGCCCAGGTGGTCGAAGGCTTCGGTCTGAGCAACACCCCAGCGGTAGAAACGGTGTTTGACGACAGCTTCTTGCCACCCGCCGAAGACCGGATGCTGAACTAAGGCGATCGCCGAATTCTCCCCATAGAGGTTGTGCCCTTCGGCTGCGCTCAGGGCACAGGGCACGCTCAGGTATAGAGCGGCGCGCTGGCTTCGACTGCGCTCAGCCAGCGCGCACGCAACCTCTGAAACGCTCCCCCAAGCAGCCTAAGTCTATTCAGACTGCAAATCGTACGACGCCTGCGGTGGGGGTAATGAGGGTGATAGGCTGAAGGTAAGCGTGTAGGAGCGATCGCATGACCGAGGCACTTCCGAAGGAATTTTGGCTGGGTATTAAGCAGTTCAACCAGCGAGAGTTTTACGCCTGTCATGACACACTGGAAGCTATCTGGATGGAAGCAGGCGAACCGGAACGCACGTTATATCAGGGCATCTTGCAAATCGCCGTGGCGTTCTACCACCTCAGCAATCAAAATGGGCGGGGAGCCATGATCTTGCTGGGAGAGGGAATAAATCGTCTACGGAAGTACACTCCCGATTACGAAGGGGTCAAGATTAGCCCGTTGTTGTCGCAATGTCAGGCGATTTTGCAAACGGTGCAGACGACTGAAACCGATGGGCTAGCTGCCCTCTGGGATTCGCTGTTGCACCCCCTATCCCCAGATAGCCAGCGCCTACCAACAATTTCGTTTGATCGGTCGTTGTGATGGGTCGTTGAGGGTTTCATCCTAGCCCCTTGCATCTCAACCCAAATCCCTTGATGTCTCGAATTGGAACTCACCGGAAGTCTCAGGTGTCTTGCTAACTATCCGGGATCGCGCCTAAAAGCAAAGTAGAAAGACGGTGTATGATGAAGGCGCTCATTTAGGCATTTCAACGAAGAAACTGACGGGAACTGCCGTAGAGCTAGCATGAAGGCGCCCAATCCTCCCCGCAATGTCCACCCCCCTCACCTCCCACAAAGGCTGTGCTGATGCGACTCCATTTGTTGACCCATGCTCTGACTCGCCCCTCGACCCGTCCTGTGACGTTGGGAATGGCGATCGCCCTTCTGACCGTCATTGGGGGTAGCACCCTGAGTTCACTGCTGCCGCGCGATGCTAACGCGCAGACAGCAACTCCGGCTGAAGCCAATCAGCCTTTGCGGTTGGAGTCGGACATCCAGGAAGCCAACTCAATCACCGGCGTGATTACCGCGCGGGGAAATGTTCGCATCAACTACCCTGCCCGTCAGATTCAGGCCACTGCCGTGCAAGCGCAATACTTCAGCCGAGAGCGGCGGATTGTGCTGCGGGGCGATGTCTATGTTCTGCAAGAAGGCAATAGCCTGCGGGGTGAGGTGATTACCTATCTGATTGACGAGGGACGCTTCGTGGCCCAGCCCGATCGTGGCGAGCAAGTCGAAGCCATCTACCTCGTCCCTGATTCGGAACTGCCCGAAACGGTTCCCGGTGCTGCTCCCGCTCCAGTCGATACCTTCAACCCCAAACCTGAATTCAAAGGGCCTGAGTCTCTTTAACAACCCTGATGCTGCCCCTGCATCAATGGAACTCAGTACATTCATGGCACGCCGTTCGTTGGGATGCCGTCTTCCATTGGGATTGTGGATGCCCTCCATTCATAGTCCTAATTTACTAAATGCCTCAGTTCTATTGCAGTTTGCAGCGGGTGGCTCTGCCGCTTGCTAGAATCGGGTCTTAGTTTCTGCCAGTGATCGCTGTCTTCATCTACCTTTGATTGGGGAACATCGTTGAGAATTCTGCTCGAAAACATCCACAAGTCCTATGGAAATCGTCCCGTGGTGAATCGGGTGAACTTATCCGTTTCCCAGGGCGAAATTGTTGGATTGCTGGGGCCAAACGGTGCGGGCAAGACAACTACGTTTTACATCGTGACGGGCGTTGAGAAGCCCAACCAAGGGCAAGTCTGGCTGAACGATCGCAACATTACCAATCTCCCCATGCCGGAGCGATCGCGCCTAGGTATTGGCTATCTGGCACAGGAGCCCAGCATTTTCCGTCACCTCAGTGTGCGCGACAATATTTTGCTGGTGCTGGAGCAATCGAATATTCCTAAAGACGAGCGAGGCGATCGCCTGCATCATTTGCTCAAGGAATTTCACTTGGAGAAAGTGGCCGATACCCTTGGGAATCGCGTCTCCGGCGGCGAACGACGGCGAACGGAACTCGCCCGCGCCCTGGCATCAGGAGCCAATGGCCCCCACTTCCTGTTGCTGGATGAACCCTTTGCTGGGGTTGACCCGATCGCCGTTGCTGAAATTCAGTCCATCATTGCCCAATTGCGCGATCGCCAGATGGGCATCCTGATCACCGATCACAACGTCCGCGAGACCCTGGCGATTACCGACCGCTCCTATATCATGCGCGACGGTAGAATCCTGGCCTCTGGCAGCACCGACGAACTCTACGCAAATCCATTGGTGCGTCAATACTACCTGGGAGAAGCCTTTCAGATCTAAGCCCATGCCCATCGCTTCTGAGCCGATGCCCATCGCTTCTGAGCCGATGCCCATCGCTTCTGAGCCGATGCCCATCGCTTCTGAGCCGATGCCCATCGCTTCTGAGCCGATGCCCATCGCTTCTGAGCTGATGCCCATCGCTTCGGCTTCGTGGCATCCTAGTAATAAGCCGTTGCTGCTGCAGGCTGTTGCATTGTTCGTTTGGCTAGCTATCGTTCCTCCAAATCACTCCGACCTATCTGTCCTATGACTACTCAGGTTCCCCATATCCCCCACCCCCTCCCTGGTCGTCGTGAGAGTGGATGGCGCATCCCTGTCATGGATCGCTATCTCTTTCTGGAGCTGCTAGCTCCGTTTCTATTTGGGGTCGGTGCATTCACCGCTCTGGGGGTCTCCCTCGACAGCTTGTTTTACTTAGTCAACGAAATCTTGGATTCGGGGCTGTCCATTGCTGCGGCTATGGAGGTTCTGGCTCTCAAAATTCCGCAGTTCATTGCTTACTCGTTCCCAATGTCTGTGCTGCTGTCGGCGCTGATGACCTTTAGTCGCCTTTCCAGCGATAGTGAACTGATTGCATTACGGAGTTGTGGGGTCACAGTCTACCGCATGTTGGTCCCGGCCTTGGTCTTTTGCACCCTGATCACGGGACTCACCTTCCTGTTCAACGAAAGCATTGTCCCAGCGGCGAACTACCGTGCCTCCACAACCCTGGCACGGGCGTTGGATGATGATGAACCCAATTTTCGGGAAGAGGACATTCTCTACCAAGAATTTGAGGATGTGATCCGGGAGGATGGCGATCGCGGTACTTTCATGTCACGCATGTTTTATGCCAAAACCTTCGACGGAGAGCAGATGGGAGGGCTGACAATCCTCGACTTTTCGCGGGGTAGTCTAGATCAAATCATCAGTGCAAAAACAGCTCGATGGGATGAAGAGTCCAGCGCCTGGACCTTTTTCGATGGAACCATCTATGTCGTGTCTGCGGATGGCTCATTTCGTAACATCATCAAGTTTGAAGAACAAACCCTGAACATTCCGCGATCGCCCCTCGACCTGGCAACCCGCAACCGGGGTTATAGCGAGATGAACATTGCTCAATCCCAAGAATACCTACGTCTGGTTGAGCAAAGCGGCGATGCCGACAAGATTCGCGAACTCCGCGTCCGGATCCACCAGAAGTATGCGCTCCCCTTCACTTGCATTGCTTTTGGCATTGTCGGAACCGCGGTGGGCTGCCAGTTGCGGCGCACGGGACGCGCGGTGAGCTTTGCCCTGAGCATTTTGCTGGTCTTCACCTATTACCTGCTGGCGTTTTTGAGTGGGGCGATCGCCCAGGTTGGCGCACTGCCACCGATTATCGGTGCATGGTTGCCCAATCTCTTTGGCTTTGGGATCGGAGCCTTTTTGCTGTATCGTGCCTCACGCTAGGCAGGGTTTCAACAAGGCAAGGTCTCAACAAGGCTGTGCAGCTTTGCACATTTTGATGAAGACAGATGATGATTTTTTTGAAAACCTTACACTACAAGGCTTTCAAAAAATGATTGGATTTTAACCAATCCCGTAGCGCGATCCCACGGGCTTCGATTCCGCACGATTATAGCGGTGTGCAACCAGCTCTGTACTTAACCAACGCGCATAGCGCAATAACACATTAAATTTTTATTTTCAAATAAAAATTTAAGAGTATTTCCTGATCGATGAATCACTTGAGATATATGGGTCTCAGTCTAATACCCATTCGAACCCGACCTTAAGGCATCGGTCTGCGTCTTCCAAGCCACAGAACTGGCAAAAAGTAGTCTGGGCGCTAGTTCCGTGAACGCGATCAAAATGGATCACCCTGGAAAACGATCCATTTATCCGGCAATTTTTTCTTGCTAAAGGTTAAATCTTCATCGAAACTTTACACATCTATGAAGATCCTTCAAAAAGAATTTGCGTACCCCAATCTACTTTGGATACGGAGGAACATTCTTCAGTAGAAGCCCCAACCCTTTCAGAAAAATCGTTGCTTCTTGGTACTGGACGTTGATGGTCATAAAATATACATCAACTCTTGTCCGAGGTTTACCGAAACCTTACGTTAGCCAGCTGAACAAAGCGTATCATCTTGTAACAAAGATTACATAGTACGCGGCAATCGCTAAGACCAAATTAAGGAATGGCACTGGCCGTCCCCTTCTCTTGTAGGGTTGGTTTTTGGAGTGACCGCTTTTGTGAAATCGAATCTTTGTCTATCGAGCGATGACCACCCAACACGCAAAATTGCCCAGGTGTTGGTATTAATAACTAGTCCATTGTCTAGTAGGTCTCATTTCGATACACCATATAGCTAGTGCTAGCTACTGCCCTTTTAATAAATTGCTGATGTTTTATTCTGTGTTTCCTTCAATACAGGCCTTGTCGACATTTCTTAGTGCAGATGAAGCCCATCAGGTCGTCGACGTATCAATTTTTCTTGATACGAACTCAAGCATAAGCTGAGTCGCTTGGGCAAGTACGAACGTTTAATCCCTTTTCCACGAAATCAATCATCTATCTGAAAAGAGAATTCAGGCATGGCAACTACAACACAACCCATCGAGAACCTCGAGACAGGCGGAGAAAATCTGGACCTCAATTCCTTAATTGGCATAACGAACACGGACTCCCTCCCCATTGTGGAGATCACGGCATCTGACCCTGAGGCCTCGGAGGCTGGTCTCGACACAGCCACCTTCACCATCACCCGCTCAGGTGGCGATCTCAGTCAACCCCTTTCCGTGCTCTATTCCTTTACCGGTTCGGCAGCTTCAGGCTCGGACTTTGAGCGTTTGCCAAGTCCCATTGTCATTCCTGCCAATGCCACCTCCGTGGATGTGCTTGTGACGCCCATTGATGATGACGTTGTTGAAAGCCTCGAACGCCTAAATCTGTTTCTATCAGATGGAGCGAACTATGATTTGGGAGCATCCACTACTGCGAGTATCACCATTGCAGATGATGATTCGCTTCCTCCTACTACACCGATTGTCAGCATTACCCCTTCAACACTTTCGGTCGAAGAAGGCGATTCGGGTAGTTTTACCGTCTCGCGCACAGGCGATACGACTGAATCTCTTCAAGTTTCCATTAACCTCAGCCCCGATGCTGACTTGACCGCCGATGACTTCTCCCTGGATGGCAATATTCTGGCTGCCTCAGAAACGCAAATCCAGTTGATTATTCCCGAGGGAGAAACTTCAACAACGCTAGACTTTACGGCCACAAGTGATGTGTTTGCTGAGGCAGTTGAGTCCCTGGAACTGACTGTGACGGACACACCTGCCTACGATGTCAGCCCAATATCGGGATCGGCGATCGCGTCCATTGTTGAATCAGTCGCGGTTGTGCCTACGGTTAGCATTACCCCTGGCTCGCGTTTGGTTGACGAAGGCGAATCAACCAGCTTTACGGTGACCCGCACAGGTGACACAGATGGTGACCTGTTTGTGAACATCCGCCTCAGCCCTGATGCTGGATTAACCGCTGACGACTTCTCGTTTGGGGGCAACGTTCTGGTTGTCACCGAAAGCTTGCTTCGCGTCATTATTCCAGATGGCCAAACGTCTTCCAACCTGGTCTTCACGGCTGAAACTGATGCATTGGCTGAACCGCAGGAATCATTAGGGCTGAGGATCATTGATGTCGATGCCTATGATGTGGATGCAACGGCCAACTCGGCGACCGCCTCCATCGCTCCAAGTGATGCCATTATCCCTACGGGCAGCATCACGATCGTTCATGACACCGATGTGGCCGACGGCACCGATTTTGACTTTGCCGGAGATTTAGGGGCCTTTACCCTTGATGATGCGACCCCCGATGATGGCGATGGCTTTGGCAATCAGATTGTCTTCGATGAAGTTCCGGTTGGTACCTACACCATCCAAGTTCTGCCAGAGGGCGGCTTCAACCTCGCAGCTATTGATGTTGCAGCTGCCGATGGCTCATCTAATCTTCCTGGGGGTAGTGCAACGGTAACTGTGGCAGAGGACGAGGCGGTTGTCATTACCTTTACCAGCGAGCAGATTGTGCCGGAGGACATTGACTATGCGATCGCCGCAACAGCTGCTGAAGTAACGGAAGGTAACACGGGCACAACTCCGATCACGTTCACCCTGACCCGCAGTGGCACCACCACAGGCACCAGTTCCGTCGAGTTTCTGTTGGCAGGTGATGCCGTGCTGGGCGAAGATTACAGCTTCGACCCGACCACGGGTGTAACCGGAACAGGCATCACTGTCACTGAAACGGCTGGCGTCTTCACAGTTACGTTTGCGCCCAATGCCACAGACGCCACCCTCACCCTCAACGTCACGGGTGATACGGTCATTGAACCCAACGAAATCGTGCAGGTGCAACTGCAAAACGGAACGGCTCCAAATGGCAGTGCTACCATCAGCACCCCAGATGCCGCAACCACCCTTCTTAATGATGATGAACCTTTGTCGCCGCAAGACATCGACTATGCCGTGGCTACAGATACTGACAGTTTGAGTGAAGGGGACGCGGGTAGCCAGACAATTAGCTTCACCATTAGCCGAACTGGCGCAACCGATGTGGTGAGCCAGGTCGAGTTGGCCCTTGGCGGTAGCGCCGGGCTAGGAACCGACTATGAGTTCATTGGCATTAGTGGAGCAGCGCTGTCGGGCGATCCACTGAACCCAACAATCACTTTTGCTGCAGGTGAAACGACCGCGACACTGACCTTCTCGGTGCTAGGTGACACTGTCGTTGAACCAGATGAAGCGCTGGTTGCTACCCTGTCGAATGGTACTGCGCCGGATAATGCAACAATCAGTGTTCCGTCTGCCACAACGACCATCCTCGACGACGATGAACTCTTGCCGTCACAAGACATCGATTATGCTGTGGCCACAGATACCGAAAGCTTGAGTGAAGGGGATTCGGGTAGCCAGACGATCAGCTTCACCATCAGCCGAACTGGAGCAACGGATTTGGCGAGCCAAGTCGAGTTGGCGCTTGGCGGTAGTGCCGGGGTAGGAACCGATTACGAATTCATCGATATCACTGGAGCAACTCTGTTGGGCGATCCGCTGAACCCAACGATCGCCTTTGCCGCAGGAGAAACAACCGCAACGCTTACCTTCTCGGTAGTGGGCGACACCGTGGTTGAACCGGATGAGACCCTGATTGCAACCTTGTCAAATGGCACTGCGCCGGACAACGCGACGATCAGCATTCCGTCTACCATAACGACCATCCTCAACGACGACACCGATGAGCCGCCCCTCCCTGATGCGGGTCCAATTCTGGATCTGTCCGATGAAGTAGGCTCCACCACTGTCGTGTTTGAAATCACCCGAGAGGCGGCGCTAAACAATGTGATTCGGTTCTACGAAATCGATGACAATCAGGGCACCGTGGATGGTCTGGCTCCTGACGATGAGGGCTATGCCGAAGCTGCGCTCAGCCGTCTCGTGCCGGATGTGGAAGTGGTTGGCACCGATGGCACAACTCTATCGCAGACTGTCACATTGGAAGGCGGCAAGCTGTATGCTCCGGTGCTATTTACTCATGGCGATCCTGGGCGACCCTTGTTTAGCTTTAATGAAGCGAATCCGGGCGATCGCATTCAAGTACGCTCCCCCGAACCCAACCTCTTCCTATTCGAGGATTTGGTCGGCGGTGATGACGACTTCAACGACCTGATCGTAGAAGCTACCGTCCTGTCCAGTGAGTCTTTGGATGATGCTGTAGCCACTAGCTTCTCCAACCTAGTGGAAGGATTCAATTCACTCCTCAATGGCTCTAACCTTGACCTCAGCCAATTGCCTGAGCTTGATGGATTCCCCATCGTTGATGAACTAACGGGGCTAGGAACCGTAGGCGTGGAGCAAATCCAGCAAGCCTTGGCTGATGCAAATGTTGATGGCATTCTCTACTTCTATGAAGCGGATGTGTCGGGACAAGTTGATGGATTGTCTCCACTTAACCCCGCCTACGAAGACGCTGTACTCAATAACATCATCAGCCAAGTCACCCTATCCGACCTATTCGCCCAACCACTGTCAGTAGAGTTGCCAAGTGAGCCTAGCTATGGTGTTGCAGTAACTCTCAACACGGAACCTGACAATCTGTACACTGTGCAGGATTTGTTGACGCTTGATACATCCATTCCAGACTTGGGCGGCGCACTCGTGTAGTTCCATCGCCACTCTGAGTCTCACAGTCTGTTTTTCTAAACACGGCTGGCATAACACGACGTAATACAGGGAGGGCGATCGCCCTCCCTGTTTGCATTACAGCACTACGCACTCAGATAGAACCCAATCATTTGTTGAAAGCCCCGTGATGCAGGGCTTTCAACAAATGATTGGCCCTAACCTCAATGTGTAAGGCTATAAATAATGTCATCATCCCAAATCCTACAAACAGGATCTCTAAAAGGCAGATGCACTCCATTCATCCCTTTGGAGATTCCATCTTTCTTACCGATTAATACACTCCCGCACATAACCAAACGTGAGTACGGGTTAAGGAATCGCTAGAAAGCCTGATTTTTCTTGGCTTTTAGCAAAACTGTTGTTCATAGAACTCTCAATAAGACCTACTAATGGGAATTTTCTCAACTGTGAGGCTTATTGAGAAGACTAGATTGGGACTGAATCTTTCCGATCATTGCAATACAAAAGTTTGAGCCTTCTTGTTATCCCGTACTCACGTTAACCAAGGTAACGAAAACCAGCACCAGATTTTTCTGTAACTCCTGTATCGCAAAGATTGCAGACAAACATCTAGGCTAGCCTCTTCACAAATTGGTATCACCCGTTCAGGATTCTCTGAGACATCCCCTTCAGCCGGATCGCATCATCCACAAACAGGTTGCAGACTATTCATCCAATCCGGCTAAACAGCCGTAAAGCCCAACTATTGTTTGCGCTCGCTGCAGTGAAGCGAGTGCAAACAATAGTTGGATTACTCAACTGGATTTGATGTTACTTAATGAACGGAACATGAAGAAACGGCAGAGTGTACGGAATTACACGTAAATGTCAAGAGTCTTAGGCATGCATCACCATTTCAGACCTAGCTGCATGTCTACAACTAGCGATTTCTTTTGACACCTTATGTAACATCAATGTTCGAGGTCCCCCCATGTCGAATCAAAGACTAATCAGCCCCCTCTCTGCTTCCATGCATTCTTCCTTCAACAAGGGGCAAGTTATTGGTACGAAGCACACCCTGGTGATCATTGACCCATCCGTTTATGAACCTGAGACGCTAGTCGATGGATTACAGGATGGCATTCCTTTCCATATTCTGGATGCCCAGCACGATGGCATTCACCAAATTACAAATCTACTTCAGGAATTTCCGGTACCTGTCCAACGGCTCCACATCATCAGCCATGGCAACCCCGGAGCCCTCTACCTAGGCAACAGCGAACTCAGCCTCGCTACACTCGCCAACCACACCCAAGACCTGCTCACCTGGTTTCAAGATTCGGAGACAACGCCTGAACTCTTGCTCTATGGCTGTAATGTAGCCGCTGGCGATGCTGGAGCCGAATTCCTCTCAAAACTCCACGCCATCACCAACGCCAACCTCGCCGCATCTACCCACAAAGTCGGTCACGCCGAGCTAGGTGGCCGTTGGCACCTAGATATCCAATACGGCAACCCAAGGGCTGAACTAGCCTTCAACACGCGGATTCAGCATTCCTATTCAGGTGTTTTCGCTCCGGTAGATCTCTCAGCTGAAGTAGACGTTGAGGCGGGAGGCGTTGACTGGAATATTGAGGTTGAAGTAGGTGGTGATGGATTTACTGTCGAAGAAGCAACCTTGATCGCCACCAGTCAAGGTGACGCCTACGATGATGCATTGAGTTTCATCATTGACGGAGTCACCTACGATCCTGATCCAAATGGCGATCTGACAGGGACGACTGTCACGGGGGCAACAGCCAGCTTATCTGGGCTGAATGTAACGGGTCAGTATTACTTTGACGAAAATCTCCCTGTCGTTCGTGCGATCGCATTCCTGGAGAACCCCACGAATGCCGACATCACCATTACCTTTGGGCTAGACGGGGATTTAGGCTCTGATGGCAGCACGACCATTTCAACAACTAGCAGTGGGGATGCCCTTGTAGGCACCGATGATAGATGGGTGATTTCGTTTGAAAATGATCTAACCCCAGATCCCGTTATTACCCATGTCTTATACGGGCCAGATGCAGGGGTTTCTACTAGCACAGCTACCCTTGTTAACGGGAATGATGAGTATCTGTTTGCGTACAGTGTGACGGTGCCTGCCAACTCTACCCGTTCATTGATGTTCTTTAACGAGTTGACCCCCACAACGGCTGACGCTGCCACTATTGCTACACGCTACGATGACACAGCCACGATCGCCGCAACAACCCTACTCAGTGGGTTGACCGATGAGCAACTTGCAAGCATCGTCAACTGGTCCTTCAATGTAGCACCTACGGTTACAGAAGCCGTCACTGCAACAGCGACGGAAAACGATGCAGCGTTCAGTGTAGATTTGCTGTCCGGGGCTAGCGACCTGAATGGAGATACGTTAAGTATCAGTAATCTGACGCTGGTAAGTGGTGATGCTGCTGGAGTGACGACCAGTAGTACAACGCTGAATGTTGATCCCAATGCTTACAACACCCTGCTCGATGGACAGAGCCAAGTCATTACTTATAGCTATGACATCGAAGATGGCAATGGCGGTAGCGTAAGTCAAACAGCAAACATCACAATTACTGGCATTACAGATCCAACCCCCTTCGATGATTCGCTGACAGGTACTGCTGGGCGCGATGTGATCTTTGCGCTGGCTGGCAATGACTCCGTGCAGGGTTTGGGTGGTGCCGATCGCCTTGGGGGAGATGAAGGAAACGATGTTCTCCTTGGTGGCGAGGGGAATGATCGCCTGTTAGGTGGTGATGGTAACGATAACCTCATCGGTGGCGCTGGGCGCGATCGTAGCCTTGGGGGTGCTGGCAACGACCGCATGGTTGGCGGTTCTGGAAATGACCGCATGGTCGGCGGCAGCGGCGAAGACACCCTGTTGGGTGGCGTCGGGGATGACACATTGATTGGCGGTGCCGATAACGATCGCCTCTTGGGCGCAGGAGGCAACGATCTGATGCAGGGCAATCTAGGCGATGACGTTCTCAATGGCGGCGCTGGAAACGATATTCAATTTGGTGGCACAGGGCGCGATCGCCTCAATGGTCAGGGTGGCAACGATGTGATGCGGGGTGGTGCCGACCGCGACATCCTTCGAGGAGGCGCAGGCAATGATCGCCTCGAAGGCGAACTGGGCAATGACCTTATTTTTGGCGGAGCGGGGCGCGATCGCGTCATTGTCTCCGTGGGTCAGGGGCTCGATCGCTTTGCCGACTTCCAAGATGGATTGGATCTCATTGTTTTGCCGGGTATTAGCTTTGGCGCACTTTCCATCCAACAACAAGGTAACGATGTGCTGATTTCTAGCAACGGTGAAGACTTGCTATTGCTATCGAATACAAACGTTGGTCAGATTTCCCAGGCCGACTTTGCGTAGATTTCAGTTGACAACCATAGTTAGCCATAGAGCTATCACTTCAAGTAGGTCATGATTAGGCGATCGCACACAAAAGCGATCGCCTTTTTTATAGCTAATAGATATTCTCAAAATCTCCATCAAATGCAATAAGTATTTTTGACCTATATCAAATGAAATCGATAATTTCAGAAGACAGCAAAAATACGGATTTTAATCATGGTAACTTGATTAAGAATTATTAATTCTGTACTTATACTGAGCTTGCTCTTATGTAAAAGGACTTTGAATCTCTGCCTACTAAAACATTGTCAAAAGCCTTGAAAAGCTGAAAATATACTGCTTTCTAATGCCAGAAATCTAAACTTTAAGCTGACTCAAGATCAAACGTTCATAGGTATAAGTAGATTTTTCAACCAGCAATATCAACCAAATATTGCAAGGACAATATTTTTCCTTGATGGATGTTCAGTATATTCCTCTTTCGGGAATCCTGGACTAGAGAAAAAAAGAGATTTTGGAACCATCTAATACTCTCAATACTCTTTCATGTAGCTTCGAAATGAGGATTTTGTCATGACCAATCAAACGATTGTCGCTGACTCCGTAGCATCTATAGAGGGTCAAGACTTCACAACCCCTCGCAGTTTAGTCATTATTGATGCTGCGGTAGACAATCCCCACTACCTTGCCAACGGGGTGCTTGAAGGTGTCCAAGTGCATATCCTGCAGGCACACCGTGATGGTGTTCAACAAATCACAAAACTGCTGCAAACAACAGAGCATCCGATTCACCAACTCCACATCATCAGCCACGGTAATCCCGGGACACTCTACCTGGGCAATAGCGAACTCAGCCTCGCTACACTCGCTAGCTATACCCAAGACCTGCTCACCTGGTTTCAAGATTCAGAGACAACGCCTGAACTCTTGCTGTATGGCTGCAATGTAGCCACTGGCGACGCTGGAGCCGAATTCCTTACCAAACTACACGCCATTACTAACGCCAAACTCGCCGCGTCTACCCACAAGGTTGGTCATCCAACGCTGGGTGGTAATTGGCATCTAGATACCCAATACGATAATCCTCGGTCTGAGCTACCTATCACTATGTCAGCTAAGCATTCTTATCTAGGAGTGTTTAGCCCTGTAGATCTCTCAAGTGAAATTGAGGTTGCAGCCGCCGGAGTTGTATGGGAAATACAAGTCGATGAAGACGGCGAGGGTTTCACCGTTGATGATGCAAGCATAACTGCTACAGGACAAGATGATGCATACGATGATGCATTATATTTCACAATTAACGGCGTTATTTATAATCCTGACCCCACCGGAGATCTGACAGACACTACCGTGACCGGAGCAACGGTTAATCTATCAGGTTTGAATGTTACAGGAGAGTACTATGCAGATCCAAACTTACCTGTCATTCGGGCACTCGCTACCCTAGAAAACCCAACGAACAGCACCATCACTATCGTTTTTGCTTTGTTAGGGGACTTAGGCTCAGACAGCGATACAGCCGTATTCTCGACAAGCAGTGGAGATGCATTCGTCAGCCCAGAGGACTCTTGGGTCATATCCTTCGAGGATGAAGGCGTATCTCCTCCTTCGGATCCAGTCATCACCCATGTTCTCAATGGTCCCTTTGCAGAGGTCACGCCCCAGAATGTATTTTTAGTTAATACTCTCGATGAGTATGGCTTCCAGTATGAAGTAACAATTCCTGCAAACTCGACTCGGTCATTGATGTTTTTCAATGCCTTGACATCCACAACAGAGGAAGCAGCTATTGCCGCTGCACTCTATGAGGATGTTTCAAGTGATTCCCCGTTTGCAGAGACAACATTGCTAAGCGGACTAACCAACGAACAACTATCAAACATTGTCAACTGGAACTTCTTCGGCCCAACGCCACTCGATGATTCGCTGACGGGTACTGCGGGTCGCGATGTTATTTTTGCCTTGGCAGGCAATGATATTGTGCAAGGTTTGGGTGGTGCCGATCGCCTTGCAGGAGAGGCAGGGAACGATACCCTCCTCGGGGGTGAAGGGAACGATCGCCTGATTGGTGGTGATGGTAACGATAGCCTTATCGGCGGTGCTGGAGTCGATCGCGGTCTTGGTGGAGCCGGAAACGACCGATTGAGCGGTGGTGCCGGGAATGACCGATTGATTGGCGGTAGCGGCAGAGACAATCTAGTTGGTGGAGCCGACAATGACACGCTCATTGGCGGTACCGATAATGATCGGCTTCTGGGTTCGGGAGGCAATGATTTCTTGCGCGGTGATCTGGGTAATGACACCCTCAACGGTGGTGCCGGGAATGACCGTCTGTTAGGTGGCCCTGGTCGCGATCGCCTCAACGGTCAAGGCGGCAACGATATTATGAGAGGCGGTGCTGACCGTGATGTGCTGCGAGGCGGTGCAGGTGACGATCGCCTGCAAGGTGAACTGGGCAATGACCTGATCTTTGGTGGCGCGGGGCGCGATCGCATCGTCGTCCGTTCGGGTCAGGGGCTCGATCGCTTTGCTGACTTCCAAGATGGGTCGGATCTCATTGTTTTGCCGGGTATTAGCTTTGGTGCACTTTCCATCCAACAACAAGGCAACGATGTGCTGATTTCTAGCAGCAATGAACGGTTACTGCTGGTGTTGAATACAGATGTCAGTCAAATCTCCCAGGCTGATTTTGCCTAGGTTTTGTGTAATGCCAAATATAGCTAAATAGCTATAAATCCCCGTTTGTGCCCGCTGCTAGGCAGCGGGCACAAGTAATATTTGGGTTCCTCACTTGGGTTCCTCGAACGGATTTGATTTTACAGGTGTCAGCTAGCAAAAGGGCTTGCTTCTGCATGGGATAGAAGCAAGCCCGCTGAACTGTTCATTTTTCTTAGGTCAATGACTGTTTGTTTCTGGCAATTGACGCTAGATAATTTCGGTTTCCCCAAGCGCCTTGAGGTTATCGGGATCGACGTAATGGCAGGTGACATCATCCACGCAAATGAGTGCCCAGCCTGAGCGGTCGATTCCCATCAATTGATAAGAACCTTCCCGGACGAAGAAGCCGCGATGGTTACGGGTCTCAGACTTCACAAACACAGTGCCGTTAGATAACATAGCCTTTCTCCTGGAAAACCGAGTTACATCTATCTTCAGAATTAATAACGGCGATGATGGCTGTCTCATAAGTGAAACTCATCACCGTTGTCATCGAATCTTATCATCCGGTTTTCTGAGACATCATTAACTATCTTGTGAGATCATTGCGATCGCTCAATATTTGAAACCGATGATGTCGTTTTCCCATGATCCCTGTGATCCCCATCACAATGCGGTCTAGGCAGGGTCACAGTCGCTGTGATCTCAGGTGAAAGAATATTAAGGAAATGTGAAGTATCCGATTATTCATCGTCCAGTAGCCACTGTTTTACGCGGGTTAGGCTCTTCCACTCCGGTTTCCGAGTCAGCCCATCCTCAATATTTTGTTTCACTTCCTCCTGCAATTCTGGAACGGCCATGATCAACTGAGCCGCCACCTCTACATGGTCACGCACACCTTTTTTGGCCGTTTCCAGCATTGCAACGGATAAATTAACCCGTGCCTGGGGGTCTTGGGGATTGAGCTTAACGGCTTTGCTGGCGGCTTTGTAGGCCGGGGTTGGCTTGTTATCGAGGAGGTACAACCAGGCCAGACATGTCCAGGCTGGGCTGCTTTTGGGGGCGCGATCGCACACCTCCTTAAATAGCGGCAACAAATCGGCTACGGGTTCTCCAGCTTTGTATCGTTCCAAGCCTTGATCAAACAAGGCCTCTACTGTCATCTCAGACATAGCTCAAGCTTCTAATAATGTTCACATCTCGAAAATACCCAAAAACTATAGCGCATCGGGGTGAAGGCCGTGAGGGTTGCTGTTCTCATCCCGCTTCGTAGCATCCGCCTAAGTGCAGAACAAAACCCACGGCTTCCGCGTTTACACTGACTTTTGTGGATTGCAGCGCGGTTTTCCCCTGAAATGGGCATTCTCTCTTCGGAACGCTTATAAAATCCATCGCTATTCTCACGGAATTTACGCTTATGTCTGCCTTCTCCAACAAGCTTGATCTGGAACAGATGCGGCAGCAGTTTGACTCTGCCCCCTATCCCCGGGTTCCGCCAGAGCAGACACCGAACAAATCCTACAACGACTTGTTTGTTCACAACATGGTGACGCCCTATTATTTGCGCGATCGCCAGGTGATTGACCCAACAGACAAACTGATTCTGGATGCGGGCTGTGGAACGGGCTACAAGGCATTGACTCTGGCGATCGCCAACCCCGGCGCAAAAATCATTGGCATCGACCTGTCGGAAAAATCCGTCGATCTCGCTAAGAAGCGCCTCGAATTTCACCAGTTTGAGAATGTTGAGTTTCGGGCCATGTCGATTTACGACTTGCCCGAATTGGGAATGAAATTTGACTACATCAACTGCGATGAAGTGGTCTATTTGCTGCCCGACCCGCTAGCAGGTATGCAAGCGATGCAGGCAGTCCTCAAGCCAACGGGTATTCTACGCACCAACCTCCACAGCGGCTTGCAGCGGCAACCGTTTTATCGGGCGCAAGAGTTTTTTGGCATGTTGGGGCTGCTGGAAGAAGCCCCAACGGAGGAGCATCGCCAAACGGTGGTGGAAACCAT
>JBCBSJ010000065.1:0-23595 GCA_039819245.1 Cyanobacteria bacterium J06638_20
CCCGCTGCAATGCAGCGGGCGCAAATGATATTTGGTTTTTACGGCTATTTAACCAGACTTGATATAAGTCCTATTCATTAATGAATCTGATCAGGATGATGCGAGTTTTGCGTAAGTCCCACTAGCGAGCCCCTTAAGTGTGTTCCACGTGGATGGCGAAGGTGAGCACTGTTTCATCGACACCCTTGAGATGGAGGGGGCTGAACTTGGTGATGGCGTCTTGATGCAGATAGTCCGCAACGGCAGCAGAGACCAAGATACTGTTGGGTTCTGCCGACTCTTGAATGCGGGCAGCAATATTGACACTGGGTCCAATCGCCGTATAGTCCGTCCGTTCTGACCCACCAAACATGCCAACAACCGCCGTCCCCTGGTGAATACCACAGCGGAACTGCACGCGATATTCCTCCGTAATGATGCCTTTCTCAATCCATTGCTCGTTCAAAGCATCCAGACGATGATACATTTGGCGAGCTGCGGCGATCGCCCGGTTAACCTGCTCATTGGGGCTAATTTCTTCAGGCGCACCGAAAATGGCCAGAATTGCATCTCCCATAAACTTATCGATGGTGCCCCCCTGCTCAAAGATGGCATGGGTCATTTCGGTGAGATACTCGTTGAGCAACTCTGCCACCCGGCGCGATCGCAACGTATTCGATAATTGGGTAAAGCCAATGATGTCGCTGAAGAGGACGGTGATCATACGTGGTTCGGGGCGCAGATCCAGCGCCAGTTCGCCCTTAGAAGCACGTTCTACCAGAGATGGAGGCAAGAAACGCTTCAGCACCGCCCCAGTCAGATAGGAATTCAATTCGGCCACCCGCCGTTCGTTTTCCTTGAGCGCCAACAAGTTCCGGACTTCTGCTAGTAGTTCCCGCGCGTTAAATGGCTTGGAAAGATAGCCATCCGCCCCTTCTTCTACCCCTTCAATACGGGTTTCTTCATCCGCCTTGGCGGTAACCAAAATAATGGGGGTTCCTTTCAGGGCTTCACTCTGGCGAATCCGTTTGATTAGCTCTAACCCCGACATTACCGGCATCATCAAATCCGTTATGACCAGGTAGGGCGTATGGGTTTGCAGGATTTCCCAGGCATCTGCCCCATTGCGAGCGGTTAACACCTCATATTCAGCATTTTGTAGGATGTCCGACACATAGCTCCGCATGTCCGAGTTGTCGTCAACTACCAAGATCTGGGGCAGTGTGGATTCAGGCACATCTGTCGGCTCCGTTGGCACATGGATTGGCGGGGCGATCGCTGAAGCGATTACCACTTCGCCAGACGCTTCAGCCATGGCAACGAGCGATGGATCGGCTTCCACATCGGCCAACTCAATGGTGGCGCGGCTGGCTTCAATCTCTGCCGGAACTTCGATGACTTGCTCAGCGGGCAAATGCGAAAATCCAGTTTGCAGCCATAGGGTAAAGGTCGATCCTTCCTCATAGACAGATTCGACATGCACGCGCCCGCCATGCAACTCGACCAACTCTTTCACCAAGGCCAACCCTAAGCCGCTGCCTTCATAGGTGCGATTCGTGGAACCATCGGCCTGTCGAAATCGCTCGAACAGGAAGGGAAGCTGGTCTTCCCGAATACCAATACCGCTGTCCTGGATCTTGATTTGGCAGCGATCGCTGCTGGAGGATACCGCAATATAAATGCGGCCACCGGATGGCGTAAACTTCATCGCGTTAGACAACAGGTTGTAGAGCACCTTGTCAAAACGCTCTACATCCAGGTAGACCGGTGGGCAATCCCGCAAATCGCAAATCAAACTGATTTGGCGGCGATCGCAATAGGGACGAAAGGCCTCAGCAACGTGGGATACAAAATCCAACAGATTGACGGGACGGAAGCTGGGCTGCATCCGCCCTGCATCCAGCCGTTGCAAATCCAGAAGTTGATTCACTAACCGCAGCAATCGGCGGGAATTGCGCAGGGCAATCCTCGATTGGTCTTCACTAAGCCCCTGCTCCTGGGCAACGGCAGACTCCAGAGGCCCTAATGTCAAAGTGAGGGGCGTGCGAAATTCATGGGAAATGTTCTGGAAAAATTCGGTCTTCTGCCGATCCAACTCCAGAAGTTGTTCCGCTTGCTGGCGTGTTTTTTGGTACAGGCGAGCCTGTTGAACAGCGATCGCCGCTTGGGAGGCCACTGCCCGCGCCAGATCCACCTCCTCCGGTTGCCAAGAGCGTGGTGTATGTGCCTGCCGCAGCGAAATACTACCAATGATCTCGCCATCGTATAGCAAGGGTACAACCAGTAGGGCACGGGCGGGCGATCGTAGGGGTAAGTCTGGCGTATTAAATTCCGGATGCGCTTGCAAATCCCCAACTTCCACTGGAGCCTGGGTTTCCAACAACCGCTGCAACACCGGATTTCCCTCAATCGGCACCAAGGATTGCGGTAGTTGAGGTCGCCCTTCCTCTAAGGAATTCTCCTTATCTGCCGTGATGACCGCCGAATCATCTGCCCACACCGCCGACCAGTTAATGGGTTCCCCTTCCATACGCAGTGTGTCGTATAGCCCTACACACTGGACATATTCATCTTCCTCTGTCCACAGGGACAGAGCGCAGCCATCGGTCTTCAGTGCCCGTCCGAGTTGTTTTGTAATGGCCGCAAAAATTTCCTGGGGTTCCAAGCTTGACCGGATAGCCGACGTAATTGTATTGACCAAGGCTTCCCGCCGTGCCAGCTCTCGTACCTGCTCGTAGGCATAGGCCTGAGACAGAGCCATCGCCGCCTGATCAGCTACCATCACAGCCAATTGCACTTCATCATCTCGCCATCGGCGGACGGCATGGAGCTGGTGCAAGGCCAGCACAGCCACCAACTCCTGTTGAGCCACCAGCGGCACAATCACACTAGAGGCGATCTGCACCTCAGCAAAGGCCCGGAGGGTATCCAAGGGCAGCGACTCACCGTCATTCGCCAGGGAATTGGCCGTGAGTCGGGGATCCGACGCCACATCGTTTAGTACTATCACATCCTGAGTTTCCCATACTGTTTCTGGTAGGTAGGCTTGTTTCTCAGGAGCAATGACTGAATCTTTTGATCGATAGATAAAGGGAACAACGGCGTTGGGATTGCCAGGAAATGGGCGGATGATGCAACAATCCACCTCAAACATGTGCCCAACGGTTTCAACAATCGTCTGGAGAATTTGACGGTAACTGGGAGCGCTACGAATGGTGTTTGTAATGGCATTCAGCAGCGTTTCCTGCCGCAAGGTGCGCTTCAAGTCTTGCGTTCGTGCTTTCAGCACATTATGGGTTTCAACCGCTTGCCGGACGAGTACTTTCAGTTCTTCGTCATCCCAGGGCTTAGTGACATATTTAAATACTTTTCCGGCATTAATTGCATCCACCAGATCTCCCACATCGGTATAGCCCGTGAGAATGATACGGATGATATCCGGATACTGTTGTGCCGTCAGACTGAGGAATTCCGTCCCGCTCATGGACGGCATGCGCTGGTCAGAGATGATGACGGCAACCTCACCTTCCTCTTCCAAGATCGCCAATGCCTCGGCTCCACTCTCGGCACGCAATACCGTGTACTCTCGGTAAAACGTGCGGTAAAGCAAGTCGAGGTTGTCCGTTTCATCATCGACAACCAATATTTTTGGCTTGACTATATCTGACACGCCCATGCACTGCACTCCGGCACTACGGACCGGTAAATCACTTAACCGACAGCCGCTGGATCCTGATTGCTCTCTGGCTCAGGATCTTTAATGAGATGAAACCTTGAAGCATGTTGCACACCCTTTGAAAAAGGGGCGAATATTCCACTAAGTCAATGAATGGCGTCCATTGGGTGCATTGTACTGAACAGGCTGAGGAGGTTTCACGGTTGGCTTGCATTGCACCCAAAAAGGAATTCATGGCTGAAATTTACCCAGTACTACTAAAGATAACCTGTCTCAGGGAGCCTGATCGGTTCTCTGCATGATGAGTTTTTAATGATGAGCTTCTAAGGTTTGAGACCTATCATTTTTGCCAGTGAAAACAAATTGGATGGCAATATAGATGGCTCGAACACGGATGAGTAGGAAGCCCCCCATCATCCTGCTGAACTGACCCTAATCACCAATGTTTGTCAGCGCCTGATAAATAGGCCTAGTCTATCGTAACGAATGAAGGATTTATGGCTTGAAGGAATTCTCCTCCTCTCTACAATATGAGGTAGGTATATTTCGTAGACTCAGCCGTCTACTGTGTAAGCACAATTTATCTTTCCTTCAGTTCTTCTACGGATCAGGGCTATCTGTCGGTAAAGAAGGCAGATTGTCTATTGTGCTTTTAACGTGGTTCTTAATCTCTATCCCCCTTGCCATCTCGTGAACGTTCCGCTATCGGATGCCACACCACTGGCCTGCCAGATTCGGGCCGCTCGTATTTCTGATGTTGATGCCTTGGCCGATTTGCTCGTTAGCAGTTTTCATCGGCAGGAAGGACTAGCTGGGCTGCTCTATCCCTTCTGGCGGATGGCCCTCCGTGAGGATATTCGCAATCGACTGAGGCGGCGATCGCCCCATTACTGCTGCTTGGTTGCTGTTGTGCCGCCCTCGGATACGCCGGAGCCTGCCACATCTGCCCCCCGCATCATTGGTACCGTTGAGATGAGTATCCGTCCCCAGATCTCCTTGTCGCTGCAAACCTGGTTTCGCGCATTCCCCTATCTATCCAACCTAGCCGTTATGTCCACCTATCGACGACATGGGATTGCCAGTCGGATGATTGCAGCCTGTGAAACAACGGCCAAGCAATGGGGATATCAGGATCTATATCTACATGTTCTGGAAAATAACGATGCAGCTGTTACGCTCTACCAGAAATTGGGGTTCGTCACTTACCGGAGAGAACTCAATCCGTTGGCCATCCTCCTGCAACAGCCACAGCAAACTCTCCTCCATAAAGCTCTGCTCTCTTAACGATTTGGACGTTCATAGATCCAGGACTGACGCAGTTTGATGATGTTTGGGGCGCAGTGCGCCCCAAACATCATCAAACTCCTTTGGTTTTCGTATCCAATGCGTCAGTCCTAAGATCTAAACTTTCATAACGATTGCCAATCACCAGAACTTACGTAAACTTACGGAGGGCATTGCGTCTTATCAGCCATGTGGAATAAGCATGTGAAGATATCAATAACTTTTGGGGAGCGCACGAACATTAACGCCAAGTCTCGATGTTCGTTGATACGATGGAAGGGTAGAAATTTTATGTTTGGGAACAATATTGCTCCTCCGGTCAACCTTTTCAACTGACACGGTGTCCACGAACCAGGAAAACGACCATGAGCCAGGACAATAAGGTTCCGCACCGACCGGATAGTGCAAACGGGCGATCGCCAACGAATGAAGCGTCGCAATCTTCCTTAGCTGATGTACCCGACTGCGGATCCATAGAATCTGCCAACCCCGACGCCACCATCCCAGCGTCTATTCTGACGGGGGGCGATCCCACTGCATTAGCCAACTATTTACTCCAAGGCCATCTCCTGGTCGTCAACAAGCGTCAGCGAAACGGATTGCTGATCTTTAAAGAGTTCTATGCAGAGTTCGCTGGACCAGGAGCCGTTGTTGGGGGGAATTTTGATCGGGATTGTCGCCGAGTTATTCCGGTCGGTGATCTATGCTTGGCTCCCCCATCCAACCACGATGAATGTCAGGAAGCGTACCTCATTCGTCGCCAGTGGATTCGTTTGACCCAGCAGTTTACCGATTCGTCTGGGCCAGCTGTGGGACGGGCACGGATGATCTTGAATCAGTTTGAAACCTATTTCGATACTCGTGCGGTGCAGAAGCTACCCGATGAGGCCTTTGCATTGTTGGTCGGTGTCTTTCCCCATACGGTGCGATTGGCGCGCCGTCCGGCGGGCAAGCTCAACGTTAAGAAGTAGAAGATGGATGTAACATATCCGGCGTTGCAGGCTCACGTTACACTACTGCTCAGGTTAATCTGACAGGCATCTACGAATCGCTGAACGCTGGCGGAGGGTTGTCCTCGTTCGCTATTCCGTTGGCTAGAAATGCCTGCAGGTTGCAGTAATTGGCCGATAAGGTTGCAGAGAGAGGGACAGTCGGTTCGCTATGGAACCATTAACTCGCAATGTACGGTTGCGTTTGACTCAGGGCGTTGTGTTTTGGCGAGAAGTGGGGCGAGGGGTTCCCATCATTTTTCTGCATGGCAACTGGCAAGATAGCGCCCAGTGGGATGGAATGTTGCAGCGGTTGGGCGATCGCCATCATGGGCTAGCGTTGGACTTGCTGGGGTTTGGTGAATCTGATCGCCCCCGCCTACACTATTCCATCGATCTGGAAGTGCAGGTTGTTATGGAGTGGCTGGATCAGTTGCGGATTGGGCCAGCCTTCTTTGTAGCCGAGGGCGTTGGGGCCTGGGTGGCAACCCAGCTTGCTCTACACTATTCTCAGCAAGTCGCTGGGTTGGTGCTATTGGATCCCGAAGGCGTTGCTACAGGACGCGATCGCTGGCGACGGCAACGATGGTTAGCTGGTCGGCTACCACTCCTTGGTTGGGGGCTGCAAGCAATCGCACCACTCGTCCGCTGGTTACGTTGGCGCAAAGCTCAGCACTGGCTGGCCGAACGTCGACAGCTGCGGCGATCGCCTACAGCCTGCCAACTCCTGTTCCGGCGACAGCGCAAAGCCATTCAAGCAGAGTTGGTTGAGGCGCAACTGGACGTCCTCAAAGTCCCCATTTTGCTGTTGCAGACAAATGCAGCCTCTCCCGACGCCGTTGCCCGGAACCACATCTACGCAGCGGCTCCTTTCGCTGAATTGCACCTCTTGCCCACGGGTTCCCTGGCAGAGCAGGAGGAGGCGATCGCCCAAGCAATTCAACGGTGGATGGTTCAGCAGTAGCGCTACGCCATCGAGCGGTTCTCGTTGCGATAGCGAATGGCCGGAACGCCCCGAAAGAGGAGGTGCGGATCGAGATGGATACGTTCGGCTAGGGCTGGGGTATTGGCTTGCAGGGACGCATAAAGCCGATCGCTATCCCCGCCTGTGAGGGCGATCGCTGTTTCAGGGTAGCGACCAAGCCAATCGTTTGCAAAGTCTTGAATCGTTGCTAAAACACCGTAAAACACTCCGCTCCGAATCGCATCAGGGGTTTGTGTTGCCCAGCGGTTGAGGGACACACCCTTGGGCAGCGCAGCCAAAGGAAGAGCTGCCGTTCCCTCGACCAATGCCCGAATTTGGAGCAAAACCCCTGGCAAAATAGCGCCCCCGAGGAGATGTTGCTGGTCATCTGCTGCTGTAAAGGTGAGAGCTGTTCCCGCATCAATCACCAAGGCGGGATTGCCCAGCTGCTGAATAGCACCCCAAAGGGTTAGCGCTCGGTCAATCCCTAAGCTGGGATACAACCCCTGAATTGGGATGTCGTTGAGCGTAATCCGTATATGATTGGGATGGTTTTCCCAGAGTGTAGTCTGCTGGGGCACCACCGAAGCTATCCACAGGGGAAGGTGAGCAATTCCCTCGTAGGGGAAGTGAAAGAGTTCGGGGGGGGGATCATCCTGCCGATCGCGCTGGCAGAGATAGGCGATCGCCAACCGCGAGAAATGGGGGGTATCCCATGTCTGCTGCAACGCCTCGCCATTAAATATTGCCCAATGCAAGCGGCTGTTCCCGATAGCCAGTACCAGCCAAGCATCTAATGAATCCATGAAGATAGTGGGAAAAGGGGGCATCCTGAATCCAAACGGTACAGCAGTTTGGATTGAAAGGGAATGCCTGACTCCGGCTCCGTGCTATCGATACCTGACAAACCGGGTGGGCGATCCCCTCAGATGCCTAAGTAGCGTCTTGACCTGAGCGATCGCAGGCAGAATAGAAGGTGGTTGGCGATCGCCGCTCTCCTCGGCAGCCATAACTGCACATCCCATAGCGAGTGAGCGTTAAGAACGTCTGGTCAAGAACTCCGATAGCGAACAAATTAGAGTGTAAAGCCTTGGGACGAAACAGGGCTAGCCAGAGTTGCTGTAATCTATAGCTCCTTAGTCTTCCTGAAGCTTTACCGGGCTTGGGGTTTTATCCAGCTTGAATCCTTACCAAGATTGATCGTCCCATTCGTCACCGCTCCATCCCTCGGTGGATTCCCAACCTTCCCAATCTTCCCAGCCCTCATCCTCATAAATCGGCTCCTCTATGGGTTGGACGTTCCAGCGATCACCCCCCAGTTCGTCGGGGCGGCTTGGAGGCACCCCGAGGGTAGTGATGATGGACTCTATGACCGTCCTTACCAGAGGAGCGGCGACCGTTCCGCCATAGGCATCGGCCCCTTGAGGCTCGTCGATAATCGCCAAAATGCTGTATTGCGGATTATCGGAGGGAAATAGACTAACAAAGCTTACAACCCGAGCACCGTCGATATAGCCACCCTCGGGGCTAGCCTTCTGAGCTGTCCCCGTTTTGCCTGCAACCCGATACCCGGGGATTTGAGCCGCTTCACCCGTGCCATTATCCACCACCGCTTCCATCATTTGCAGAACTGCTTGGGTAGTTTGGGGCGAAAAAATCTGGCGGGGAGCGGGGCGATCGGGCGTCCACTGGAGTTGATTATCGGCATCCACCATGCCTGCCACCACATGGGGGGTGACCAACATTCCCCCGTTAGCCAAACTACTCTGGAGCTGGATCATCTGAATGGGTGTGAGTGAAAGACCTTGCCCAAAGGCTGCTGTCGCTGCCTCAACGGGATCGGCACTAAAGTCTTCGCTCGATTTGAGGATACCTTCGATCTCAGATGGCAAGTCGATTCCCGTCAGGCTGCCCAACCCAATTGTTTCGAGCCAGGTGTGGTACTCATCGGCGCTGAGATGTTGCATCACCCGCACCATCCCCACATTGCTGGAGAGCCTCAGCACATCCGTCAGGGTTTGACTACCCCGTGGCCCCGCATACTCATAGTCGCTGTTTTGAATCGTCCATTCGCCAATGAAAATCTGCCCGTCATCAACCACGCTCTCTCCGGGTTGGATCTGGCCCGATTCGAGGGCGATCGCCAAATTAATAGACTTAAAAGTCGACCCCGGTTCGTACAGATCGCTAACAGCCCAATTGCGATACCGCTCGGGGGATTCCCGATAAAACTGGTTCGGGTTAAAGGTGGGCTCTGTCACCAGGGAGCGAATTTCCCCCGTCTTGACATCCATGACAATCACCGTACCCCGCTGCGCTCCATGCGCCTCAACCGTTTCCCGAAGGGCCTGCTGCACCGCCCGCTGAAGGCGGCTATCGACGGTGAGGCGCAAGCGCAACTCATCGGCAGCAGGAAAGTCTTCTGGCACCGAGTTGGGCAACACAGATCCCATGCCAGTGCGGCGCAACTCAACCTCACGCATGGGTTGTTGCAGCCGTTCCTCGTAGCTCATTTCTAGCCCCGCTTGCCCTAGGCGATCGCTATTCACAAAGCCGACAATTTCACCATAGAGATCTTGCTGGGGGTAAAGACGCTCCTGCCCCTGAACCAGCTCCAGTCCATCCTGTCGCAATCCATAGATGGAGTTCGCAACAGCTTCTGGCAAGCGATCGACGACCCTAAGACCCGTTTCCCCAGAGCGAAAGAGCTGAATCAAGTCCTGAACGGGGCGATTGATGATCGGAGACAGCGCTTCGGCAATCTCCTGTTGCGATGTGTTGAACATCATCGGGTGAGCGTACAGGGTATAAGCTGGGCGATCCACAGCCACCACATTGCCATTGCGATCGACGATCGGACGGCGGGGCATGATCTCCCGCATCCGTAGGGTCTGCTGCTCTTGAGCCCTGGCCTGCAACTCATCGCCGTAAAACACTTGCAGCCGCATCAGATTGGCCAACAAGCCAAGAACGCCCAGCATCAACACCATCCACACCATGATGAGGCGAATCTTGGGATGGTTCCACAGCGAGAGGCGCGATGCGCTGTGGTCTGAACGCCGCTTTTGCCCCTCGACAGATACTTGAACTGGTCTAGCTTTACTGGATTTGGACGATAGCGTCTTTGCCCGTGCCGAATGGGGTCGGGCGGTACGGGGCGATCGCCCCGGAGCAGGAGGCGAACCTCCTTTGGGGTAAGGCGATCGCCGTCGTCTGCGGCTTGGGGTCAGCTTTGTAGAACCCGAACGATTCATAGGGCAAAGGCGGAACGGCGAATTCGGGCGGCGAAAAGAATCGGTGCTCTACATCAGTAGGCGAGGGGGCGACTGGGTGGCTGGAGCGCAGGTGCGATCGCCTCAGTAGGAGTATCCGGACGAGGGCCAACAGGCGGAGGCGCATCCATAAACAGAGTGCTATTCAAATCGGAAACTACCAGCGCACTATTTTCATGCATGGCCTGCTGCGCCAGCTCATTTTTGAACGCTTCATCGGCAGCTAATAGCTGTTGTTCGCGCTGCCGGAGCTGGTCGAGCTGGTCGTAGTTCTGACTCCAGCGCTGCTGGGCATAAACTGACCAACCATAGACGATCCCCATTATCCCGACCATTGCAAATGTAAGGGGTAGCGCGATGCCTTGAGCGATCGCCATCGCCCGTAGCCAGCCAGGAACAGGCTTGGCCGTCGGTAGACGACGAACGTTTGGGGCTGAACGCGTCGGCGTGGGATGAATCGGGGTGGACCGAGGAGGTGTGGCAACGGGACGCAAATGCCCTGTGGGTTGGCGCACGGGCAAAGCTGAGCGTTGAGCAGCAGGGGTGACGAGGTTCATGGAGCGAGGGCGATCGATGGGGCGCAGCAGCTCTCCCCGCGAGCCGTAGCCAGCTTGCTGGGGAGACAGCATTGGTTGAGGGACAGCGGACATAATTTCACTCCTAAACGAACGCGCGTGCGCCCAAAGCAACTTAAAAATACATTCACAAAATACACTCAAAAATAAAGCGCGACCCCTGCATTTCTGAGGATTTATGAACTTATCGATATCTTGCCAATATTGAGTTGCGCCAACCCATATTATTTGACGACAAGATGAATGTCGATCGAAGAACAAATGTTCTTGTACTTTTATGCAATTCCAGGAAAACGAGTGGGTTACATCCCATATTTTCCGTGAACTGAAACTAGAACATTTGTTGTTTCTATCTTAATTCGTCTCTAGAGTGTACCGAGCTTTTTCAAAGTTGAATCCAAAAACTTTCAAAGAATCTGCGATCCCAATGAATCTTTAGTCGCTGTGGCTTTGAAAAAGCGATTGCGATCGCGTGGAAAACCAATTTCAATACACAGAATTGATACGAATTCTTATTCGGTCTTTCAATCAAGTCAATTTAATGTTCGGTAAACGCTGCGTCCACCTTCCCTAACTATCTTTTGAGTGCGCTGGAAGCTAACTTTTATTCCTAGGCACCCGATCCCTTCGTTAATTTTCGAGGCTGTAATATCAAATCCGGTTGAAGAACCCAAATATCATTTGCGCCCGCTGCAATGCAGCGGGCGCAAATGATATTTGGGTCTTACGGCTATTTAACGGACTTGATATAAGTCATTGCACTAGGAACCGGGTGCCTCAAACCCCGGCAATGCTCAATCGGGATCAATGCGGATCTCGACATGGGCGTTGGTCGGAGCCGCTGGATTCGCGCCATTCGCAGGGCGACCAGTTCCATGGCCGACGCTGAGCCATCGATAATTCTCCCCCAGGCGAGTTTGAAGTTGTTGGACGATCGCACTGGCCCGATCATAGGAACGCTGCCGCTGTTCAGCGGAAGTACCATCTGCAACTGCATCAGGATAGCCTTCCACATAAATGGTGGCGTTGGGATAGGCTTGCAGGTCGGTCGCAACACTATCAAGGATGGCGTAGGACGAGGGCTTCAACTGCTGGCCATCGGCCTCAAACAGGAGGGTACTCGGCAATGTGATGCGGAGGGCATGATTTTCGTCAGTTGCGACGGTAATCGGCTGAGGGGCGATCGCCGCCAGGTCCGCATTGGGATCCAACCGTTGCCGTAACGATCGCAGGCGAGTTTCCAGTGGTTCCTGGCTGGGTAAGATGCCGAGCTGCGTTTCGATCTGATTGGCGCGATCGCGCAATACCTGTAAATCGGCCTCCAGCCGATTCAGATCCCCTTCTACCTGCTGCTGTACCGTTGCATCCAACACCAGCGGTGTCGGGCTGGGTGCAGCCTGGGGCATTGCCTCCACCGTTGGGGGAGCCGCCTCCGACTGGGGCCACCATCTTCGCACCCCATCCACCATCGCTTCTGAGCGACGGATGAGCTGCTCGGTGAGGGGTGGGTTCGCCACGTTGCCAGGAAAGAGTTGGGCGATCGCTATCCCCAGCATCCATGCCAAGCTCCCCCCAGCCCCTAGCAATAGCAATCGCCATAGCAGCGTCAGGATCCCAACCGTCCACTGCTGTGGACGGGAAGGGGTAGTGGGCTTTCCAGAAGAAGGTTTTCCAGGAGAAGGGGTCGTTGGTGTTTGAGTCATTGGCCTGATAAATAGGTGAAGTCGGAATGCAATTAACAGGGCTGCTCAAGCATAACCAGCAAAGAGGAAGACGGATATCTGCAAACAAAGCGTAAAACAAGTTGCTCTTTGAACATACGCAATTTAGACACATGCTGTGCAAACCGTGCAGTTGAGCAGAATCTCACAAACATGCACTAAAGACGCCTTACTTACCCATTTCTCTTTTCCGCTCCATATCCTCTGTGCTCCTGGGATTCGGCTTACCCTGCCGAGGGTTGACTTCGCCGAGGGTCTACTTTGCCGAGTATAGACAAAGTTGACGGAAACTGTGGGGTTTGTACCTGAAAGGTTGATTATGCCTAGCATTGGAGAGATTTCTTTAATTAGCGCGAGAATAATCAACACGCAAAGCTTCAGCATGGCTCACCTAATTCTTAGAGCCTAAAGCCACGGCGATTGGAGCAATGTCTGCTATTACGGACTGTGAACATTCGAGACGTAAAAAACGCGACGGCAATATTTGATGTTCACGTTTTGCAATCCATTCCGGATGAGACAGGTAGAGGATCGTTAGGACTGAGTAATCAGCTTTTCCAATTGGACTAGAGGTGACATCTTCCCCCCGTTGTCGTTGCTCCTCCACCTCTTCAAACAATATGCAATCCCCCCACCTAGGCGTCGAGTGCGATCCTTTGAACAGCCCATTTCCTATCCCCTGGGCATGGGTGATGGAAACGCTGGCGCAGTCTCCAAAACCCTCACAGCTTTACTACTTTCGATCGCCCACACTTCCCTCTCCCGATGGTCGCCATGTGGCCTACAGTCGAATTCAGCTATGTGTTGGCAATACTCCTTTGATCACCAGTCAGGTCAGTAGTGCCCTGTTTGTGGAAAATCTCGAAACCGAAGATATTCACGCCATTCCCATCCACGCCCCCTTTGCCAACAATCCTTTTATTCGTGATGCGGAACTGGAAAGCGCTGGGACGATCGCCATTGCCATTCCGGTGAGTTGGTCTAAGGCAGGCGATCGCCTCCTGGTCCGGGAGTTTGAGTCGCTGTTCAGCAGCAACCTGGCCTCGGATTTTGCCGTGATTTGGGATGGCTCCACACAGCAAGCCCATACGATCGCCCCCAGTGGGTTTCCGTACAGCCACGCGGTGCTTATGGGCTGGAGCAGCGATCGCCCCGAACAAGCGCTATTCGAGGCAGGCATGATTGGGGAAACAGATGCCCAACAGTGGCGAGTCGATTGCCAAGGGCTTACCACGGCTGCACCGACCGATCAACCAATCATCTTTGGTTGGAACCTGCGCCTATCGGCAAGCTAAAAATTGCTTTAAGCGCTTAGCAAAAAGCAGTAAGCGGATAAGTAACTCATCCGCCTCAGTACAGGACAAAAATATAAACCCCTGCTAAAACCCTCGATTTTATGTGGCGCGGGCGATGCCCGCGCCACATAAAATCGAGGATTCTCTGGGTTTTGTCCTGTACTGAGCTCATCCGCTTACTGAGGTTTCAAGACTTCACTTTCATGCAGTTCTCAAGGGTTAGGACGACCGTGCCAGGGACTAACTTCGATCGCCCCACCGGGTGTAAAGATGACCCGGTATTCTGCGGTGGGTTCCTGGATATCATCCTCGGTTTCGGTGTAGCTCAAATCACCGAGGGGAATCTGCTCTACATTATCGATGGCGGCATCGTTAACAAAGCGGAAGCCCAGGATTTCACCATCTTCGGCGACCCGTACCCGATATTCCAATGTTTCGGAAAAGGTGGGTTCTTCTGTCCAAGCAGAATCTAGGCGATCGCGCAACTGGTTCTGTAGATCGGAGATAAGCGCTGCATCCGTAATCAGCGGCGCTCCGCTCACGGCATCGTCTAGCTCATCTGGAGGCGCAGCTTCGTCAGCAGCGGCAGCGTCTGTTGCCTCGCCTTCGCCCTCAGTTTCCGCTCCATCCGTATCCTCCGCAGTGGGTGCCTCCTCGGCTTCTTCAGCAGGCGCAGCCGCTTCAGGATCAAGCTCTTCTTCTGTAATTGGCTCAATAGAGTCGAAATCTGATTCCTCAGTTGTGCCATCCGGTGGGGTTGCGCCATCTTCTGTTTCGGGAGCCGGGATGGGGGAATCTTCCAGAGCTGGATTCGGCTCAGTCTCCACTGCCCGCTCGGGAATCGGCAGGAAGAATAGAGCTGCTGCAGCGGCGGCAAGGCTGACGACCCCAATGGCAGCAGGCAGGACGCGCTTAGCCATCGGTTCCTGGTTCGCCACATGTTGCCGCGACACCGCCGCCAGGTTAAGGCTGAGATCGGGCAGAATTTGCTGATCGAGCAGCAATTGATCCACTGCTTCTACCAGGTCAAAGAGTTGCACCGTTCCCAGCTCAATCTCTAGTGGACCACCATTGGCAGAACCCTGACCGTTTTTGACGCCGTTTTCATCCGTAGGTCGAATGGTGAGGCGATGGCGATCGCTCTCCGTCCGTTCTAGAGACACCGACGATGCATGGGCACCCGGTAATGCCGGATGGGGAATGCCGCTGAGAAAGGATTGGGCGTAAGGGGTAACGGTTCGCGCCAAATCGTCGAGCAGCGATCGCCCACCGACGATGGGTTCCTTCTGCCCCGGAAGCAAGCACTCCACACTGGTTACAAGATTCAGGACAGGATGAGCCGTTCCTTCTGTTCCGTCTTTGTTTAGCCCTTCGACGACCAACGTGCAATTGGGCAGGCTATACTCGCGCCGAATCGTCATGCCACTTCCCCATCAAACAAACTAAACCAAAGACGCTGTGACCCTGCTGCTCCCGTACAAAACAGCAGTTGTCCCAACAACGACAGTGCCAAATTATTCAACTTCTCTTCAGTGTTGTAAATCACCACAGCCGAACGCTTTGGGTTCATCCGGGAGCGAAAATGGGCGCGAAATCGCTCCAAGTATTCCGACAACCGAAACGAGGATTCCCAGGGCAGGTTGCGCCGCTGCAACTGTTCTTGAACAACAATTAACTGCTGAATCAAAACCATCAATCGACGCGCCGCATAGCAGGTGAGAACGACCATAGCCTTTGCTTGGTCTTGGTTCAAATCACTGTACTGACTGCCATAGCGCCGAAGCGGATTGGTGGAGCGCATCCGCCATAGGGTAACTCGATTGTGGATGACCTCTTGCAATGCCAGTTCTTCAGCAATACTGGGGAGAGACTCGGAGGTTTTGAGATCCAGCGCTTCGATCGCCAACATCAATAGGTCAATTTGGACACGGGTACGCCGTGGACAGGTGCCGCCAAATCCAGGGATATCGGGCAAGGTGTCCAACAACGGTGCATTGGGTGGGGTAGGTGGGCGATCGACTTGCATCAAATACTTAATCGTAGGATGGATCTATATTAGTGGGCGCTGGAAAACTATCAGGCGTCGGCAAACGGAGCAAAAGGCGGCAGTGGAGATGGAACAAAGGCTAGTATGCCCATCCTCAACGAGAGAGCATCACACCCCCGTCTTTACACTTCGACCTTCACTTCTCCCCAAAACGCGTAATACCCTTCTATATTCTTCGCCGCATCCTTTGTTTCTGGATAAACCCAGGCTGCGTTAGAGTTCGTTTTTCCGTCCACCACGAGGTCGTAGTAACGAGCCTGTCCTTTCCAGGGGCAGACGGTGCGTTTTTCGCTAGCTTGAAAATACTCGGACTTGACGGCGTCGGGGGGGAAATACTGATTCCCTTCCACCACAACGCAGTTATTACTTTCCGCTACAACGGTTCCGTTCCATACTGCTTTTGGCATTGCCCGCATCCTCACTTGCTTCACTAAAAATACCGTCCATGCCGTCTGTCATTTTAGCGCTCCGCTGCCTACCGTTAAGAAAAATCCTGAGGGGTCGTTTGAAACGGTTCGAGATATGTTGATTTTCCTGGCCGGGTACACGAAGAAAATTAACGTTTCAACCCTGCTTTGAGAGAAACTTTGAGAGAAAGCCAATTTTGATATTGGCTTTTAGTAACTTTTACTATCAGACCTTGCAATGTTCGGGGCTTCCCAAACCTCTTCTCAAGAATGTAATAGTGGAAACATTTCTAGCCTGTTCGCCTCCCCTCTCTAGGCTACTCGTTTGCTTCCTTACCCCTTGCACCGACAGGAGTTCAACCCATGACGCAAATGGCTACTCGCCCTTCTACCCCGGCTGCTCGTTCGCAACGGATTGACTACGACGCGCTGCAATCGCTTCCCGAATTGTGGGCGATCGCTGCTCAGCAGTTTGGTTCGATAGTGGCACTCCATGATCCCCATGCAGAGCCCGAAGTCTCGATCACCTACACCGAGCTAGCCCAGAAGATTCAGCAGTTTGCGGCTGGGTTGCAATCCTTGGGGATTCGACCCGGAGATCATGTTGCACTGTTTTCCGACAACCAACCCCGCTGGCTGATTGCGGATCAAGGGATTATGACAGCGGGAGCGATCGATGCGGTGCGGGGTGCCCAAGCCGATCCGGGGGAATTGCTTTACATCCTTTCCCATAGTGAAAGTGTGGCCTTAGTGGTTCAGGATGCGGAAACCCTGAAAAAACTCATTGCGCAACCCGAGCCACTGCCCGTGTCGCGGGCCATTTTGCTATCAGATGAACCGCCTGAAACCTATGCTGGATTGGAGGTGTTGAATTTTTTGCAGGTCATGGAAGCGGGTCAGCACCATGTGCTAGAACCAGCTCCTTGCCAGCGCAAGGATTTGGCAACTTTGATGTATACCTCGGGCACGTCGGGACGTCCGAAGGGGGTGATGCTGAGCCACCAGAACCTACTGTCACAGATCTCTGGGGCAGCAACGGTGGTGGATTTGCATCCCGGCGATCGCATCCTCAGCCTGCTCCCCATCTGGCATTGCTACGAGCGCACCTTTGAGTATTTCGTCTTTGGCCACGGCTGCACGCAGACCTACACCAACATTCGCCATGTCAAGAAAGATCTGAAGGATTATCGCCCTAACTATATGGTGGCGGTGCCTCGGCTGTGGGAATCCATCTACGAGGGCATCCAAAAGCAATTTCGGGAACAGCCCGCCAGCAAGCAAAAGCTCGTGGGGTTTTTCTTAAAGCAAAGCGATCGCTACATCAAAGCTCGCCGCACCTGGCAAAACCTCAATTTAGAGAACCTTAATCCCTCTGCGGCTGACAAGCTTATGGCGCTGGTACAGATAGTGGTTTTTGCGCCGTTTCACTGGTTGGGCGATCGCATCGTCTACCAAAAAATCCGCGCTGGAGTGGGCGGCAAGCTGAAGTTTGTGGTGAGCGGCGGCGGTTCGATTGCCGAGCACTTGGAAGACTTCTTTGAAATTGTCGGCGTCACCATTCTCAGTGGCTATGGCTTGACGGAAACCGCGCCCATTACCCATGTCCGCCGCCCTGCCCATAACCTGCGTGGAGCCGATGGCCGCGCACTGCCCTATACCGAGACCCGCATCGTGCATCTCGAAACCCGCACCGATTTGCCCGTAGGCGAACAGGGTTTGATTTTGGTGCGCGGCTTGCAAGTGATGATGGGCTACTACCGCAACCCAGAGGCAACAACGAAGGCCATTAATCCCGAGGGCTGGTTCGACACGGGGGATTTGGGCTGGGTGACGCCCCAGGGCGACCTCACCATTACGGGCCGGGCGAAGGATACCATCGTTCTTACAAGCGGCGAAAATATTGAACCGCAGCCCATCGAAAATGCGTGCCTCCGCAGTGCGTACATCGACCAAGTCATGTTGGTAGGGCAAGATCAGAAGATGCTGGGGGCGCTGATTGTGCCCAATTTTGAGGCGCTAGAAGCCTGGGCGACCGAAGCTGGAGTGGTGTTGCACCGCCCCGATGGCAGCCTGGATCTAGATGCCCCCCCGGTTAATGATCTATTTCGCAAGGAACTCAATCGAGAAATTAAAAACCGTCCTAACTACCGCCCAGATGATCGGGTGGGGCCGTTTGTATTGTTAATGGAACCCTTCACGATGGAAAATGGGATGCTGACCCAGACGCTAAAAGTGCGTCGAAACGTGGTGAGTGATCGCTATCGCAGTATGATTGACGGTATGTTTGCTTGACCTGGCATTCAGTGTGAAGCTGTTCCTGCAAGGGTTCCGATGTCAGGCTAGGTGAAATTACTTAAACCCCCTACCTTTCGTTTCTGACATCATCGAATCTCTATGGATCTCACAAAACCAAGCCTCACGCTCAAACGCCCCGTTACGGTCAAAGTGATTGTGACGCAACAATGGAAAGATCAAGCGCAGCAGCAACTCCAAGCGCAAATCAACCAGCTTGATGGGCAATTGCAGCAACTTGAATTGCAGGGACAGCGAATGGTTGCAGAGGTACAAAAGCAGGGGGGCAATCCGGAAGAACCGGCGACTGCCACCCAAATTAGCAACTTGCAGCAACAACTCGGCCAGCGCAAAAACGAAGTGCTGGAGCGTAAGAATCGGACGCTTCAACAACTGCAACAGGTGCAATTGCTAGAGCTAGAAAAGGAAGTGGCGCAGGGCGCGATCGATAGCTACTGCCAGATCGAGCAGGGCGATAACTTGGCGAAGAAGATGCAGGTCGAAATCCTGGTTCGCGATGGCATCGTCGAAGAAATTCGCGGTGAAGTCTAGATCATCGAGGGAGCCGCTTGGTTTCTGGATAAGAGTGGGTCGATTTCTAGTGGTGGCGATCGCGGGAATTCGACTCACTCTTCCTGATGGACAACGAAGAAACCGAGCGAAGATAGCTCCGTTCCCTATATCTCCTATAAGGTTTTGTATATCCATCTAGTCCTCTATACTGACTCGATGGATTTAGCGCCTTTAGATTTTCTTAGCGCCTATCATAAAATCCTTACATTTTTTCGGAATCCCGGCGAGGCGAGATAGCATAGTCATCACCCGAAGCCCTAAGGGGCTGATGGCTCCTTCGTTTGCCCGCGTTGTCACCGATTTAGGATTTTGCTCCAGGACAACCGACATGGTGAACAATTGGCGAGTGCCTACGGACGCCTGCGCGTTTATCCTAGACGTTTGGACGTTTTTATGTCTCAGCTCATTAATCGCACTATCATCTGTCAGGTGTTGCCTGTGCGGATCTTTGGGCAGCTGCAAGAGCTTTTGCGGCAGACGTCCCATCACATCGGAACCGATGCGCTATTTTTAACGGAAGAAATTTTGCATGCCGCCCGGGTTTCCCCACTGCAAAATGCTGAGGCTTTTGGGTTACTCATTTCACCCGAGTTCAGTGCGTTGCTAACCAGCGAGCCAACCGATCGCCCTTCCCATACTCTTGGGCACATCTCATCCAACGCCACCAACTATTGCTCCGTTGCCCTGAGTTTTGAACCAGACGCGATCGCTGCTTTCCTGAAGCACTTGATCCAGTTGCTCCAAAGTCGTTCGGCATTGGTTGAGACGCTGGAAGGATTTTTGGATACGCCTGGGATAAATGCCCCGCAAATTCAAAGTGAATTTACGCTGCAATTGGTGCGGCTTTATGCCGAGGATGCAGAGAAAGCTTCGGGGGGAAACCCTGTTCCAAAAGGATCCATCGCAACGCTGAGAGTGCCAGAGCCAGTGGGCGATCGCCTCAGCAAGGCCAGCACTCATCATTCCGAGCATATTCAGGAATTGAATGATGCGATCCTCGCAGCGGAGGCATCAAATCAAGCAAAAAGCGAGTTTATCGCCGCCGTCAGCCATGAACTACGGACGCCCCTCACGGCCATCATCGGCATGTCGGCAACGCTACTACGGTGGTCGTTGGGCGAACTTAACGAGCGCCAGCGGGGCTTCATCCAAACCATCTACGATAGCGGTCAGCATTTGCTAGAACTGGTTAACGACATCCTCGACCTATCGCAGCTTGAGTCGGGCAATGTCTCCCTAAAACCGTCGGAGTTCTCGCTCACGCTGCTAGCGCAGCAGGCCTTGAAGCCGATGCAGGCGATCGCTAATAACCGCAAGGTAAAGCTGAATTTGGATCTGCAAATTGAAGTGGGGCGCGATCGATTCGTTGCCGACCCCTATCGCTTGCAACAAATCCTGCTCAACCTCCTCAGCAACGCTATCAAATTCACCCCCAGCAACGGTCAAGTCACTCTGCGCGTCTCAACAGAAAATACGGGTGTCGTCTTCCAGGTCAAAGATACGGGAATTGGCATCCCCACCGAAAAGCTAGACCTCATCTTCCAGCGCTTCCAACAATTGGATGGCTCCTACCAGCGTATGTACCAGGGCACAGGGTTGGGGCTAGCCCTGACCAAGCAACTGGTCGAGCTGCATAGTGGACAAATTTCCGTAGATTCCACCGTTGGTATCGGTACTCTTTTCACTGTGCAAATCCCCAACTGTACCGAATTACCCGCCACTGATACCAGCACCTCCCCTTCAGACCTGCTTCCCGATCCGTCCCAAAAGCGGCTGATCCTTGTGGAAAATCATGAGGAAAGTGCCAATATCATTTGCGACATGCTAACCACGGCAGGCTATCAATTGATCTGGCTGCTAGAAGCCTCCACTGCGATGTCGCAAATCGAGATGCTTCAACCCGACGCCGTGTTGATCGGCGTTGATGCTCCCAACTGCGCGGGTGATGAACTCATTCGCCAGCTGCGGCGCAACCCCGCCACCCACCACCTTAAGTTGCTGGCCGTCATTCCCAAAAGTAATGCCAATGCTAACTCCGAAGATCCCATCAGAAAGATGGCCGCTAAGTGTGATGCCCGCCTCTCTCGCCCCATCCAACCCAACCAACTCCTCAACACCGTCCTCAACTTGATGCATGAAGCTCCTTGAACATAGGTTTGGTCGTTCGTCCTGTACTTAGGGATGCGGTATTATACCAAAACCAAAACCAGATCATTTTTTGAAAGCCGCACAGTGCGCGGCTTTCAAAAAATGATCTGTAGCGGGTTCTTAGCGAATTGGTATTACTGCCCCAGGAGCAACGGGTGCGGGGCAATCGTTGGCGTCGGTCTGAGCGCAAGTTTAGTGATGGGCGCAGCGAAATACGCTTATCCGAGAGATCATTTATGGCACGCGCGGTGCCCAACGCTACTGGTAACTGACCACGGATAAAGAAACCCTCCCCGCGGCTTCGACCTGGATGGTGATGACGCGGGTAGAGAGCATTTTCCATAAACAAGTAGGAGACCTTTATGGGTTAAGAAACTGGGTGGAATATGGGTTCAAGCAAAGCAAAAACGAACTGGGATGGGCGGACTTTCGAATGACAGACTATGCGCCGATTGAAAAATGGTGGGAAAGTGTCATGAGTGCCTATTTGATGGTCACCTTGCACACACCTCCCATGCGTCCGGAGGGGACGGTGTTTCCAATTCACGAGTTGGAGCAGGGGTTGCAGACGCTCATACGGTACATGAATCAATTCCGAGGTGCCCCTTTTACCTCACGGCAAAACCTTTCCTCCGCCTAGAGTCATTAAAGAGGGATAGATCACGAGGCTACTTTAGCGGCTTCGAGCGATCGCCGCCGCTTGGCTCGGGTCGACTCCACTGGCGTTTGCATTAGGAAGACCAACATCGGGCTACTTTTCAACTCCCGCCGGAAGAGACGGCGCAGTTCAGTTTCGAGCGTAGCCTTGAGTCTTGCCCAATCTACCTCGACGTTGCCGTTGCCATAGCTCGGGGCAACCTCAGGCCAGTAAGCCTTCAGCGCCGATTCTAAAGTTTGCATGACTTTTTCTTCTAGGTGCAATCGCTCCGCACTGGTCACAACGCCCCGCAGGTGCATTTCGGGTTTTGCGGCCAATGCCCCGTCGATACCGACAGTAGCAGCGATCGTCACAATGCCATCGCCCGCCATCTGTTGCCGCTCTTTCAACACCTGGTCGCGCACAACACCAGAGCGAGAAGAATCCACCAGCTCGATACCCGACGGCACCTTACCAGATGCCTGGATGGAATCGGGTGTCAGTTCCACAATGTCGCCATTGTCGATAATCACCATGTTCTCAGCAGGAACACCCATGCTCTGAGCTGTCTGGCCATGCTTGACGAGCATTCGGTGTTCACCGTGAACGGGCAAGAAAAACTTAGGTCGGGTCAGCGCCAACATCAGCTTTTGATCTTCCTGGGCGCCATGTCCCGAAACATGAATGCCACGCTGTTTTCCGTAGATAACATTGGCGCCCTGCATCATCAGTTTGTCGATGGTGTTGACTACCGCAATGGTGTTACCGGGAATGGGGTTGGCCGAGAAAACAACTGTATCCCCTCCCTTAATTTGCACCTGCTTGTGAGACCCATTAGCAATGCGAGTCAGGGCGGCCATCGGTTCCCCTTGCGACCCGGTGGTGAGAATGAGTACGTCGCGATCGGGCAGCTTCTTAATCATGTTGAGTGGCACAAACAAGTCGTCTTCGCACTTGACATAGCCCAATTCGCGAGCGTGGGCAATGACGTTCAACATGGAGCGTCCGAGTACTGCCACCTTGCGCTTGTGCTTCTTAGCTAGCTCCAGAATCATGTTGACTCGGTGAACTGAAGAAGCAAAGGTTGTAACCAGCAGGCGTCCACCAATATCATCAGCTTCTGCAAAAGCGCGATCCAAATTCGGAAACACTGCCCGCTCAGATGGGGTATGTCCCGGTACTTCAGAGTTGGTGGAATCGCTGAATAGGCAGAGGACACCACGTACGCCATGCACGGCCAGCCGTTGCACGTCAAAGTTATATCCATCGACGGGGGTGAAATCGAACTTGAAGTCTCCAGTATGAATCACCAAACCCATGGGGGTATGAATGGCCACGGAGAAGCTGTCGGCCATGGAGTGGGTATTACGGATATATTCCACCAGAAAATACTTCCCGATCCGCACAACTTCACGTGGGCGCACTGTACGCATGTCGGTACGATCAACAACGCCAGCTTCTTCCAACTTGTCATGCAACAGCGACATCGCCAGGCGTGGCCCATACATCACAGGAATGTCAAACTGGCGCAGGTGAAAGGCAATACCGCCAATGTGATCTTCATGCCCGTGGGTGACAATCATGCCCTTAATTTTGTCACGGTTGTCGCGCAGGTAGGTCATGTCGGGCAGCACAATGTTGACCCCATGCATTCCGTCTGTGGGGAAAGCCAGCCCCGCGTCTAAAAGAACAATTTCATCGTCATATTCGAAGACACAGGTGTTCTTTCCAATTTC